>NZ_AVOP01000002.1:0-141381 GCF_000733275.2 Enterobacter sp. EGD-HP1
AAGTGGTGGTGGCCGAGCCGCCACTAGAAACTAACTGAACACCATCAGCATGTATAGTAGTAGAGGTTGCTGAACCGTCACTCTCGACGTGCTGATAGCCTCCACTATTGATGGTAGCAGTAGTGGCTGTGCCGCCACTGAGGATGTACTGTCCACCACCTTCGATGGTGGTAGAATTCGCCGAACCTCCAGCGTAGACGTTCTGATAACCCCAGGTGTTGATGGTGGTGTCACTGGCCATACCACCACTGGAGACGTGCTGATAACCGCCACTATTGATTGTAGTAAAAGTGGCCAAGCCACCGCTGAAGATACTCTGAGTACCACTGTTTATCGTGGTTGTAATGGTCAGGCCGCCATTAGAGACGAGCTGGACTCCAGCGCTTATAGTAGTGCTTGTGGCCGTTCCTCCGCTGACGAACTGGTTACCACCATCAAGGATGGTAATGGTAGCCTCCCCGCCATTATAGATGAGCTGAGAACCACCGCTCATTATGCGTGTCGATGTAGCCGACCCGCCACTGGACACGCGCTGATTACCACTATAAATGGTGGTGCTAGTGGCCGACCCGCCACTGGATACATGCTGAGCACCACCACTGATGGTGGTTTCAGTGGCAGTGGCACCAGTGGAGACGTGCTGATTACCCATGACTTTAATGGTGGTGTCGATGGCAGTGCCGCCATTTGAAACGTGCTGTTCTCCATCAATTCCAACGATAGAGGTATTAACCGCTAGACCGCCATTAGAAACGTGCTGCTTTCCACCGATTTTAATATCAGTAGAGGTTGCCCGGCCGCCACTTGAGATGTACTGAGTACCACCGCTGTTAATGGTAGTAGAGGTGGCTGAGCCGCCTCTGTAAACGTGCTGACTACCACGGTCGAGGGTAGCATTGGCGGCCAAGCCACCACTAGAGATGAGCTGTTCACCACCGTTACTGACGGTGCTATAAGTGGCGATGCCACCATTTGAGACATGCTGAAAGCCACCGCTAATGATGGTAGTAGAATTGGCACTACCACCACCGTAGATGTGCTGGTTGCCATTGCCTCTAATGGTAGTAACATTGGCCCAACCGCCACTGGAGACACGCTGAATGCCACCGCTATTGATAGTGGTGTAAGAGGCCCAGCCGCCATTTGAAACTAACTGAGTGCCACCTGTGTTGATGATGGTAGCAGAGGTATAACCGTCACTAGTGATGAACTGACTACCACCGCTATTAATGGTGGTGGAGATGGCCCTGTCCCCTGAATGAATACCCTGTATGCCCGTTACCGTCACACCCACATAATCCGCAGCCATAACCGGACCTGAAGGCAGCAGCACGGCACCCAGCAGCAACGCCAAAGCACTTTTCTTTGGCGTCAGCTTCGGACGACCGGACCCGGTCGCCAGTTCAGAAGTCACAACCCACTGCTGGCGCGACTCGCACCAGACGGTGGTATATATCTTGTTCATATCTATGTCCCTTACTTATCAACTAATCCTGAATGCAGACGGTCCACCATGCCGATGACCTGTTTACCGGTTATCAGACTCGTGCACTCGTACTGACGTGGGGTGTTCTTGTGATGCGGACACCACAAATAATCCACGTGGTCAAAATCAACGGACGTGTCATCCCAGCAGCCGTTACAGCCATGGCTGCTGAACACCCGCCAGGGGGTGTAAAATTCGCTGTTGGGGAGACTGAATCCGCTGATTAACACCACAGGGATACCGGACGCCCAGGCTAGCCATGACAGCCCGCTGCCAAGTCCGATAAAGAAGCTCGCATGCCTTAACAGGTCCACACGCTCCTGAAGCGGAATATCGCCCGTGAAGTCTTCGGCGCCCTGGGGAATGTGGTTCCAGACGAAGCCCTGGCCGTAATGCGCATGGCGGTCAATGCACAGCACCCGATATCCCAGAGACTTAAGGTGAGCAACTACCTCTGCCCAGCCATGGCCGTTGTTCCAGTACTTGGCCTGGTTAGTGGACTGCACGGCGATGCAGACGTACGGCTCCGCAATTTTTCGCTCTGCATCCAGCTTCAGACGGGGCGGGCACTCCCGCGGATCGACCCCGAGGATATAGCCGGCATTGCGGTGGAAGCCGACCTTCCTGAAGTCAATGGGCTGATGTGTGGTATCACCCTTAAAGAAAAGTCCGACATACCAGGATGCATAGGGATTAACCGTCTGCAGATTGTCCTTAGTGGAGAACGTGATCTCGGGATACTGCGCGCTGAGCAGTTCAATGATTTCCTGCCCCATGACGCACTCAAGCTGACAGCGGTGCAGCTGGCGAAAACGCTCTGCGTAATGGAACCAGCCAAGCATGTCGCCCAGAGTTCCCGTCGGGAAAAAGATGACGACGGGCTTGTCCTTCATATCCAGCGTTTCATCCAGGACCGGGCTCACCGATCCCTGGTGGAATACCTGAATGCGGAAGCGGACGTAATATTTTTTATTACTGGTTACCCAGCCGCCTTCTGAATCACACCTGAAAAGAATATTGCCGCTGTCGTCATCCATTAAGATGACGTGCCATTTTCCTTCCGGAAGCAAAACGCGCGCGCCATAGTTAAAATCATAAAGAATTCCTTCTGGCCCTTTGTATGATGGAAGCTCTGGAGGGTTTGTGAAATTAGCTGACATATATAAATTGTCCTCGGTGGTAATTTTAAATTTGTAACAATTAGGTTGAATGCACTACTGTTATTTAAGTAATGCTTTTCTATGACAGGTTGCGAACTGCTGTATTTATGTTTTTGAAAAGTGTTATATGTGCGTGCAAAACTCGTGCATGCTTACAGGTTTTGAAAATAGATAACCCTGAAAAATATCCACCCCTTTATCTTTCAAAAGCGATAGTTGTTCTTTATTTTCTATACCTTCAGCAATAACATGAATTTGCAGCCGCTCTGCGAGAGTGATAATGGAATCAATCACCGCGGAATAGATTAATGATCCATTGCTGGCAATTGTGAGGCATTTATCAATCTTGATTGTTGAGAAACCTGCATGTTCAATATATTTAAGGCATGAACTCCCGCTGCCGAAATCATCAATCGCAAATCGCACTCCTGACTCAGTAAGCTGTTGCATAGCATCGAGTGCAAAGTCGTCCAGGTTCATTGTTCCGCGTTCGACAATTTCCAGCGTGACAGCAATGCGTCCGTCGAATACTTTCTTAAAGTCCTTCACTGCATCAATAACTCTTGAAGAGTTCAACTGTCTCGCACAGATGTTGAAGGAGAGATAAAAGTCATCAGGTAGAGTACCTTCATAGCCTTCGAAAAATGTTTTAACATCAGACATCAGACTGCAAGTGACATCATTAATCACCTCGCATGATTCCATTGCCGAAAGGTATTTTTCGGGAGATTGGTAAATCCCATCTTTGAGAACTCTGAGTAATACCTCTCCGCCTACGATCTTATCTCCCTTACATACCGGCTGAATGAAGGGAACAAATTCAGCATTGGTCAGTTCCGCTGATAAGATTGTTTCTCTAATCACTGTACGAGCTTTGATGAAGAAACGTTCTGCCTTTATGAGCATTTTGGTGCTTATCATAATGTCGCTCCTTATCTACTGGATTCGCTACCCGAGCGGTCTCTTCGTTACCGGGGCTGTGAATGGCGGTAGGGCGGATGACTGCTCCTGAAGATTAAGAACCTGCTCATTCACTTCTGCGAATAATCCTATCAACCAAAAACACAATGCAGGTATATGTATCGGTGATTTGTTAAATTACAAATTAATATTCTGATAAGGTCCGATTTTACAAGCAATGTAACTGCTAAAGCTGCTGTCACGCCTGGCTGTGCTAGGATGAGACACAGAAGCTGATGGGTTTCCGTAAGTTGGAGAAACGAGAGAAACCATTCAATTACCATCATGGATAAGGAGTCAGAGATGGTTTTCGTGATTGATAATAGGGTTTTCTATCGATCGGAAGATGGTGCTATATGGCCATCCGGAGACGAAGGCTCTACTGTCATTCTGACCCTGACAATGAACAGACTTCTTGCATGTCTTCTGGAAAAGCATGGTCAGGTTCTGACGCGAAATGAACTTCTGGATAGCGTCTGGGATGCTCATGGTCTTCGTTCCTCGAGTCACACCCTAAACAAATACATCTCCGAACTGAGAAAGCATTTCCTACAGTTTGGGATTGTCGATGAGTGTATTACTACTGTGCCTCGCGTTGGCTTTATGTTTAATAGTGATGTCGAGGTAAGGGTTCAGACTCAGCCCATTACTGATGATGAGTCTCGGTTAGAAGATGACAAAAATGACGCGCAAATAGCAAAGCAACGGTCTCCTGTGCGAGTTAAATATAGAAAATGGCCTATTGCTCTGGCATTGGCAGTCGTTTTAATAAGCGCGACCTTGATTACCTTAGGGCTTAGGGTTCCATCAAAAGATCTAGCTCAGGTGAGAGAATTAAAGACTTATTTTCTCTTTAACTATGGATCGTGCCCTGTATACACAGTACAGAGAAACTCCGCATCACTTTCTGAACAAAAAAAGGAATTGTTCATCGAGTTAGCGAAAGAGAATGGAATTAACTGTCTCGAGGGAGCCTCATTTTTGTATCAGGTTTCTGAGTCATATCTTTACGGTAACAAAGGACGCGCTTTCATCAGTCGCTGTACGTCCAGAAACGATAAATACATTTCCTGCCTCAATAACTACTGGAGTGGTTATGAACGCAATTAATAAAAAAACAGGTAGCCTGGCCGTAATTTTACTCGTCGTCCTGGCGTTATCGGTGTGGTTCTATGTTCACATGCGTCAGAAACAGAGTGCGTTAAATGTAAACTGTTCCACAATAGTACGTTATAACCACCATGAACCTGATTTCATCGCTACGCTGGAGTTTGTTTTCCGTTTGGATAAAAATCACGATGGCCAGGCTGTCCTGTCGGGTAATATCCATTCAGAAAGAGGTGTTCATATCATCTCGCGTACAATTCTCTTTAGCTATGAGATGAGCAGGCCAGGTGAGATTTCACTGACAGATACGCGCTACGTTAAAAATCCACGAGATACTGCTGATGATGAAAGTTTCAAAAGCAGCTTCTTTTACGTTCCTGAAGGTACCGTTCGTCCGCTAAAGATAGAGCCTTCAAGTAATGGCTGGCTGATAGGAAATCTGCAATCGCCATTTGCGCTTTGCGTGAACAGGTAAGAATACGTCAGACATTAATCTCGAAAGGAGCCGTAACATGACTCACATTTTTGTGAAGTAATTTATCGGAAGCGAGTCATAAGTGTTGGCTTGAAAAACCGGGCTTCGCGCCCGGTTTTTTATCTTACAACCAGCACAGGGCATTTCGCATGCCGTACCACTGCCGCAGCGTTTGAACCCAACAGATATGTCGATATATCAGGTTTGTGGGAGGCGATGATAATCAGGTCGGCGCCGATCGTGTCAGCGAGCTTAAGGATTTGATCCTTAGGGGATCCCGTCACGGCGTGAGTCTGAATTTTGTCTGCCGGGATTTTGAATTGCTTAACAATTTCATCCAGTTTCGCTAAGGCCGCGTGCTGGAACTCTTTCATCTTCGGCATTTCTACGGAGTAGGCCAGACCTAATGATGAATAATATGGAAGCGATGGAATAACGGTAAGAAAGTGGACTTGAGCTGTGTTAAGTGCTGTATGTGCCTGAACGAAGGGGATAACCATGTGCGTCAGGCTATCCTCCGAAATGTCAATTGGAACCAAAATTGAGTTATACATTTGTCCCTCCTGAGTGTTTTTCACCCACATCAGGTTAGACCGTTAATTTCAGGAAAACAGAGAGCAAGCTGTCATAATGGGGATAAATTTCGGTTATGTGATATTCGTACAGTCAAACCTGCCTGTCATTATGTCGCGACAATGAACATTCTCGCTTCCTGGGCCGCGTTAGGGTCACTGACCGTGCAAACGGCAAAGGCAATACCGGGCGTTAAGCCCGGTAATAGACTTATATTGCGTGACAGCTGACGGACGCGATAATTTTATTTCCGCCCATATTATCCATAATCAGATCGAGCAATTTCCGGTATTCCTCCCGAGTCATCACCTCGGCCCGTATTTCGGTTTTCCCTTCTGCTTGCGCCGTTGCGGAATAAATCGCTTTCAGACTTAACGTTAACTCTTTCGCCATGTTTACGACGCTCTGCCGCACCGCATCTTCATGCTCATCATTGCAGGTGATTTTCAGGACATAGCATTTTTCACCTTCATGGATCGCAGGCAGTTGATTAATCCGCTGCGCGGCTTCGCGAAGCAGGATGTTGGCGCAGAGAATAATTAGGCTGGCCATGGCGGCATTCCAGAACTGGCCTAAACCGCACAGCACGCCAATTCCGGCCGAGCACCACAGCGTTGCGGCGGTATTCAGACCTCGAATATTCATTCCTTCACGCATAATGACGCCTGCACCAAGAAAGCCTATCCCGGAGACGATCTGCGCTGCGATACGCCCCGGGCTATCAGGAGAGGTGGATACAGAACTTAAAATGAACACCGCCGCGCCCGTGGCAACCAGTGCATTGGTACGAAGCCCGGCCATACGCTGGCGCCACTGTCTTTCCGCGCCAATAATTGCGCCCAGCAGCATCGCTGCGAGCAGATGAGAGATATAAGGGAACATCAGCCAATCGCCTGTAACGTTATTAATTAATAAGCGTCAGTGCTTTGCTAAGCACATCATCACGCCGTTTAAATGCTAAGCGTGTCAGGATGACGGTGGCGGAAAGAGTGAATGTGTAAACATGAACATGCGATGCCCCACAAATTGAGTGGTTCTTACTGTATCGGGATACAATCGCTTAAAGAGGATTGCTGCCCACCGTTTCAGGTAAGCAGCGAGAAATTTGCGCTAGCTTACCTTCGTATCGACGATAAAATAACTTTCCAACGAAGGTCTCCTGTGAAAATTTATTGCCAGTATAGGCACGCAAGCTAATGAGTAAAGCAAAAAAACAGCCTCCGTTATGGATTGTTTAAGTTCGGAAGGCATGTTTTTAAGACGTCATCTGATTTTCAAAAATACCCGGTATACTACATTTCCTTTTTTACAGGCGATAACAGACAAAGGCAGGCAGTATGTCTCTTCGTTCGCTGCGGGCATTGTGCCTGACAAGTTTTTTCATTGCGGATGTCCGCGATGGCCTCGGTCCTTTTCTCGGTATTTTTCTGACCGAACGCCACTGGGCTCCCGATGATATCGGCATCCTGATGACGGCCGGTGGCCTGGCGGGATTACTCGCTACGCTGCCCGCGGGATTCATCACCGACACATCACGCAGCAAGCGGACCGTGCTGGCGCTGGTGTGCCTGCTCATCACCCTTAGCACGCTCCTGCTTTGGTTTAGCCAGCAGAGCGGCGTTGTCGCCGTTTCGCAAATTGTCTCCGGTATCTGCGCGGCGTTTGTCGGGCCGCTGATCGCCGGGATTTCGCTGGGCCTGACCGGCCAGAGCGGGTTCAGCGCGCAGATGGGCAAAAATGAGGCGTTCAATCACGGGGGCAATTTTGTCACCGCGGTGATTGCGGGCGGTATTGCCTGGTACTGGGGCGTCGGCGGGATTTTCCTGCTGATGACCTGTACCACGCTGTTAACGCTGTGCGCGCTGCTTGCCATTCGCACCGGCGATATTGATAACGACGCGGCGCGCGGGCTGTCCTCTTCGGCTAATCTGCCGGTCCCTGGTTTTGCCGTGCTGATTAAAAACCGTGCGCTTTTTGTGACCGGACTGACGCTGCTGCTGTTTCACCTGGCGAACGCCGCGCTGCTGCCGATGCTGAGCATGAGAGTGGCCGCAGCTCCCGCCTCGATCAACCCCGGTTTGTACGCGGCGGCCACCGTCATTATCTCGCAGGCCGTGATGATCCCAGTCGCCATCTGGGTCGCCCACAGAATAGACCGCTACGGCTACTGGCGCTTGATTATGCTGGCACTTATGGTGATGCCGGTGCGCGCGGCGCTGGCGGCGTCGACGGACGCGCCGTTAATGATGATCCCGGTACAAATCCTCGACGGATTGGCCGCAGGGATCCTGGGGGTTGTGGTTCCGTCGTTTATCGTGGTGCTGCTACGCGGGAGCGGACACGTCAATGCCGGGCAGAGCGTGGTGATGCTGATGCAGGGGGTTGGGGCATCCATGAGTCCGGCGTTAACCGGCATGATTGCGGGTCATTACTCCTTTGCGGTGGCATTCAGCGTCCTGAGCGCGATTGCGCTGGTGGCCGTCCTGCTATGGTGGTGCTTTGCGCACCGGGCCTGGGAGGCAGACAGTACGCCGGGTGGGGCATAGCCGCCGCCCGGCGTCATGCTTATGCCAGTTCGTTAGGGCACGCTTCGCCCTTTTCCAGCTGCTGCAGGTTACCCAGCGTGGTTTCCGAAATGCTGATCAGCGCTTCGGCCGTCAGAAACGCCTGGTGTCCGGTAAACAGCACGTTATGGCAGGCGGACAGGCGGCGGAACACGTCGTCCTGAATCACATCATTAGACTTGTCTTCAAAGAACAGATCGCGTTCGTTCTCGTACACGTCCATCCCCAGCGCGCCAATTTTCTGGGTTTTGAGCGCTTCGATAGCGGCCTGAGAGTCAACCAGCCCGCCGCGGCTGGTGTTGATGATCATCACGCCATCTTTCATCTGGTCAAACGCCGCCTGGTTGAGCAGGTGGTAGTTCTCCGGCGTCAGCGGACAGTGCAGGGAGATTACGTCAGACTGTGAGAACAGGGTCGGCAGGTCGACGTATTCCACGCCCAGGTCCAGCGCAGCGGCGCTCGGGTACGGATCGAACGCCAGCAGACGCATGCCGAAGCCTTTCAGAATGCGCAGGGCAGCCACGCCAATTTTACCGGTGCCGATCACGCCCGCGGTTTTGCCGTACATGGTGAAGCCGGTCAGCCCTTCCAGCGAGAAGTTGGCGTCACGGGTACGCTGATAAGCGCGGTGAATACGACGGTTGAGCGACATCATCATGCCAATCGCATGTTCCGCCACCGCTTCCGGTGAGTACGCCGGCACGCGCACCACCTTCAGACCCAGCTCTTTCGCCGCGTCGAGGTCCACGTTATTAAAGCCCGCGCAGCGCAGGGCGATGTACTTCACCCCCTGTTTTTTCAACTCTTCCAGCACCGGACGACTGCCGTCATCGTTAACAAAAATGCAGACGCCTTCGCAGCCGTGCGCCGTTTTGGCGGTTTTTTCGGACAGCAGAAAGTCGAAAAATTCAAGCTCAAACCCGTAAGCCTCGTTAACATGTTGCAGATACTTTTTGTCGTACTGCTTTGTGCTATATACCGCGAGTTTCATAAGACTTTCTCCAGTGATTTTGCATTCACGTTAGCATGATTAAAATTATCTTACAATTTCTAAAATATTATTGAATTCAATAAGTTCTATCAATTATTCTAGAGCATCTATCCTTAAAAATGGCATTCCCTTCAACTGACTGGCTAAACATGCGACAATGATCGGCACTGCCGGCTTAATTCTTTCGCTAAATCAGGATATTAACTGCCCATGAAGGGTAAATACAAAGCCGCTCTTGCGCTTTTACTGCTGTTCATATTATTGCCGCTGACGCTGCTGATGACGCTCGCCCAGTGGGTACCGACGCTCGCCGGGATCTGGCTGCCCGTCGGGACGCGCATCGCTTTCGAAGAGAGCCCGAAACTGACTCGCCACGCGCTGGTGATCCCCGATCTTCGCTATCTGGTTGAAGATTGCGAAATTGCCCGCATCGATAACGTGACGCTGTCACATCCGAGCCGCTGGAAGCTGGATATCGGTGCGCTGGATCTCAATTCCGTCTGTCTGAGCAAAATTCCCCAGTCTGCGCCCTCAACGGTCGCCCCCAAAACGCTGGCACAGTGGCAGGCCGTGTTACCCAATACCTGGATCACCGTTCACCGTCTGACGCTGTCGCCCTGGCAGCAGTGGCAGGGCGAACTTCATGCATCGCTGACGCCGTCCATTCAGGAGATCGCCTATAAAGGCGAGCAGGTCAGCATTAAAGGTACGCTTCGCGGTCAAACGCTCTCGGTCAGCCAGTTCGATGTACAGCTCCCGGACCAGCCGCAGCCCATTAAGCTGGTGGGCGAGTTTACCCTGCCGCTGGTTCCGGACGGCGTGCCGGTGAAGGGCCACGCGGTCGCGACCTTTAACGTGCCACAGTTAACGTCTCTGGTCGATGCCGATCTGGACTGGGAAGACAACCAGGGACAGCTGGTGGTGATGGCGCGGGACAACCCCGATCCGCTGCTCGATCTGCCGTGGCACATCACCGCGGAGCAGCTGAACATCAGCGACGGACGCTGGAACTGGGATCTTTCCGGTATGCCGCTGAGCGGACGCGTTTCGCTTCGCGCCGACAACTGGCAGCAGGGGCTGGATAAAACCACCCTGACCGGACGACTGAACGTGCTGACCCACGGTGATGCGGGGAAAGGCAATGCGGTACTGAATATTGGGCCCGGCAGGCTCAGCATGGAAAACAGCGATATGCCGCTGCATCTCAGCGGCGAGGCGAAGCAAAACGATCTTATTCTGTACGCCAAATTGCCCGCCACGCTGACCGGCAGCCTGTATGAACCGCAGCTGGCCTTTGAGCCGGGGGCGCTGCTTCGCTCGCGCGGGCGCATCATCAACTCACTCGATATTGATGAAATCCGCTGGCCGCTGGCGGGCGTGAAGCTGACGCAGAAGGGCGTTGACGGCCGTCTGCAGGCGATTCTGCGCGCCCATGAAAACGAGATGGGTGATTTTGAACTCCACCTGGACGGTCAGGCCAACGACTTTTTACCCGACAACGGCCTGTGGCAGTGGCGCTACTGGGGAAAAGGCGGCTTTACGCCGATGCATGCCCGCTGGGATGTCGCCGGGAAAGGCGAGTGGCGCGACAAGCTTATCGAGCTGACGGCGCTCTCCACCGGTTTTGACAAGCTCCAGTACGGCACGATGGAGGTCAGCAAGCCGCGCCTGGTGCTGGAGCAACCGGTGCGCTGGTTGCGTGACCCGGATAAACCGGCATTCAGCGGCGCGCTGTCGCTCAACGCCGGGCAAACCCGTTTCTCCGGGGGCAGCGCGTTGCCGCCCTCGGTCCTGACCTTCAGCGTCGACGGCACCGACCCGACCATTTTTCAGTTCAAGGGCGACCTCCATGCGGACAAAATCGGCCCGGTACAGGTGAACGGACGCTGGGACGGCGTACGCCTGCGCGGGCAGGCCTGGTGGCCGAAACAGTCGCTCACCGTCTTCCAGCCGCTGATCCCGCCGGACTGGAAAATGACGCTGCGCGACGGAGAACTTTACGCGCAGGTCGCCTTCTCGGCGGCGGCCGATCAGGGCTTTGAAGCGGGGGGGCACGGCGTGCTGAAATCCGGCAGCGCCTGGATGCCGGATAACCAGATTAACGGCGTCGATTTTGTGCTGCCGTTCCGCTTCAGCGAGGGAACCTGGTCCCTCGGTACGCGCGGTCCGGTCACGTTGCGCATTGGCGAAGTGGAAAACTTGGTGACCGCGCGCAACATTACCGCCGATCTACAGGGTGATTATCCCTGGACGGAGGACAATCCGCTGCTGCTCACCAACGTGAAGGTGGAAACCCTCGGCGGGAAGATCACCATGCAGCAGCTGCGGATGCCGCAGCACGATCCGGCCCTGCTGCGCGTGGACAATATCTCCTCCAGCGAGCTGATTAGCGCCGTCAATCCGAAACAGTTTGCCATGTCAGGGCCGGTGAGCGGGGCGCTGCCGTTCTGGCTGGACAATGAAAAATGGATCATTAAAGATGGCTGGCTGACCAACCCGGGCCCAATGACGCTGCGCATCGACAAAGATACGGCCGACGCCATCGTCAAAGATAATATGGTTGCGGGCGCGGCGATTAACTGGCTCCGCTATATGGAAATTTCGCGTTCGTGGACGAGAATCAATTTAGATAACCTGGGTGAATTAACCATGCAGGCGACCATCAAGGGGACCAGCCGGGTGGATGGCAAAAGCAGCTCCGTCAACCTGAACTATACCCATGACGAGAATGTCTTTACCCTCTGGCGCAGCCTGCGTTTTGGGGACAACCTGCAAACCTGGTTTGAGCAACATGCGGCGATACCTGCTCCCCGCAGTTTGACTGGCAAGGAAAGTGAGGAACAACAATGAAAAAGATGGCTGGTGTGCTCACCGTTGCCGTTGCCGCGCTACTGACCGGCTGTACGCCGCGCATTGAAGTCGCTGCGCCAAAGGAGCCGATTACCATCAATATGAATGTCAAAATCGAACATGAGATCCATATTAAGGTCGATAAAGACGTTGAAACCCTGCTGAAATCGCGCAGCGATCTGTTCTGAGGATGTCATGAAACGATTAGCTCTGATTTTACTGGCGCTGGGGATGAACGTGCAGGCGGCCGCGCTGACCTTAAGTGATGCCCGGGCGCAGGGGCGCGTGGGGGAAACCCTGAGCGGCTATCTTGCCCCGATTCAACAGGACGCGGAAACCCTGGCGCTGGTCAATCGTATCAATGCGGCACGCACGGAAAACTACCAGAAGCTGGCCGACAGAAATAATTTGCCGGTCGATGAAGTCGCGAAAATGGCGGGTCAAAAGCTGGTTGCCCGCGCGCAGCCGGGCGAATACGTAAAGGGCATTAACGGAAAATGGCTCAAAAAGTAGCTAGCGGTAGCGCCTGCGGTATTCACCCGGCGAGACGCCAAAACGCTGCTTAAACGCCGTAGAAAAATGGCTATGGTCGGTGAACCCCCAGCTGTAGCCAATGCCCGCCAGCTTTTCATCATCACCGGTAGATTGCAGCGCCTGCGCGCAGAGATCCAGACGACGGTTTTTGATGTACTGCGCCACCACCAGCCCCTTCTCGGCAAACATGCGGTACAGGCTGCGCACGGACATGCCGCTCTCGGCGGCAATCCATTCCGGGCGCAGCGATTCAGACTGAATATGGTCGTCAATCAGCGCCACTACGTGCTGGAACTGGCGCTCCTTGCGCGGCTGAATGATTTCACGCTGCTGGAATGCGGGGCGCAGCAGGCAGATCATCGCTTCAAGCGCCGCTTCGCTCTCCCGGTCACTCAGGTCGGCATTGCTCATGCTCTCCATCAACAGGCGGTGGCTCAGCTGTACGGTGGGCAAGGTGCGGGAAAGGGCGGTCGCGCAGCTTATCTCCTGGAAACGACACTGCTGCTCAATAATCTGACGGGGAACCAGGAGCGAAATCTGGCGGGATTTTTCCCGCCAGTTGATCGAGCAGGGACGCGACGCGTCAATCAGCGTGATATCACCGGTTCTGAGCAGCGCGCGACGGTCATCCTGCTCAATTTCCGCGCTGCCTTCAAGCTGGAACACGGTATAGAACCAGGCATCGTTACTCTGAGCGATCTCCTGACGGGAGCGGAACAGGTTAACGCCGCCTGCGGTCACGGTGCTGAGCTTCAGGCTGCGCGCATAGCTGGTCTCCAGCTCGCCGAAGAACCTCCCCTCGGTGGGCTGCGCGTTAAAGCGCCCGCAAACCTGGTTAATTTGCGCCAGCCACTGCTGATACTGTTCCTGCTCGCTTGCACACGCCATCGTTTCTCTCACTGCACCGTCAACGTTTTCGCATTGTTGCATTTGTGTTGCATTTTGTCAGAGCTATGAGGCTGACTATAGGAAAGAACACTCACCGGTAACAGCGATATAAGCGGCAATTATCGCGATTTGCGGAGCCTGTCACAGGTGGCAAAGCGAATGTCACAGAGACAAAAGCGAGAATGCAAAACCCCACTTAGACTGGATGGACACCCTGCGAAGAATAACGAAGGAGTATCCTATGTCTGAATCACAGGTGGCCATTCAGCCTGCCGTACAACAATTTTTAGACCGACAGCATGGCCTGTGGATTGAAGGGCGTCAGGCCGCGTCGGACAGTGAAAAGCGGCTGAATGTCTTCAACCCGGCCACGGGCGAGGTGATTGCCTCGACCGCCGATGCCAGCGTCGATGACGTTGACCGTGCCGTCATGTCCGGCTGGCGCGCGTTTGTCGCCCGCAGCTGGGCCGGAAAACTCCCGGCGGAGCGCGAGCGGATCCTGCTTCATTTCGCCGATCTGGTTGAACAGCACAGCGAGGAGCTGGCCCAGCTCGAAACGCTGGAGCAGGGCAAATCCATCAACATTTCCCGCATGTTTGAAGTCGGCTGCACCCTGAACTGGATGCGCTATACCGCCGGGCTGACCACCAAAATTTCGGGTAAGACCCTCGACCTCTCCATCCCGCTGCCGCAGGGCGCCCGCTATCAGGCGTGGACGCGAAAGGAGCCGGTTGGCGTGGTGGCCGGGATTGTGCCCTGGAACTTCCCGCTGATGATCGGGATGTGGAAAGTGATGCCTGCGCTGGCTGCGGGCTGTTCTATCGTCATTAAACCGTCAGAAACCACGCCGCTGACCATGCTGCGCGTGGCGGAACTCGCCAGCGAAGCGGGCATTCCGGACGGGGTGTTCAACGTGGTCACCGGGAGCGGCGCGGTGTGTGGCGCAGCGCTGACCTCGCATCCGCATATTGCCAAGGTAAGCTTTACCGGCTCAACGGCGACGGGTAAGCAAATCGCCCGCGCGGCGGCAGATACGCTAACCGGGGTGACCCTGGAGCTGGGTGGGAAAAACCCGGCTATCGTACTGAAAGACGCGGACCCGGCGTGGGTGATAGAAGGCTTAATGACCGGGAGCTTCCTGAACCAGGGGCAGGTGTGCGCGGCGAGCTCGCGCATCTACATTGAAGCACCGCTGTTTGACACGCTGGTCAGCGGGTTTGAGCAGGCGGTGAAATCCCTGAGCGTCGGGCCGGGCATGTCGCCGGAGGCATTTATCAACCCGCTGGTGTCGCGCGCGCACTGTGACAAGGTGCAGACCTTCCTGGATGAAGCGACGTCGCGCAATGCGGAGCTGATCGTCGGTAACCGGGGGCCGGAAGGCAAAGGCTATTACGTATCGCCTACGCTGTTGGTGAACCCGGATGCCTCGCTGCGCCTGACTCGCGAAGAGGTGTTCGGCCCGGTGGTCAACCTGGTACGCGTCGCCGACGGGGAAGAGGCGCTCCAGCTGGCAAACGACACCGAATATGGCCTGACGGCCAGCGTCTGGACGCAGAATATCAGCAAGGCGCTGGAGTACACTGACAGGCTGCAGGCGGGCACCGTCTGGGTGAACAGCCATACGCTGATTGACGCCAACCTGCCGTTCGGCGGCATGAAGCAGTCCGGCACCGGGCGTGACTTTGGTCCGGACTGGCTGGACGGCTGGTGTGAAACCAAGTCGGTTTGCGTGCGGTATTAAAAAACAAGCCGGGTGGCGGCTACGCCTTACCCGGCCTACAACGACTCGCACCGTAGGCCGGGTAAGCGCAGCGCCACCCGGCTTTTATTTACAGCGACCACCTATCCCGCCCGGCCTCCTTCGCCCGATACAGCGCCGCATCGGCGCGGGCGATGATCTCGGTGCCCGCTAACCCCTCCGCCATGCTTGCAATCCCCATGCTCACGGTGACATGGTCGCTAACGGTTGACGCGCCGTGCGGTATAGACTCCGTTCGCAGGCCGTCCTGAATGCGTAAGGCCACCTTTTCAGCGATGTTTTCCGGGCAGTTAAACAGGATCACCACGAACTCCTCGCCACCGTAGCGTGATACCACGTCGTCAGGCGTGCGTACCGACTGCTTCAGCACCCGCGCCACGCGCGTCAGGCAGTCGTCTCCCGCCTGGTGCCCGTAGGTGTCGTTGTAGCGTTTGAAATAGTCGATATCCAGCATAATCACCGAGAAGGTTTTTTTCTGCTCAACCGCGTTCTCCAGCACCACTTCCATTTTCCGGCGATTGGCGGTTTTGGTTAACGGATCCTGATGCGCCAGCGCATCCAGCCTGGAGATCAGCAACTGATTTTGCTGGTTGCGTCGCCAGGCCTCGTCAAACCAGCTCAGCAGGATGAAACGCCCGCAGATCAGGATCAGCGAGAACACGCTCCAGATGACAATGAAGTGAAGGTTGAGGCCATCGTTCAGTGTCCAGTTTGCTATCGGCAGGGTGATCCAGAGCGGGAGTACAAAGGCGAGTAGCCCTTCAGGGTAAAAATAGAGCGCCGTTAAGCCGGCGAGTAACAGAATGACGCACAGCGGCCAGACGTGCGGGAGCAGCAGCTGGGTGATAAACCAGAAGCAGGAGACCGACCAGATGGCGCTGCAGATAAACAACACCACGCTGATGCCGGCGATGCGCCGCCAGGCCATGAGGATCAGCGCGGCGGAGAGGATGATAATGCCGAGCATGGAGGCGTCGACCATTCTCGTCAGATGCGGCGAGTGGGGATAAAGGGGATCGCTGGCCTTAAGCAGGACGTGTCGCAGCAGAATCATCACCGCGAAGCTGATATTGACGAAGGCCAGCCACGGCAGGTTCATCGCCAGCCCGTGCATGACCATGGCATGGCGTGTCGGCCAGGTTGCCCGTTCAAGTGTCGGTTTTTTTCTTTTTTCCATAAAGCCCTTTCCCGTCCGGGGGATAAATCATGCAGGTGAGATATCAGTAACTATAAGCAAGCCAGGACGATCCTCAAATGCAGAGGCAAAAAAAACCGGGCAATTGCCCGGCAGGTGGTTATTTTTCGTCTTTCTTTTTCCCGAGCGTTGGCGTCTCGTCGAAGAAGTTCCACGGTTTAAGCAGGGTATGTACCCATTCCGTCGGCATAATCGGCCATTCCTCCGCGCGGGCGACGTGGGTGGTGCCGGTGGTCATCCAGACCACGTCATCCTGATCGTTGAGCGACTCGTTATCCTTGCTGTACTGCCCCAGGCCCGTGTCGTGTACGGAGCGGTTCGGGAATTTCCCTTCAGGGTAGAGCTCATCCGGGTGGTAACGGGTCACCCACAGCTGTTTGTCCATAAAGCTCAGGCGATGGTAAATCCACTCGTCCGGGGCAAATTTCGCGCCGGTTGCCACCGGGTGCGTACCGCCCGCGTAAGGGATAATCTGATACGAAACCGGGTTGCCCATGCGGTTCTCTTTACTTGTGTTGCTCAGCAGCCGAATGGTGCCCGGGTCGAATTTCTGCGCCGCCTGCTGCTCGGTATCAATATCGTACTGATTAATCTGCATGGTGCTGGTGCGCGGGCCCCCGGCGGTATTCGGTTTCACTTCCGGGTCCATCGCCACCAGCTTGTTGTTGATGCCGTCCACGTCCATATCAAGACGGAAGTTGTAGATGTGCTGGTGCGTGGTGCCCACGATGTTATGGTCGATCAGCGTGCCGTATTTGGTGTCGTCTTTGGCGGTGGCGTCGTGCATGGTTTTCGCCTGAACGCCTTTCACCGCCTCGATACCCGTCGCGCCGGCATCAATGCCGATGGTGCCATTTTCATGGAACACCCAGTCGAAGATGTAATCGTAGTTGCCCACGGTACTCACCCAGCGTACCACCAGTTCACGACGTTCGGTGCTGACGTTCGGTTGGCCCATCTCCTGATGCTTATATTCCGGCCCCGCGTAGCGTTCGAAAATGGCGATCGCGCGCGGGATCTCCATCGGCGCGCCGGTGTAATCCGGGATAGTTTCATTGAGCATCACGGCGTTGGACGGCACGTCTTTACCGCGTACCAGCGGTGAGGTCAGGGTGCCCATGCCGTAGTCGCCGGAGTCGAGATAGGCTTTAAAGTACCAGCCCACGTCCGGATCGCCATAAGGGACGATCATGCCGCCGAGCGACCCCTGATACATAATCTGGCGCTTTTTGCCGTTGTCGTTATAGGTGACGGTTGAAATCATCGGGCCCACGCGGGAGTCCAGGCTCAGATGGAAATCCCAGTTCTGCCAGTGCACCATATCGCCGGTGATGGTGTAGTTCTTGCCTTCCGGCTCGACGATCTCCAGGGGTTTCTTCACCGTTTCAACCCGGTCGCGGCCGTCATACGGGCGCGGGGTGAGCGGAACCGGGATGACCGGGCCTTCTTCGATCTTCTGAATTTTCTTCTGCTCAAGATCGACAACCGCGACCAGGTTCTCAATCGGGTGCGCCCAGTAGTTGCCGTCGCCGACATCCAGATAGCTCACCACCTTCAGCAGGCGATCTTCCTGCTTCAGGCCGTCTTTACCATCGAAATAGCCGACGGTCAGCGGCGTGGTAATCACTTTTTTCGGGTCGGTGATGCCGTGCTTTTTCAGCACTTCGGCGAACTCGGTGCTGTCGTTGATGATCTGCTGAACCGCGGTGAAATCATCCAGCAGCACCATGCCGTGCGCGTCTTTTACCGGTTCCCAGCGCAGGATTTTTTTATCCTTCAGATCCACCACGCTTTCGATAACGTGCTTGCCATCCAGCATGACGATCTTCGCCTGGCGGGGGGCATCCACGGCCGTACCGTTAAGCACAAAGTCCCACACTTTGGCTTTCTCAGGCTCTGCAAGGGCGATTTGGGTAAAGCGGGTATTTGGCTTAAAATCCGCCGAAGCTTTCACAATCTCAACGGCCTGCTTAATTTCGTCCGCCGTTAGCGCGTTTAACGGGTGAGGGCGTTTTTCAACCTGGAAGGTCTGATCGAGGCCAGACTGGAAAACATCGTTAATGAAGGTATCCGAAATAAAGGCTTTCTTGCCCTTCATCACCACCGGCACCTCGAGCCTGAGGGTTTTACCGTTGACGACGGCGGTTTTCGCGCCCGGTTTGACCTTCACAAAGGCACCGTCTTTCGCAATGGTGAACATCTGTGCGTAATCATCCCACTGAACCTCCGCACCGAAGTCCTGCAGCGTTTTGTCCATCGGGACCATATGCGCCTCGCTGCCGTGGGCGAAAACAGGGGATTGCCAGGCGCAACACAGCGCAACGGCCATGGCCAGCGCCGTTCTACGGGCAGAAAAAGAAGAATTGCTTCCCATCGTAGACCTCATCTTGTTGTGTTTATTGTGTTGTGACAGCCTTATCCTGACAGGCCTATGAGAAAAGCGTTTGCCTGCATCTGCCAGGTTATTTGCCAGTCTTGCCAGGTTAAAAAAAGAGCGGGGCGGTGTCACACCCCGGCTGGTCGTCGTAGGCCGGGTAAGCATCGCGCCACCCGGCAGGAAAGGCGGTGAAGGGAAGGTGTCAGAAATCACCCCGCTGGCGCGCCACCAGCGTCAGGATGGAGTAGAGCGCCACGGCCTGCTGGTGCTGGTTGAAGATCTCAACCGCCCATTCCACCACGCCGGTCGGTTTTTCCTCTGCGGTGCGCTGTTTCTTCAGCGTTTTACGCTTGCAGGTCAAACGCACCTGAATGGTATCGCCCGGCTTAACCGGCTCGATAAAGCGCAGGTTCTCCATGCCGTAGTTGGCAATCACCGGCCCGACGCCCGCATCAACAAACAGCCCCGCGGCGGCGGAGATCAGGAAGTAGCCGTGCACCACGCGCTCGCCGAAGATCGACTCTGCCGCGCCGATCTTGTCCATATGGGCGTAAAAGTGGTCCCCGCTCAGGCAGGCAAAGTTCACGATGTCTGCTTCCGTGAGGGTGCGGCGCGGCGTCAGCAGGCTGTCGCCCGGCTGTAGCTCCTCAAAGTATTTGCGGAACGGATGCACGCGATCTTCCTGCACCGTTGCGCCCCGCACCCACTGTTTGCCAATCGCCGCCAGCATCGTCGGACTGCCCTGAATCGCGGTGCGCTGCAGGTAGTGCTTCACCGCGCGCAGGCCGCCCAGCTCTTCGCCGCCGCCCGCGCGGCCCGGGCCGCCGTGCACCAGCTGAGGCAGCGGGGAGCCGTGGCCGGTGGACTCTTTCGACGATTCCTCGTTAAGGATTTGAATGCGCCCGTGGGCGCGCGCCGCACCGGCAATAAACTGGCGGGCAATGTCCTGGTCTGCGGTGACAAGCGTACCCGCCAGGCTGCCGCCGCCCGCGCGGGCAAGCTGCATCGCGTGGCGTGCATTGCGATACGGCATTAGCGTCGCAACCGGGCCGAAGGCTTCGGTAGAGTGAACAGCAGGGGTTTCATCCGGCTGCGGGCAGAACAGCAGGGTCGGCGGGAAGAACGCGCCCGCGGCCTGCATATCCGCTTTGCCACCCAGACGGATCCGGCAGCCTGCGGCGATCAGCTGCTCCACCTTCTCCTGCACGTCCGCGCGCTGTTCGGCGTTGACCAGCGCACCCATCTTCACCCCTTCCTGCGCAGGGTCGCCCACCACCATTTTTTCCAGGCGGGCAATCAGCGCCTGGCTCACGGCGTCAATCTGGTTTTGCGGGACGATAATCCGGCGAATGGCCGTACATTTCTGCCCGGCCTTGGCGGTCATCTCGCGGACCACTTCCCGGACGAACAGCGCAAACTCCGACTGGTCTGGCGTAACGTCTTCCCCCAGCACGCAGCAGTTCAGGGAGTCCGCCTCCATGGTGAACGGAATCGAATTTGCCACGATATTCGGGTGCACGCGCAGGCTTTGCCCGGTACTGGCGGAGCCGGTAAAAGTCACCACGTCCTGGCTGTCGAGCTGGTCGAGGAGATCCCCTGCGCCGCCGCAGATCAGGCTGATGGCGCCGTCCGGCACCAGCCCGCTGTCCACGATGGATTTCACCATCGCCTGCGTCACCTGCGCGGTCGCGGTAGCGGGTTTAATAATGGCGGGCATCCCGGCAAGCCAGGTCGGCGCCAGCTTTTCCAGCATCCCCCAGCAGGGGAAGTTAAAGGCGTTGATGTGCACCGCCACGCCGGACTTCGAGGTGAGAACGTGGCGCGCTGCAAAGCCGCCTTCTTTCGACAGCGGGATTAACTCGTCTTCCGGCCACAGCGTGTCATCCGGCAGCTCGCGGCTGCCCAGGCTGGCGTACGTGAAGAGGGTGCCGATGCCGCCTTCAATATCCACCCAGCTGTCCGCCTTCGTTGCGCCCGTCTGGGCCGACAGGGCATAGAACGTCTCTTTTTCGCTAAGCAGGTGCTTTGCCACCGCCTTCAGCATGGCCGCTCGTTCGATAAAGGTCATCTCGTGAAGCGCTTCACCGCCGCGCTCAATCGCATAGCGACGGGCGGCCGCCATGTCCAGCCCTTCGCTGGTCACGCTCCACAGCGCTTCGCCACTGATGGCGTGATGAATAGTGCGTTCGCGGCCCCGGCCAGACTGCCAGGTACCGGACACGAAGCTGGCTAACTGCTGCATCGCTTATCTCCAAATGTTACGTAATTTACTCATTAATAGTTTAATCATGAATCATAAAAATCAAGCTGAGTTTTAATGAATTGTTAACATTGTGATCCGGTCTGATGAATTGCAGCGCGTAAAGCGAGTGTTCAGGGGGCGTGCAGCAAAAGCCTTGCGAGCAACATCACAAAACCAGGAAACAATTCTTGGGGTTATATTTAACCTTTGTGTAACTTTTAAAAAACAAAGTGATTCAGAATTACGCTTTAATTTGCAAACTAACGAATCATAAAGGTGATGACGTGACGCAAGAACAACGGTTTGAGCAGCGCATAGCGCAGGAGACGGCGATTGAGCCTCAGGACTGGATGCCTGACGCCTACCGTAAGACGTTGATCCGTCAGATTGGCCAGCATGCGCACTCCGAAATTGTCGGCATGCTGCCGGAGGGGAACTGGATCGCCCGTGCGCCGACGCTGCGCCGAAAAGCGATCCTGCTGGCGAAAGTGCAGGACGAAGCCGGGCACGGGCTCTACCTCTACAGCGCGGCGGAAACGCTGGGCTGCGCGCGGGAAGACATCTACCAGAAGATGCTCGACGGCAGGATGAAGTACTCCTCCATTTTTAACTATCCGACCCTGAGCTGGGCCGATATCGGCGTGATCGGCTGGCTGGTGGACGGCGCGGCCATCGTCAACCAGGTGGCGCTGTGCCGAACCTCCTACGGTCCGTATGCCCGCGCGATGGTGAAAATCTGTAAAGAAGAGAGCTTCCACCAGCGCCAGGGCTTTGAGGCCTGCATGGCGCTGGCGCAGGGCAGCGAGGCCCAGCGGCAGATGCTGCAGGACGCCATCAACCGCTTCTGGTGGCCGGCGCTGATGATGTTCGGGCCGAACGACGACAACTCGCCGAACAGCGCCCGCAGCCTGGCCTGGAAAATCAAACGCTTCGGCAATGACGAACTTCGCCAGCGCTTTGTCGACAACACGGTGCCGCAGGTGGAGATGCTGGGCATGACGGTGCCGGATCCCGACCTGCGTTTGGATGAAGAGAGCGGTCATTATCGCTTCGGCGCGATCGACTGGCAGGAATTTGACGAGGTCATTAACGGGCGCGGGATCTGCAACCACGAGCGCCTGGCCGCCAAACGTAAAGCCTGGGAAGAGGGGGCGTGGGTGCGCGAAGCCGCACTGGCGCACGCGGAAAAACAACACGCCCGCAAAGTGGCTTAAGAGGAATCACGATGAGCAACGTCTACTGGCCGCTGTACGAAGTGTTCGTACGCAGCAAACAGGGGTTATCCCACCGTCACGTGGGCAGTCTGCATGCCGCCGACGATCGCATGGCGCTGGAAAATGCGCGCGATGCCTACACCCGCCGCAGCGAAGGATGTTCTATCTGGGTGGTTAAGGCGAGCGAGATTGTCGCCTCCCAGCCGGAAGAGAGCGGTGAGTTCTTCGACCCGGCGGAAAGCAAGGTTTACCGCCACCCGACGTTCTACACCATCCCTGACGGCATCGAGCATATGTGAGGCAAAGAATGAATTCAGTGACTGCCTATGCCCTGCGTCTGGGCGACAACGGTCTGGTGCTCTCCCAGCGTCTCGGCGCCTGGTGCGGCCACGCGCCGGAGCTGGAAATTGACCTCGCGCTCGCCAACATCGGTCTCGACCTGCTGGGCCAGGCGCGCAATTTCCTGACCTATGCCGCGGAGCGGGAAGGCCAGGGCGATGAAGACACGCTGGCGTATGGCCGCGACGAGCGCCAGTTCCGCAACGTCCTGCTGGTCGAGCAGCCGAACGGCAATTTCGCCGACACCATTGCCCGCCAGTACCTGATAGATGCCTGGAACGTGGCGCTGTACGAGCGCCTGACGCAAAGCAGCGACGGCCAGCTTGCGGCCATAGCCGCCAAAGCGATTAAAGAGGCGCGCTACCACCTGCGCTTCAGCCGCGGCTGGCTGGTGCGTCTGGGCGACGGGACCGAAACGTCTGCGCAAAAAATGCAGCAGGCCATCGACAGCCTGTGGCGTTTTACTGCGGAGCTGTTTGAGGCGGATGACGTTGAGCTGGCGCTGATTGATGCCGGCGTGGCGGTTGACCCGCGCGTCCTGCGCCAGCCGTGGGAAAGCGAAGTCTTTGCCGGTTTGAATGAAGCCTGCCTGCAGGTGCCCGAAGAGGTGGCGTACCGCACCGGGGGTAAGAGGGGGCTGCATACCGAACATCTGGGACCGATGCTGGCGGAGATGCAGTATCTCCAGCGCGCCTATCCCGGTCAGCAGTGGTAAAGGAGAACGCTATGCAACGCCTCGTCGACATCGCGCCTGCGCAAATTCCGCAGATCTGGGCGCTGTTAAGCCAGATCCCCGATCCGGAAGTGCCGGTGTTAACCATCACCGATTTAGGCATGGTGCGCAGCGTGAAGGCGCAGGGGGAAGGCTGGGTTATCGGCTTCACGCCAACCTACTCGGGCTGTCCGGCCACGGAACACCTGCTGGGGGCGATCCGCGACGCGATGACCGCGAACGGCTTTACTCCGGTACACATTGTGCTCCAGCTTGAGCCCGCCTGGACCACCGACTGGATGACCGCCGACGCGCGCGAGCGCCTGCGGGCGTACGGCATCAGCCCGCCCGTGGGGCATAGCTGTCACGCGCATATTCCGGCGGAGGTGAGCTGCCCGCGCTGCGCCAGCACCGACACCTCGCTTATCAGTGAATTTGGTTCGACGGCCTGCAAAGCGCTCTACCGCTGCAACACCTGCCGCGAGCCCTTCGACTATTTCAAATGTATTTGAGGCTGCCATGACAACGTTTCATTCATTAACAGTGGCAAAAGTGGAACCCGAAACCCGCGACGCGGTGACGATTACCTTCGCCGTGCCAAACGATTTGCAGGACGCCTACCGCTTCCGTCCCGGCCAGCACCTGACGTTAAAAACGAAGCTGGGCGGGGAAGAGCTGCGCCGCTGCTACTCCATCTGCCGGAGCACCGCCCCGGGTGAGATCAGCGTTGCGGTCAAAGCCATCGACGGCGGGCGTTTTTCACGCTATGCCCGGGATGAGATCAAAGCGGGTATGGCCCTGGAGGTAATGGTGCCTCAGGGGCTGTTTGGCTACCAGCCGCGGGCCGAACGCGAAGGCCACTACCTGGCCATTGCGGCAGGTTCCGGGATCACCCCGATGCTGGCGATTATCTCCGCGACGCTGGCGATCGAACCGAACAGCCAGTTCACCCTGATCTACGGCAACCGCAGCAGCCAGAGCATGATGTTCCGCCAGGCGCTGGCGGACCTGAAGGACAAATACACGCAGCGGCTGCAGCTGGTCTCCATCTTCAGCCAGGAGCGGCTGGACAGCGATCTGCTTTACGGCCGCATCGACGGGGAAAAGCTGCAGGCGCTGGCGAAAACCCTGATCAACTTCCGCCAGTACGACGAGGCGTTTATCTGCGGCCCGTCGGCGATGATGGACGACGCCGAAGCCGCGCTGAAGGCGCTGGGGATGCCGGACAAAGCGATTCACCTTGAGCGCTTTAACACGCCGGGAACCACCGCTAAACGCGCGGTGCACGTCCAGGCGGAAGGGCAGAAAGTGACCGTGCGCCAGGACGGGCGCGACCGCGAAATCACCCTGACGGCGGAGGATGAAAGTATTCTCGATGCCGCCCTGCGCCAGGGCGCGGATCTGCCGTATGCCTGCAAGGGGGGCGTGTGCGCCACCTGTAAATGCAAGGTGCTGCGCGGGAAGGTGGACATGGCGACCAACTACAGCCTGGAGCCGGACGAGCTGGCCGCCGGGTATGTACTGAGCTGCCAGTCGCTGCCGTTAACCGCCGACGTGATTGTCGACTTCGACGCGAAGGGGATGGCATGAGCGAACTGATTGTTACTCGTCATGGCCGCGTGCTGCAGCTGACGCTCAACCGTCCGGCGGCGCGCAACGCCCTCAATAATGCGCTGTTGACGCAGCTTGCCGAGCAGCTTGAGGCCGCCGCCGTGGATGCCGACATCGCCGTCTGCGTAATTTACGGCAGCGAGCGCTGCTTTGCCGCCGGGGCCGATCTCAACGAAATGGCGGAGAAAGACCTGCCCGCCACCCTGAACGATATCCGCCCGCTGCTTTGGGCGCGGATTAACGCTTTTCCTAAACCGCTGATTGCCGCCGTGAACGGCTTCGCGCTGGGCGCAGGCTGCGAGCTGGCGCTGCTGTGCGACGCGATCGTTGCTGGCGATAACGCCCGCTTTGGCCTGCCGGAAATTACGCTGGGCATTATGCCCGGCGCGGGCGGCACCCAGCGTCTGATTCGCTGCGTCGGGAAATCCCTTGCCAGCAAAATGGTGCTGACGGGCGAGAGTATTACCGCAGAGCAGGCGCTGAGCGCCGGGCTGGTCAGCGACGTTTTCCCGGCAGCGCTGACGCTGGAGTATGCCCTGAAGCAGGCGGCGCAGATGGCGCGCCACTCTCCGCTGGCGCTGCAGGCGGCGAAACAGGCGCTGCGCCAGTCTCAGGAGGTGCCGCTCCAGGCCGGTCTGGCCCAGGAGCGTCAGCTGTTTACGCTGCTTTCTGCCACCGAAGACCGCCGGGAAGGCATCGACGCCTTCTTACAAAAACGCACCCCCGACTTTAAAGGACGCTAATTGTGGAATGTATTCTCAGTCATGTTGAGCAGGGCGTAATGACCATTACGCTGAACCGTCCGGAGCGTCTGAACAGCTTTAACGACGTGATGCACCAGCAGCTTGCCGAGTGCCTGAAACAGGCCGAGCGGGATAACACCGTTCGCTGTCTGCTGATCACCGGAGCCGGACGCGGCTTTTGCGCCGGTCAGGATCTGAACGACCGCAACGTCGACCCCAACGGCCCGGCGCCGGATCTGGGGATGTCCGTTGAAACCTTCTATAACCCTCTGGTGCGCCGCCTGGCAAAGCTGCCGAAACCGGTCATCTGTGCCGTTAACGGCGTGGCGGCCGGTGCGGGCGCCACGCTGGCGCTGGGATGTGACATGGTCATTGCCGCCCGTTCCGCCAACTTCGTGATGGCCTTCAGCAAGCTCGGTCTGGTGCCGGACTGCGGCGGCACCTGGCTGCTGCCGCGCGTGGCCGGACGCGCCCGCGCCATGGGTCTGGCGCTGCTCGGCGACAAACTCAGCGCCGAACAGGCGCAGGCGTGGGGGATGATCTGGCAGGTGGTGGATGACGAACAGCTCTCCACCACGGCGCAGCAGATGGCGCTGCATTTTGCGTCTCAGCCGACCTTCGGGCTGGGGCTGATCAAGCAGGCCATCAATGCCGCAGAAACCAACACCCTGGACGCCCAGCTCGATCTGGAGCGCGACTACCAGCGTCTGGCCGGACGCAGCGACGACTACCGCGAGGGCGTCAGCGCCTTCCTGGCGAAGCGCGCGCCGAACTTTACGGGGAAATAAGATGCTGAACATACGGACTGTCGCCGTGATTGGCAGCGGCACGATGGGCGCAGGGATTGCCGAAGTCGCCGCCAGACACGGCCATCAGGTGCTGATCTACGACATCTCCAGCGATGCGATATCGCGCGCCATCGACGGGATCCGCCAGCGTCTGGCCTCCCGGGTGACGCGCGGAAAAATCTCCGCCGATGCCGGGAGCCAGATCCTCGCCCGGCTGCTTCCGGTCACGGATATCGAGGCGCTCGCCGCGGCCGATCTGGTCATAGAAGCGGCCTCCGAGCGTCTGGAGGTGAAAAAGGCGCTGTTTGCACGGCTGGCTGAGATCTGCCCGCCGCAGACGGTGCTGACCAGCAATACCTCTTCCATCTCCGTTACGGCGATTGCGGCGGACGTCAACCACCCGGAGCGCGTCGCAGGGCTGCACTTCTTTAACCCGGCGCCGGTGATGAAGCTGGTGGAGGTGGTCAGCGGGCTGGCGACCTCTGCGGAAGTGGCAGACGCGCTGTGCGAGCTGGCGCTGAACTGGGGCAAACAGCCCGTTCGCTGCCAGTCAACGCCGGGGTTCATCGTCAACCGCGTCGCCCGTCCGTTCTATTCCGAAGCCTGGCGCGCGCTGGAAGAGCAGGTCGCCCCGCCGGAGGTGATTGATGCCGCCCTGCGCGAAGGCGGCGGTTTCCCGATGGGGCCGCTGGAGCTGACCGACATGATTGGTCAGGACGTGAATTTCGCGGTGACCTGCTCGGTATTTAACGCCTTCTGGCAGGAGCGTCGTTTTCTGCCTTCGCTGGTGCAGCAGGAGCTGGTGCTGGCAGGAAGGCTGGGCAAAAAGAGCGGGAAGGGCATCTACGACTGGCAGGGTGACAAACCCGAGGTGCGGTGGGTGCCGGCCGTGAACGACAGCTACAGCCCGATGCGCGTGGAAAAGAAACGTGACGGTGTCACCGAAATTGATGATGTATATCTGATTGAAACGCAGGGGGAAACCGCTCAGGCGCTGGCGCTGCGGCTCAACGGCGCGGTGGTGGTGGTGGACCGCATTGAGCGCGACGTGGCGGTGATTGCCGCGGCGGCAAGCAACCCGCACACCGCGACGCAAAAGGCCATCTGCTACCTGCAACAGCAGGGTAACCGGGTGGTGCAAATCGCCGATTATCCCGGCCTGCTGGTCTGGCGCACGCTGGCGATGATTGCCAACGAAGCGCTGGATGCCCTGCAAAAAGGGGTCGCCAGCGAGAAGGACATCGATACCGCCATGCGCCTGGGCGTTAACTACCCAAGCGGGCCGATCGCCTGGGGCGAGCGTCTGGGCTGGCAGCGCCTGCTGACGCTGCTGGAGAACCTGCAGCGTCATTACGGCGAAGAGCGCTATCGCCCCTGTTCACTGCTGCGCCAGCGCGCGCTTCTGGAGAGTAGCTATGAGTCATAACGCCTGGCATAACGCCCGCGCGATGTACGAACGGGACGCCTGCGCGCAGGCGATGGGGATGGACATTGTCGACATGGATGAAGGCTATGCGGTGGTGACCATGACCATCACTCCGCAGATGCTTAACGGCCACCAAACCTGCCACGGCGGGCAGCTGTTTTCCCTGGCGGACACCGCCTTTGCCTACGCCTGCAACAGCCAGGGGCTGGCGGCGGTCGCCTCCGGCTGCTCGATTGATTTTCTGCGTCCGGGCTTTGCCGGGGACACGCTCACCGCCACCGCGCGGGTGATGCATCAGGGCAAGCTGACCGGCGTGTACGACATTGAAATCCAGAACCAACAACAGAAAACCGTCGCCCTTTTTCGCGGGAAATCTCACCGCATCGGCGGCAGCGTGACAGGAGAGGCAGATGCGTAACGCATTTATTTGTGATGGGGTACGAACCCCGGTGGGGCGCTACGGCGGCTCGCTTTCTGCGGTAAGAACCGACGATCTCGGTGCCGTGCCGCTGCGCGCGCTGCTGGACCGCTATCCCCAGCTCGACCTTGAGCGGATCGACGACGTGATTTTCGGCTGCGCCAACCAGGCGGGGGAAGATAACCGCAACGTCGCGCGCATGTCGTCCCTGCTGGCCGGGCTGCCGCAGGCGGTGTCCGGAACCACCATTAACCGCCTGTGCGGGTCGGGGCTGGACGCGATTGGCTTTGCGGCGCGCGCCATTAAGGCGGGCGATGGCGACCTGCTGATAGCGGGCGGCGTGGAGTCCATGTCCCGCGCGCCGTTTGTGATGGGCAAAGCCACCGCCGCGTTTCAGCGTCAGGCGGAAATCTTTGATACCACCATCGGCTGGCGATTTGTGAATCCGCTCATGCATCAGCAATTCGGAACTGACAGTATGCCGGAAACGGCAGAGAATGTAGCTGAATTGTTAAATATCAGTCGTGCCGATCAGGATGCGTTCGCGCTGCGCAGCCAGCAGCGTACCGCACAGGCGCAGCAGAACGGCATTCTGGCGCAGGAGATTGTGCCGGTGCAGGTGCCGGGCAAAAAAGGGGCGGTCACCGAGTTCAGCGTGGATGAACACCCGCGCGCGGATACCACGCTCGAGCAGCTTGCCGGTCTGAAAACGCCGTTCCGTAAGAACGGGGTGGTTACGGCGGGAAATGCCTCCGGCGTCAACGACGGCGCGGCGGCGCTGATCGTCGCCAGCGAGAAGATGGCGCTGGCGCAGGGGTTAGTCCCGCGCACGAGGATCGTGGCGATGGCGACGGCAGGCGTGGAGCCACGTCTGATGGGGCTCGGCCCGGTACCCGCCACCCGCAAGGTGCTGGAGCGCGCCGGACTCAGTATTAACGATATGGACGTGATTGAGCTTAACGAAGCGTTCGCCTCGCAGGCGCTGGGCGTGCTGCGTCAGCTGGGCCTGCCGGATGACGCTGCGCACGTCAACCCGAACGGTGGCGCGATTGCGCTGGGCCACCCGCTGGGCATGAGCGGTGCCAGACTGGCGCTGGCCGCGAGTAACGAACTGCACCGACGCGGCGGGCGCTACGCGCTGTGTACGATGTGCATCGGTGTGGGTCAGGGCATTGCCATGATCCTTGAGCGTGTTTGAGCATAAAAACAATGTGAGTACCCTACAATGACAAATACAACAAAGCTTGATCCGATTGAAACGGCCTCCCTTGACGAGCTGCAGGCGCTGCAGACCGCGCGTCTGAAATGGACGCTGCATCACGCCTACAACAACGTGCCGATGTACAAACGCAAGTTTGACGCCGCGGGCGTTCACCCTGACGATTTCAACGAGCTGGCGGATATCCGCAAATTCCCGTGCACCACCAAGCAGGACCTGCGGGATAACTATCCGTTCGATACCTTTGCCGTGCCGATGGAGCAGGTGGTGCGCATTCACGCGTCATCCGGCACCACCGGCAAACCGACCGTTGTCGGCTACACGCAGGGCGACATCGACAACTGGGCCAATCTGGTGGCCCGCTCCCTGCGCGCCGCGGGCGGCAGCGCGAAGGACAAAATACACGTGGCGTATGGCTATGGCCTGTTTACCGGCGGGCTGGGGGCGCACTACGGCGCCGAGCGTTTAGGCGCGACGGTGATCCCGATGTCCGGCGGCCAGACGGAGAAACAGGCGCAGCTGATCCGTGATTTCCAGCCGGACATGATCATGGTGACGCCGTCCTACTGCCTCAACCTGATTGAGGAGCTGGAGCGCCAGATGGGCGGCGATGCCAGCGGCTGTTCCCTGCGCGTGGGCGTCTTCGGCGCCGAGCCGTGGACGCAGGCCATGCGTCGCGAAATCGAAAAACGATTAGGCATTACGGCGCTGGACATTTATGGCCTTTCCGAGGTGATGGGGCCGGGCGTGGCGATGGAGTGCATCGAAACCGTCGACGGCCCGACCATCTGGGAAGATCACTTCTACCCGGAGATCGTCAACCCGAACGACGGCACGCCGCTGGATGACGGTCAGCAGGGCGAGCTGCTGTTCACCACGCTGACCAAAGAGGCGCTGCCGGTGATCCGCTACCGCACCCGCGACCTGACGCGCCTGCTCCCCGCCACCGCGCGCAGCATGCGTCGTATGGACCGGATCAGCGGCCGCAGCGACGATATGCTGATCATCCGCGGCGTCAACGTCTTCCCGTCGCAGCTGGAAGAGGAGATCGTGAAGTTCGAGCACCTTTCTCCGCACTACCAGCTGGAGGTGAACCGTCGCGGGCATCTTGATTCACTTTCCGTGAAGGTGGAGCTGAAAGAGAGTAGCCTCACGCTGACGCACGAGCAGCGCTGTCAGGTGTGCCACCAGCTGCGCCACCGCATTAAATCAATGGTGGGGATCTCCACCGACGTGACGATCGTGAACTGCGGCAGCATTCCACGCTCAGAGGGCAAAGCCTGCCGGGTGTTTGATTTACGTAAAGTGGCGGCCAACGGTTAAAACACCTTACCCCTCATCCTAACCTTCTCCCCAGAGGGGAGAAGGGACTGCTCGGTGCGGTCTATTCCCTCTCCCCTCTGGGGAGAGGGTCAGGGTGAGGGGGAAACCCCAGAATCCTATGCTATGATTCATCCAGGACAAAAATAACAACAGAATGAATCACATGAATAAACTCGACGCCTTTATCCAGCACGCGGTCAGCTCCGTTCCCGTCAGCGGGACCTCGCTTATCTCCTCGTTATACGGTGACGCGCTTTCCCATCGCGGCGGTGAGATTTGGCTCGGCAGCCTGGCCGCCCTGCTGGAAGGCATGGGGTTTGGCGAGCGCTTCGTGCGCACCGCGCTGTTTCGCCTCAACAAAGAGGGATGGCTGGACGTTTCCCGCATCGGGCGCCGCAGCTTTTACCGCCTGAGCGATAAAGGGCTGCGCCTGACGCGTCGCGCGGAGAATAAGATCTACCGCGCTGAACTGCCCGCCTGGGACGGCAAATGGTTATTGCTGCTTTCCGAAGGGCTGGACAAAAATACCCTTGCCGACGTCAAAAAACAGCTGATCTGGCAGGGGTTTGGCACGCTGGCGCCGAGTCTGATGGCCTCGCCGTCGCAGCATCTGGCGGACGTGCAGTCCCTGCTTCACGATGCCGGCGTGGCGGAAAACGTGATTTTCTTTGAAGCCCACTCGCCGCTGGCGCTCTCCCGTGCCGCGCTGCGTGCGCGGGTAGAAGAGTGCTGGCAGTTAACCGAACAAAACGCGATGTACGAGTCGTTTATTAACTCGTTCCGTCCGCTGCTGCCGCTGCTGAAAGAGGCCGCGCCGGAGGAGCTGACGCCGGAACGCTGCTTCCAGATCCAGCTCCTGCTGATTCATTTTTATCGTCGCGTGGTGCTGAAAGACCCGCTGCTGCCGGAAGAGTTGCTGCCCGCGCACTGGGCGGGGCAAAGCGCCCGACAGCTCTGCATTAATATCTATCAGCGTGTCGCGCCGGGGGCGCTGGCGTTTGTCAGCGAGAAGGGCGAAACCTCTGTGGGCGAACTGCCCGTGCCCGGCACGCTCTATTATCAACGCTTTGGCGGTCTTACAAGCGCATAAGGAGTGAAGATGCCAGTTTATCAAATTGACGGTCTGACGCCGGTGGTGCCGGACGAGAGCTATGTTCACCCGACGGCGGTGCTGATTGGGGACGTGATTCTGGGCAAAGGCGTTTATGTTGGCCCTAACGCCAGCCTGCGCGGTGATTTTGGCCGTATCGTGGTGAAAGACGGTGCCAACATTCAGGATAACTGCGTGATGCACGGCTTCCCGGAGCAGGACACGGTGGTGGAAGAGGACGGGCATATCGGCCACAGCGCCATTCTCCACGGCTGCGTGATCCGCCGCAATGCGCTGGTGGGCATGAACGCGGTGGTGATGGACGGCGCGGTCATCGGTGAAAACAGCATCGTCGGCGCGGCGGCGTTCGTGAAGGCGAAAGCGGAGATGCCCGCCAACCATTTGATTATCGGCAGCCCGGCCAAAGCGATTCGCGAACTCAGCGAGCAGGAGCTGGCATGGAAGCAGCAGGGCACGCGGGAGTATCAGGTGCTGGTGGAGCGCTGCAAGCTGACAATGCACCAGGTGGAGCCGCTGCGTGAGGCTGAGCCTGACCGGAAACGGCTGGCGTTTGACGAGAATTTAAGGCCGAAGTCGGCGGTGTAGGACGGGAAGTTTTCACCACAGCACTAACGGGAAGATGTTACCCGCCTCGTCGTGCTATTAATCCTCCGATACAGACTCATCACGACAAAGGACGCAGAGTTATGCTGAGAGGTAAACGCGCTGTTATCACGGGTGGTGGCGGAGGATTTGGTCAGGCGCTGTGCGTCTGGCTGGCACGAGAGGGCGTAGAAGTGGATTTTAGCGCCCGTCGGGCGGTGGATATTCAAAAAACCTGCAGCCTCATCGCAGCTGAAGGTGGTGAGGCGAAAGGGTATCTCTGTGATTTAGCCCTGCCGGAATCCATTTCTGAGTTTGTTTCGCAGGTTTTAGATTCAGACAGGCCAATCGATATTTTAATTCTGAATGCTGCTCAGTGGTTGTCCGGGACAATAGACCAACAATCGAGCAATGAAATCGTCAATACCGTCAGTTCAGGCCTGACGGGTTCAATCCTGCTCACCCAGGCAATACTTCCGGGTTTAAGACGCTCAGAGAGTGCAGATATCATTGCGGTTATATCTGCGTGCGGTATTCCGAACTTTACAGATTCGATAGCCCATCCCGCTTTTTTTGCCAGCAAACATGGAATGAGCGGCTTTATCACCAAACTGTCAAAAGAATTGTCCCTCGAAAATATAAGGGTAACCGGCATGTATCCACCTGATTTTGAACTTACCGGGATAGATGCGCTTGTCGACGATCGATCACGAATGGGGGAGCGCTTAATGAATGGACGGTCGGTCTGGGAAACGATGCGTTTTGTGCTGACTCAGCCACGTAGCTGCCATATTGGTACCGTCTACTTTCAGGGACCCACTCGCGAAGATCTGGAATGTCAGTCCTGAACCTCTTATTTTTGTATCCACCTCTTGATTTAGCAGAACAGGGACCACAGAGATGACGCGCTTTTACCAATTTACCGCTACCCGCCTTGATGGCCGACCGATCTCAATGGCCGACTATGCGGGTAGGGTGGTTCTGGTCGTTAATACCGCCAGCCAGTGCGGCTTCACGCCTCAGTACGCTGGGCTTGAAGCGCTATACAAGAAATACGCCGATCGAGGGTTAGTGGTGCTTGGCTTCCCCTGCAACCAGTTCGGTAAACAGGAACCCGGCGGCGCCGACGAAATCGCGAAAACCTGTTACATCAACTACGGCGTGAGTTTCCCGATGTTCGAGAAAGTCGAGGTTAACGGTAGCGCAGCGCACCCGCTGTTTCGTTATCTGAAAAACGAATTGCCCGGCGTACTGGGCGGGCGGATCAAGTGGAACTTTACTAAGTTCCTGATTGGCCGCGACGGTAAACCTCTCAAGCGTTTTGCTCCAATGACGACGCCAGAAAAAATAGACCCTGCAATTCATGCGGCACTGGAGATGTAAGGTTTTTGATAGCCGGACCTTTCTCCTTTAGAGCCGGTCGAAATACTCACACCGGAGAGAAGATAACGTCCGCTCTGCGTGCCTGACGGACTAAACGCTGTTTTTACCGCGTTGTGCCGGGAGCGGACGTTACGAGCTTTAAATTATAACGCTATTTTTTCGACAAGAAAAATGTTTCCTGGATTCGTTGGTTATTATCCTTCACTATTTTGTCTGATGCTTCTAATACGGATTTTAATAGTGAAGTCTCTTTACCAAATTTTATGGACTGGGTATCTATTGTGAGATTGTACACCGGGATGTTTTCAGCGCGATATACATTGTGGACCTTCAGTGTAAGTGTTGCAGGGACTTTTAAAGAAAGTTTGTCGCTAGTTGTTTTTTTATCATCGGGTTTGTCTTTATTATAATCATCAATAATTGACTGAATCTCTCTCTTAATGCCGTCTTGATAAGAACCGACAGATAAATCAGTAAGCTTGAAGAGGGTTGAGTTATCACTGTCTGTTTTTAATTCAACATCAATAAATGCATTTTCACTATAAACTTTTCCTAATGATACATGACCGTTATCATTACTTAAAATGTTCTGTTTCTTAAACTCCAGATTTCCTGATAACATCGCAGATGATAACAACACTGACGCGCCAATGATTACACTTGATATGATGATTTTCATTTTTTTATCCTTGATAACTTAAATTCATTTTTTTTGGCGTGACGTTGTGCGTGAACCAGACTCACCAATACCTAACGCCATGTCCGTAATTGATTGTTTTTTGATCTAAAAATTTCGCTAAGAAATCCCTATCCCTCTTTTGACACGTGGTATTTGAGAAAACATATCACTCCTTTGTTTGTTAGCATTTTGGAACCATATTACAATCTATTATTTTGAGTTAACACTGTTATTTTTTGTAACGCGTCAGCTAAAGGAAATGAAGATGCCAGTAGTGCGGTAAAGAGACAATTATTGTACTTCCAGAATTTGTCGCAACACCTGGAGTTGGATGGCAGGCGTCCTGGGAGTGTCCCTGGCAAGGCATTCGCTCAACGCAACGAAAAAGGCCCCATCAGGGGCCTGGTCTGCTTTAACTATGGACTGAGTTTCGCCTGAATCAGAAGCGGTATTGCAGACCCGCTGTAATCGTATAGTTATGGTTAGAAATACCTGCCGCATCCCCACCAATAGAGCCGGAGTCACCCGTATTGGTATCAATAATCTGCGTACCGCCTTTACCTTCTTCATAACTGCTATAGGTAAATTCAGCAAAAACTTTGGCGTGCGGAGTGACGTAATACCCGGCATCAACAGACGCACCATAATAGCGGGAGTCTGTTGTCTTCTCGCGGAAAGTCAGATCGCGCATGTAGTGTTCGTCGTTATCATGTGCACGCACCCAGTCACTGAATTTGAACAGGGCATTAAATTCAAAGTCATTAAAGCGGTACTGCCCTGCAAGGCCGATGTATGGCATAGAGAAACGCTGGCTATAACCAATACCGCGTTCGCCTGCCGGGAAGTTCCCCTGATAGGCGCCGTTATCATAATTATAAGTACCCCCGGTCGCCGTCCAGCTGAAGCGTGTTTCCTGATAACCTGCGGTTACGCCCGCTTTATAATTATCGCCCTGGAAGATCCACCCTTTTAGGTTGAGATCGTATTCATTGGCGTAGTTAACGTTAGTGGCAGGATGGCTTGAATGGTCTGTCCAGGAGGATTGTTTGGCGTTCATCCAGTCATAGTCATCCATATGACCTGAGCCTGATGCCAGGGATGTCCAGCCTCGAGCGTTCAGTGTCAAGAAGGCGTATGCATCCCAGGAAATATCGCCTTTCAAAATAGCGACATTTTTTATTTTCCAGTCCAGCTGGCTAACTTTTCTTCCTGTGACTTCGTCATAAACCATCTCGTGGGATTTTCCGCTCAGCATCCCGGCAGATGCTGAAACCGTGAAGCTTTCCGGTGAGAAATCCGGTGTGGCTTGTAAGGAACCTGCATATACTGCCCCTGAAAACGCGGCCATCATCATTCCCGCAACAATATTTCTTGTCATTTTTATTTCCCTAAAACAAATTAATCAATGAGTTGCAGGGGAATATTAAAAGTCATACAAATAAGAATCAACTGCCAGTTTTGGTAATTTTTTATAATTTGACGTAAGGAGCAATATTTAACTTTGGGCCGCCTGAAGGAGGCGACCGCTAATATTTACATGACTACTGGCTTGATGCTAAACAACGGTCGTTTGCGGATAAAACGTTGTTATTCACTGTAACCGGCGCCACAAACACATTCCGTTTACCCGCGCAGCCACGGTGTGATCGTCAATCCGGTCAGCAGTCCCTCGGGACTGAGCAGGCGAGTAACGGTCTGGCCCCACGGTTCGGTGCGGTTGGCCACCAGCAGGCGATAGCCTTTTTCACTCAGATTGCGGGTTGCCGAGTCCAGATCCTGAACCTCGTACTCAACCCATCCCTGCGGTATCGGGTACTCAGTGGGCCACTGTTCTTCTCCAAAGCAGGACGCAGCCGCCTGTGCGAGCGGCCAGATGGCGAAATGCTTCACGCCTGCCAGCTGGCCCTCTTCAGTGAGAAGGTAATCGGTATTCCCCTCCATCGGCTTCAGCGGAAGGCCGAGTGTCTGGACATAAAACGCGGTGCTGGTCTCCGTATCCCGCGAAATGGGCCCGAACCCGGCGACGAACAAGACATCAATTTCTGGTAACGTCTGCGACATATCCACTCCTGAATGAGGTGAGATTCACCCTGAATTTATCTTACGACCGACTGAAATACGACTCTCAATTCTGGTCTCGCATTCACCGTGCCTGCACGTCCACGACGGGTTTAAAATTCAGCGCGATGACGATCAGCAGCACGACTCCTGCACTCATGATCAGCCATGCGCTGGTCAGCGAGACCGAACTGTCGCGAACGATCCCCGCAATTAAAGGCATAATCGCGGCGAGCATGTACCCACCGCCCTGAACTTTAGACAGTAACTTCCCGGCCTGCGCGGGCGTTCGCGCATGATCGAAGGTGACGATGAGCGACAGCGGGAAGAGGGCGCCGATCCCGGTCCCGAGCAGCAGCGTGGATAATACCGGCGTCGTACCCGGCGAAAAGACCAGACACAGTAATCCCGCCAGCAGCAGCAACAGTACGGCGATCAGCGGCACGCGACGGTCGGGGAATTTACCGATCAGCGCGGAGACGACAAACCCGGCGACAACCTCGGTTAACGTCAGCCAGGCCAGCATGAAGCCGCTGCTGCGGGCGGACCATCCCGCCTGAATATAGAGCGGGGGCAGCCAGGCTAACACCAGCGTATAGGCTCCCGTTCCCACGCCGAAAAAGATCAACAGTAGGGCTGTACGTGAGGAGGGGAACGTAACGTCTTCGCGTGCCGTTTTTTCACCTTGTGGATGCTTAACCAGGGTTAACCACAGTATCAGCGCCAGCAGCGCTAACACCCCGGCCATTGCCAGCGCGGGCTTCAGCGTGAGCCATGAAAACAACGGCTCGGCGCTGGCGGCGGCGACTGCCGCACCGGCCATAATGCCCGTACTAAATAGCGACATTACCGTGCTGGCCGTTTGCGTATATTCCTTTTTTATCAGGGCAGGCATTAACGCCTGGATCGTGCCTATACTGGCCCCGCCCAGTAACGCGGTGCCCATAAGACTCTCCGGTGAGGCGCTAAAACCGCGTAATAAACAGGCCACAAGCAGGATGAAGAGCCCGAACATAATTCCCCGTACGGCACCGACTCTGGCTAAAAGCGAGGGGCCGCATAAGGCGGCCAGTCCTATCATCGCGACCGGCAGGGTGGTCAGGAGGCTGAATTGCGTAGCGGTTAGCCCCGCTTCGCGCTGCAGCACGGAAAACAGCGGTCCGACAGAAGCCAGAACAGGGCGCAGGTTCAGCCCGACGATAAAAGCGATAACGGCGAAGAGTAAAGGCGACGTGCGTTTCAACATGGAGTCCTTTTTGGTTGTGAATGGCCCGGGCAAATTGCCACGAGCATTTATCTTAACGTTAAGATAAAATCTGTTTTTGCGTAAGATGTACCGCACAACAGGATAAATACCCACGCCACCAGGGGTGAAAATGAAAGACCATGTAGACTTCGTTGTCGACCAGTGGAGCCGTGCCATGCCGGAGCTGGACGCCTCGTCGATGAAAATTTTTGGCCGGATGCTCAGGCTGATGAAGCATCTGGGAAAAGAGCGGGCGCAGGCCATGGCGCAGTTTGGCTTTCGCGAGGGCGAGTTTGACGTGCTCGCCACGCTGCGCCGCGCCGGTGAGCCGTACTGTCTTTCCCCCACGCAGCTGTATAAATCGCTGTTGATTACATCAGGGGCGATGACGAACCGGCTCAGCCATCTCGAACAGCAAGGGCTTATCAGGCGAATTGCCGATCCGGATGATAAGCGCAGCACCCTCGTAAGCCTGACCGCGCACGGGCAGGATCGTATCGAACAGGCGCTGATCGTGCATACGCAAACGCAAAATGCGCTGCTGAGCAGCTTGTCTGACGCGCAGCGCGCGCAGCTTGAATCCCTGCTTAGGGAGCTGCTGTTGACGTTCCCGCCCGAGAGCCTGGGCGACAAGTCATCGAGTGCCGATAATACAAACACTGAATAGTTAAACCTCACAGAAAGGGAACGTATGTCTTTACCGCCACTGTATGCGCTTCGCGCTTTTGAAGTTGCCGCGCGGCTGAACTCCTTCAGCAAAGCGGCTGAAGCACTGAATATCACGCCGGGCGCGGTCAGCAGGCATGTCAGGACGCTTGAAATGTGGTTCGACTGTGAGCTCTTTAAACGTCAGGGGCCAAGAGTGGAGGTCAGCGATGCCGGGCGCGTTCTGGCCGGACATTTGAGCGAAAGTTTCACCAGCATCGAGTGGGCCTGTCGCGCATTCAAAAGTGAAAACCACCTTCTGCGCCTCAAAGCCCCCAGCTCCCTGACGATGCGGTGGCTTCTTGACGTTCTGAAAATCTTTCGTGAAAACCATGCAAAACCACAGGTTGAGATAGCCAGCGTCTGGATGGACGTTGATTCCGTTGACTTCAGCCGTGAGCCCTACGATTGTGCGATCCTGCTCGGTAATGGCTATTTCGGCGAATCAACAGAGAGCAGGCTGCTTTTCAGCGAATGGCTCATTCCCGTTTGTACCCCGTCTTTACTTGATTCTGCCCGGCATCAGCTTGCGCAGTGCGATCTTATTCACCCCTCGCCGGACAGACGGGACTGGAAGCGCTGGCTGAAAAGAACGGGGTTATTCCCCGGGCTCGATGTGAGTCGAGGGATAGTGTTCGACACCCTGGAACAGGGAAGCCGTGCCGCCATGAACGGACATGGTGTTGCTATGGCCGATCTTCGTCTTACGCGTGAAGCGCTGGAAAGTGGGCTTCTCGCTCTGCCTTTCCGGGAAGCTATCGCAACCGGCGAAGGCTACTATCTTGTCTGGCCAAAAAATTCGCTCAGAAGAGAGAGTATCCAACGCCTGATGGCCTGGCTTGATCTCCATACGCCGGTTTTTCCCTCTCTGGATATTGTTTGTCTCGATGAAGATAAGAAACATTTTTAATAAATATAAATGCTGGATATTCCGTCCGGAATATCCAGCATGATGAATGATTTTATGCGTAGGGTATATTCGCCATCTGTTTATATCTTTCTGGCAGGGCGCTGTTCAGGTTAAGTAATTTATCCAGAATATAAAGCGCAGGCGTCCCCTTTGCGCGTTCAGCAGCGATCAGCGCAGCGCGTAACAGATTGGCAGCCGACGTCATTTCACGGAAATACTCCTCAGATTCACGCGTCTGAACTTCGCCTGACGTGGCGTAACGCACCTTTGGCCACTCCGCAAAGTCAAGCAGCGGAAGGATCCCGTCCTCTTTTGGTAAATGCGCCGAGAGCAACTCTTCGGCGTTACCCGGATTGCTTTGGGCGAAAGAGAGGAGGTGCAGGCGATGGATGAAAGGTGAAAGCGCCTCTGAGCTTTCCTTTTCGGCTGAAAGTAACGCTATCAACTCATGCACGTTTGCATGGGCGCTAAATTTATGAGGCGAGATAATATTCATTACAGGGAATAAAACATCGAGTGTCATAGGTGCTCCATACAGGATTGGTATTATTTATTTTTTCTATTCCAGGGATGAATGGATGGTATTTCAGCGGGGGCGCTTTTGAAAAACGATAAATAGTGGGAATTAATGTGAGTTTTACTCAACGTTGCGCTTTGGAGTGCAATCACGCACATCCTCACGTTGCAGCGATTTGTTTCACAAATGCCATCGCTCATCGACCGTTCAGAATGGTATAACGTCTTGCGGCAATCGGGTTGCCGCCCGCTGACTCCATTCACAAAGGTGTATATGAAACAAATTACGTTCAGTGACCTGCAGCAACAAAGCGAGCAGGCTGCCAATTCTCCTCGCTTACGCGCGCATCGCAATTTACATCCTGAGCTGAGCGACCCGGTGCAGCGCCTGGCCATCGCGATGGAGCCTGGCACCTATGTCCGCCCCCATCGCCACCCACACACGTTTGAACTGCTGACCGCTCTGAGCGGTCGCTTTCTGGTGCTGAATTTTGACGATAACGGTAACGTGACCCAGCGCGTGGTGTTAGGTGAAGAGTGCAAAGTGCTGGAGATGGATGCCGGTACCTGGCATGCCGTGCTGTCGCTGGATAAAGGCGGCGTCATTTTTGAGGTAAAACACGGCGGCTATCAGCCTGTCCCTGAGCACGATACCGCCCCATGGTCACCGGCTGAGAACGCGCCCGGTTGCGCGGAGCTGATGAAATGGTACGCCCAGGCGCAGGTGGGTGACGGTGGTTTTACTCTGTAATTGTGTTCTTATGTACCCGGCGCGCGGAAAGGCGCGCCGGGAAAGAGAGACGATCCTGCTAGCTCAATTCTCGCTCGCAGGTTTTATTTAAGGCTCTCTAGCCCCTTCAGGAACGCCTCAACCTGCTCAGGCGTCGCCGTGTCTGCCTGGTAAAGGACATCGAGCGTAACGTTCTTCAGCCCGCAGAAGCCAAACACACCTTCGATAATCTGCGTCTGAATCGCCGTCGAATAGCCGTGTTTGTCGAATCCACTGAGATCGCTGCCGCCGGTGGCAATCAGGCGGACGGGAACATCCCGTAAGTTGCCCACAATCCGGCCGTCGTCGGCTACCTTATACGCCCAGTTCAGGGTTAACACGCGATCGAACCAGCCTTTCAACAGCGCGGGAACCGACCACCAGTACACCGGGAAGACAAACACCAGCATATCCGCGCGCTCGACGCGCTGCTGCTCGCGCAAAATATCGTCGGGCAGGGCGCTCGGATCGCCGTGATACAAATCGAGATCGGCGCGGGTCATCGCCGCGTTAAACCCTTCAGCATGCAGATCGGCGATCTCAACCTGCGTACCTTGCTCGCGTAATTTCCCGGCAATATGGGCTGCCAGCGAATGGGATAACGAATTGTCGACAGGGTGAGCCGTCACGATCAGTGCGTTATTAATGGCATGTGTAGCAGACATAGCGACCTCGAATGGGTGAGTATTGACTTCTATATTACTATTGGTAACTTAGGTGTCAATCCGCCCCGAGCGATCATTTTGTGCTATTCACGTAGGTCTCCAGCACGCCGGTCATGACGCCGCTGAGCGTATCTTCCGCCACGTTCCGGGCGAGCACGCCGTTACCTGCGGCGGTGCTGAGCGCGTCCGCCGCGCCAATGATGGCCGTCAGCGCGGCTTCCCCCTGAACGCCTTTCAGCGCGACGAACGGGGAAAGCGCGGTCCGCAGACAGTCGGCACATTCGGCCACGCATGCCTCACGAAACGTCTGCAACGCGTGGGATCCGGAGAGCGCGGCAGCGATTGGCCCGGTTTCAGGCCCTGCAGTAATGGCGCAGTCGATATAGGCGGCGCTGAAAAAGCGGATCGTCTTTTCCAGCGTTTTGCTGTCGACCGCCAGCGTCTCGCGGAATTTCGCCAGCTGCCGGTCGCTGTAATCCTGGTACAGCGCCATCAGCAACCCTTCACGATCGCCAAAGTGGTCGTAGGGGATAGGCTTGGTCACGTTGGCCCGCTCGGCCAGGTAGCCAAGCGTCAATGCCTCCGTGCCTTGCTGACGAACGATTCCGCGCGCAACCTCCAGCAGCTGCACGCGGCGGTCCTCTTTTCTTAAGCGCTTAACAACCATGCTTTCCTCAAAACTGTTATCTACTCATGGTAGTTTACACGCTTTCTGCGGTGCGCTGCACGCGTTGTTCCGCTGGGCGGATCCGGAACCAGATCGCATACATCGCGGGCAGGAAGACGAGGGTGACGATCGTCCCGCCCAGCGTTCCGCCGATCAGCGTGTAGGCCAGCGTGCCCCAGAACACTGAGTGCGTCAGGGGAATGAACGCCAGCACGGCGGCCATGGCGGTCAGCAGGACCGGGCGCGCGCGCTGGACCGTTGCTTCAATCACCGCCTGGAACGGCTCGAGCCCCTCCTTCTGGTTATGATCGATTTGCCCGATCAGGATCAGCGTATTGCGCATAAGAATGCCGGAAAGGGCGATCAAACCGACCAGCGCGTTGATGCCAAACGGCTGATTGAAAATCAACAGCACGGGCGCTACGCCAATCAGCCCCAGCGGCGCGGTTAAGAACACCATTACCATCGCCGAGATTGAGCGCACCTGCAAAATGATGATCAGCAGCGTCAGGGCAATCATGATCGGGAACAGCGGCAACATGGCCTGCGTGGCTTTACCCGATTCCTCAATCGAACCCGCCATGTCGATACGGTACCCGGCCGGCAGCGCATCAACAATCGGCTGGAGCTGCTTCATGATGGCGACCGACACATCCGGTGGCTGAAGATGGTTAGCGATATCGCCCCGAACGGTTATCGTCGGCGTGCGATCGCGACGACGCAGGATCGGATCTTCCATGCCGACCTCAATCTTGCCGATTTGAGACAGCGGAACGCGCTGTCCCGCATTGCCGACAAGCGTGAACCCCTCGATTTTTTCCGGGTCAAGACGGATATCGCCCGCCGCGCGGCCAATCACCTCTACCGAGCGAATATCCTCCCGCACGGAGGTGACGGGCACGCCAGAGAGCAGGAACTGAAGCTGCTCGGCAACGGCACTGGAGGTTAAGCCGGTCGCCTGCAGGCGGTTTTGATCGAGGGTGAAATGCAGGACGGGAACGCGTGACCCCCAGTCGGTGTTGACGGTTCTCATCAACGGGCTTGCCTGAAGCACGGCTTTCACCTTATCAGCGATGTCATGCACCTGTTCGACATCCGGACCCGACACGCGCCAGGCAACCGGGAAGGGCGAGTAAGGGCCAAACACCAGCTGCGTCACACGCACGCGCGCTTCGGGCGCAAGGCCGTTGGCGACAGCGTCTCTCAGCCGGAGCTTGAGCGCCTCGCGTGACGTCTCGCTGTCCGTCAGGATCACGATTTTCGCAAAAGACGGGTCGGGCAGTTCAGGCGCCATCGCCAGATAAAAGCGGGGCGAACCCTGACCAATATAGGCGGTGACGATTTTGGCTTCCGGCTGCTGGCCCAGCCACGCTTCTATTTTGGCCGCTGCGGCGCTGGTTTGCGCTATCGAGGTACCGTAGGGCATCTGCACCTCAACCAGAACTTCCGGGCGATCGGATGTCGGGAAAAATTGTTTTTTCACCAGACCCATGCCGAGCACGGCCAGGATGAAAATGGCGACCACCGACCCGGCCACCCGCCATTTTCTGGCGATAACGCGGGCAAGCAGCTGGCGAAAACGGTTATAGCGAGGCGTGTTGTAGATGGCGGCATGACCCCCTTCTACTTTGGGGATCGCCGGCAGGATCTTCACCCCAAGATAGGGCGTGAACACCACCGCGACAAACCACGAGGCAATCAGGGCCAGGCCGACAATCCAGAACATATTGCTGGTGTATTCCCCGGCGGTGGACTGGGCAAAACCATTCGGCATAAAGCCAATGGCCGTCACCAGGGTTCCTGCCAGCATGGGCGCGGCGGTATGGCTCCAGGCGAAGGCCGAGGCTTTGATTCTGTCGTAACCTTCCTCCATTTTAACCACCATCATTTCGATGGCGATAATGGCATCATCAACCAGCAGGCCGAGGGCGAGGATCAGGGAGCCCAGCGTCACGCGGTCAAAGTTTATTCCCGCGGCTTCCATCACCACGAAAACGACCGCCAGCGTCAGCGGGACCGCCGCCGCAACAACCACCCCCACGCGCCAGCCCATGCTGACAAAACACACCACCATGACCACAAGCAGGGCGACGAAGAATTTAATCATGAACTCATCGACCGACGAGCGAATATTCACGGACTGGTCGGTAACTTTGGTCAGGGACATGCCAAGCGGCATGCTATCATTTATTTTTGCCGTTTCCGCATCCAGCGCTTTACCCAGCGCCAGACCGTTCCAGCCTTCACGCATCACGATGCCCAGCAGAAGGGCGGGCTCATGCTGATTGCGTATCAGCATCGTCGGGGGATCTTCGTAGCCTCGCTCAACCGTGGCCACATCGGACAGCTTGAGCGTTTTGCCCTGAGCAATAAAAGGCGTATCGCGGATTTTCTGCAGTTCATCGAACGCGCCGTCCAGGCGGATAAAAATCTGCGCGCCTCGGGTCTCAATGGAACCCGCCGCGGCTAGCGCGTTCTGGCTGTTGAGGGCGTTGAAAATATCCTGGGGCGAGAGCCCTATCGTCGCCAGACGGTCATGGGAGAAGGAGATATAAATCCGCTCGGCCTGTTCGCCGATAATGTTCACTTTCTTCACGCCGGGAACGTGCAGAAGCTGCTGGCGCATGCCTTCGGCATCGCGTACCAGCTGCCGCTGCGGTTCGCCTTTTGCTTTCAGGGCAAAGAGGGCAAAGGTGACATCCGAGAATTCGTCATTGATCATCGGGCCGATGACGCCCGCCGGAAGACGCTGCGATTCATCGCCAAGCTTCTTACGCGCCTGATAGAACTCCTCCTGCACTTCGGCAGGCGGGGTCTTGTCCTGCAATGACAACGTAATAAACGCCATGCCGGGACGGGTATAGGTTTCGGTACGGTCATACCATTTGAGTTCCTGCAGGCGCTTCTCCAGCGGTTCGGCGACCTGATCCTGGATCTCCTGCGCGGTGGCGCCCGGCCAGACGGTTATCACCGTCATCTGTTTTACCGTAAAGGGCGGATCTTCCGCGCGCCCGAGCCCAAAGAAGGCGTAAATTCCGGCAATCGTGACCAGAACGATCAGAAACAGCGTGACGGAACGTTCGCGGACGGCCAGCGCTGACAGGTTGAAGCGGCTTCCGCTCATGGTGTGTTCTCCGCCAGGATGGCATTGCGTTGTTTAGCAAGCCTGACGACCTCACCTTCGTGCAGAAGATGCGCGCCTAACGCAACAATCTTCTCACCGGGCTTCACCCCGCCCGTGACCTGCACCGCATCTTCACCCACGCTCAGCACCTTGACGGGCGTCCATGCGACCTTTGCCGGCTGGGCGGAAATACGCCAGACGCCCGGACCTTTTCCTGCATCATAGAGTGAGGCCAGCGGGACCTGCATGACCTGACCTTCTGCCTTATTGTCCTGAATGTTCAGCGTGACGGTCGCCCCCAGCGGCGCGTTCGCCAGCAGGCCATCCAGCACGTAGCGGGCTTCATACGTGCGGGTCGCGGCATCGGCCGAGTCAGACAGCAGGCGCAGCGTTGCGGTGACCGGGTGTTCTTCATTGCCATACAGCGTGGCCTGCGCTTCGCTGCCGACGGCAGGGCGCAGCGTTTCCGGAAGCTGGACCAGCGCTTCACGCTGTCCCGCTCTGGCGAGCCTGATCGTCACCTGTCCGGCACTGACGACCTGACCCGGCTCGGCGAGCGTCTCCACGACCACGCCGTCTGAATCCGCCAGCAGTACGGCATAGCCCGTGGCGTTTTGCGCTACGCTGGCCTGCGCCCGGGCGGCGCTGAGGTCGGCCCTGGCCGTATCGGCCGCCGCTTTGATCTGGTCATACTCCGAGGCAGACACGGCGCCGGACGCCACAAGTCCACGATAGCGCGCCTCATCGCTGGAGGCTTTTCGCGCGCGCGCCTGAGCCGCATCCACCGCGCGCTGCTGCGCCTGGGCCTGTAATTTCAGGTCAACCGGATCCAGGCGCAGCAGGGGCTGGCCCTGTTTGACGGTCTGCCCCGTATCGACCAGTCGCTCAAGGATTTTTCCCTGAACCCTGAAGCCTAAATCGCTTTGCGTTCTTGCGACCACCACGCCCGTGAAGGCGCGGGCGCTAGTGTTCGCTAGCTCGACGGAGGCGGATCTGACAAGCGGTGGCTTTGTGCGCGGATCGTCACTCGCGGAAATATCGCCGCATGCCACCAGGGCAAACGGCAGGAGACAAGCGGCAACGCGGGCTGAAGTGAGCCTGAGCATGGGAAACCTTTTTGACGTAACAGGACGGTATCCGCATTCTCTGACTAGTGACCAAAATTGTCAATGGTCACAAATTAGGGGGCCAGGCTTCTTAAAATCAGTGAAGAGAGAAGCACCGCCGCGGTGGGGGCCATTTCGAGGTTGTACTGCAGCTGAACGGGGTTAATGTAAGGGCACATCACCATGTAGACGGCACTGGTGACCTCATCCAGCGGCGTTTTTCTTTCGAACTCGCCGGCCTGCCTGCCTTCGATAATGATGCTCTCAATCAGCTTCATCAGACTTTCACTGTACTTTTGCGTGGAAGGCCACTGCTCCTGCGCGGCGACGGCGGCGATGTCGTATAGCTTACGGTCGTGGAAAAACAGCTCGCTTCCCGCCTCGGTGAGCGCTTTGAAAAGGCGGCGTAATTTTTCGCTTGCTGACGGCGCATCCTCGATGGCGGAAAGCACTGCCGCCATGATCAGCTCCAGGCGGTTAGCGCAGATCACCTCGCCGATAGCCTGTTTAGAATCGAAAAACTTATAGATGTAGGACTTTGAAAAACCGATAGATTTAGCCAGTTCGGCGACGGTGGTTTTTTCATAGCCGTAGTGACCGAAGTGCTCAAAAGCGGCTTCGACGATTTGCTCTCTGACAGCGTGGTCAAGTGGACCACGTGATGACGGGGGATTCATTTTTTTAGTCATTATTTAAGCTTAGCGTGACAGGCTACGATTAACAACGAGTGACCGTTTGGTACTTTGGTTACCGCCATTCACCATGAACCCTTCAGACGGGACGATCAACCAGGTGGGGTAAGTGTATCACTGTTTTTCGTGCACTATGGCATCTATCTGTCTGCGATAAGCGAGGATTTCAGCGCAACTCCCTTGCGCTGAACAGAGCCGTTTTTGCTTAAGCCGAGCGCGGGCGCAATATCTTTTCAACGATAAGCACCAGTCGCCTGCGCGTCACGAACCGGTGTAGCTGCCCCAGAAGCCAGTAACCGCATCCGGTAATCAGGTAGCTGCGGTTACTCTCCACGGCCTTCAACGCCAGGGTGACCACCTTGTCAGCGGGCATTCTTCTCCCTACCGAGGCTTCCTCAGCATTCACCACATCAAAAAAGGCCGTATCCGTTGCGCCGGGGCAAAGCGCCAGGACGCGGATACCCTTTGAGCGATATTCTCCCCACAGCGCGTTAGAAAACGAGAGCAGGAAAGCTTTGGTCGCGCCATAAATCGCCATATAGGGATCCGGTTGCATCGCGGCCGTTGAGGCAACGTTAATCATCACCCCGGAGCCTTTCTGGAGCATTCCCGGCAGCAAGGCGTGCGTCAGCGCCACGGGGGCCAGGCAGTTCACGTTTATCTCATCACGCTGCCTGTCGATTGACAGCTTTTCGAATGGCCCGTAGGTGGCAAACCCGGCGCAATTAATCAGAATGTCGGGGACGCGTCTTAAGGTTTCAAGCCGTTCCACAATGTGGGGAATGGCTTCCGGCTTCACTAAATCCTGCACGATAATCGTGATGGAGACGCCGTGCTTTTTGACCAACTCTGCGGCAAGCGCCTGCAGCTTTGGCTCGGAGCGGGCGACCAGGATCAAGGCCGTGCCGCGAGCGGCGAGCTGCCGGGCAAAATCACGGCCTATGCCCGACGACGCTCCGGTAATCAGCGCTGTTTTACCTGTATAATCAAAAGAATTCATATCTTTAATCCCGTTTCCCTGATGTATGCTGCACAGGATAAACCGTGCACTTAGGTACACGGTCAAGCGTGATTTTTACAAGGTGAGGGCGACGCGATGCGAATTGGTGAACTGTGTGCGAAAACGGGATTGTCGAAAGAGACGGTGCGTTACTATGAGCGACAGGGGCTGTTAGAGAATATCCCGCAGCCCAATCGCAGCAATAACTATAAAGTCTATTCCGCCGTCGATTTACAGCGTTTAAACATGATCAGGCATGCCAAAATGCTGGGCTTTACCTTAGCCGAAATTGCAGAGGTTTTAGCTGTCTGGGTTGACGACAACTTTACCGCTGAGCAAAAACAGGCGTCTCTGCGCCACAAGCTGCAGCAGCTTGAAGAGAAAGAAGCGGCGTTAATTGAACTCAAAGCCAGGTTGAAAAACGCTATTAATAAGGTCGGCCAGCCTTGCGTCGACACGTTTTGAGTGCCGGGTGAGAGGAGGCCGCTAAACCGATGCGGCCTTATCTGTCAGGCAGCCAGTTCAGGCATCTGTTCCTTCACGAAATTCAATACATTCCTCGCGTCGAGAGAGGCATAGGGCAGGCTCTCAATAATGGCGATTGAACGCGTATTGCCCACCGTTTCTTTTATCTCATCGAGTTTGTACTGAATGTGCGGCGCGATGAGGAAACCATCGAAAGCGGGAGCGACGCTGGCGAAGTTATCCAGCCCAACAGCGCTAATCATCAGCGGATAGCCTTCGCGTTCTGCCAGCGACTGCATTTTTTTGGCGAGAGAGTTTGCGGTATTACCAAACAAACAACAGATCAGAAGCTTTTTCATATTTTGTACCTCCTGAAAACCGCACACAGAGTAGTCCTGAGGTTGTCAGCGAAATGCGCGCTATCTCTTATTTTGGCGAGAAATCAACCGCAGCTGCCTGACGTGATTTAATTTAATGTTTTTTTAGCCAGTCGAGAAAAAACTGGCTAAAAGCCGTGACCTGAAGCGGCTGCAGTTTGCGCTGCGGGTAAACAAACTGCAGCCCGACATCTTTGCGATCGTATCGGCTAAAGCCAGTGAAGCTGTCGGCAAACAGCACCGTGAGCCTTCCGGTGTCAACATCGTCTTTGACGTCCCACCACGATTTCCCCGCGATGCCAGCTCCGCTGAGTGCCCACTGACGAAGCAAAGCCCCGTCGTCGCACACCATGGCAGGCTCTACGCGAACGACGCTTTCCTCGCCATCTTTTTCAAAGCGCCATTCGTTCATCACCACGCCCTGAGACTCAAGCGCCAGGCATCGGTGCTGAGCTAAATCGGCAAACGTGGCGGGGATGCCGCGTTCGTTAAGATACTCCCCGGAGGCGACCAGCACCCGATGGTTCGGACGGATGTTTCTGACGACAAGGCTGCTGTCCGGCAGGTTGCCAAAACGCACGCTCATATCCAGCCGGTTAGCGACCAGGTCCTCAACGTGTTCTCTTAGCGAGATGAAAAATTTAACGTCGGGATGGCGTCGGGAGAATTCCACGACGGCGGGGCTAAGATACTGTCTGCCAAAGTCCGAGGGCGCAGAAAGGCGAATGTTGCCGCTGAGCACGCCTTCCTTTTGCGTCAGTAACGACTCTGCGTGATGCACTTCTTCCAGCACGCGCAGCGCGGCATGGTAAAACTCTTCCCCGGCGCGGGTCAGCGTGATCGATCGCGTTGAGCGGTGAAACAGGCGCGTCTGGTAACGCTCCTCAATCGCCTTCAGCCTGGCCGTCATGGTGGCGGGAGAAAGCGACAGGCGTCGCCCGGCGGCAGAAAGACCGCCGGCCTCGGCAACTTCCACCAGTAACGCCATGTCTTCGAGTTTACCCATTATTCATATTTTCCGAAAAGTGCATCTACTTTTAGCGTAATTATCAAAATCAGATGCCGACTGTAAAGTGATTTCATCCAAACCATAAGGCTGAAAACATGCAACGTATCTCACTTTTTGAACCGCAGGAAATTGTCCGCGCGTTACGTAATATTCTATTGAGGGACATTATGAAATTTTCTACGTATTTCAATTCGACGGTAGCGATGGTTTTTCTTACAGCTCTGTCGGGCACCGCGTATTCGGCACAGGCAGAATGGGTAAAGCCGAAACAGCTTATAGTGGACAACAGCCTGCCGCAGGCGAAATTAAAGGCGAATGAAGCTGTCGCCAGAGAATATGCCTCATTCTGGAATACGGGTAATGAAACCCTGGCGCGTAATGCCCTGGCGGTAAACTTTATTGATAAAACGCCTCCGGGAGAGCGTAAGCAGGGTCCCGAAGGCGCTATTTTAGCCTCCCGGGCGTTTCGTACCGCTGTGCCTGATTTGCGCTGTGACGTTGAGCAAATGATTATTTCAGGCGATCGCGTGGTTTCACATTTACATTTTCACGGCACATTCACCGGGACATTTGGAAAGCTGAAAGGAAAGGGGCAGAAAATAGATTTTATCGCCACCGATATTTATGAGATCGCTGACGGTAAGATTGTGGCTAACTGGCATATTGAGGACAACCTGACGCTGATGAAACAGGTGGGCGCCCTGTAAATTCATCACTCCGGGGCGGCCCGGAGTGATGCGAAAATCCTATAAGCCAAGATCGCTCAGCGAAGGGTGATCGTCCGGGCGTCTGCCCAGCGGCCAGTGGAACAGCCGCTCAGAGGCTTTGATCGGCATATCGTTTACGCAGGCATAGCGGCGCTTCATCAGTCCGTCCGGCTCGAACTCCCAGTTTTCATTGCCGTAAGAGCGGAACCAGTTGCCGGAATCATCATGCCATTCATAGGCATAGCGCACCGCGATCCGGTTCTCCGTAAACGCCCAGAGCTCTTTAATCAGACGATAGTCCAGCTCTTTTTTCCATTTCCGCTCCAGAAACGCCTGCGCCTCTTCACGGTTGGTGGCGAACTCTGCGCGGTTGCGCCATTGGGTATCCAGCGAATAGGCAAGCGCGACTTTCGCCGGGTCGCGGCTGTTCCAGCCATCTTCTGCCAGTCTGACTTTTTCGATAGCGCTTTCACGGGTGAAGGGCGGTAAAGGAGGACGTGTGTTCATTGCGATTACCTCTGTGTGATATGATGTAGACAGATCTGTCTACTTGCGGTAATCTATGCCTGTAAAATAACGCTGTCAACATTCTTTTTGAGGCTACCCAAAAGTGAAAACCGAACCCGCAGGCCACGATACTAAAATCAGCGTCAGAGATAAGATATTACTCACGGCACACGATCTGTTTTATTCCATGGGCTTCAGGGCGACGGGGGTGGATACGCTGATTAAAGCGTCTAAAGTGACCAAGGTGACTTTCTATCGGTATTTTCCGAGTAAGAGCTTGCTTATTCTGGCCTATTTGCACTATCGGCATGAAATATGGATTAACTGGTTTGAGGCCACGCTGCGTCGACATCTCGATGAAGGCGAAATACCTGCTGATGCGATATCTGCAACGCTTCACGAATGGTTTATTTCGCCCGAGTTCCACGGCTGCGCGTTTATTAACGCCAGCGCAGAGGCAAAATCGGAAGATATTGAAAGTGAAATAAAAGAGATATGCCGCAATCATAAATGCGAGACAAAGAAAATTATTGCCTTGCTGACGAAGAATTCTGATGAGCGCGTCGTCAATGAAATCATGCTGCTCATTGACGGCGCAATTATTCATGCACAGATGGGCATGGATACGGATGATGTCGTCACTTCGTTGAAGAGGGCATTAGCCGCAGCGTTATTAGTGGGAAAATAATGTTTACACCTGCGACGACTGACAAACGTCCGCAACACAACAACACTTAGCGTTGAATAACCTTCACACCGGGAATGAGCAAATGGCCTATAACCGTACTTTCGCCCTCGATATAAGCTGGAAAACGCTGCTGAAAGACGCGGGGCTTGAGCCAGAACGCATTCTCCGCAGGGCAGGATTACCTGATGATCTCTTTTTGCAAAAAACGCGCGGACTCGATACGGATGAATACATCCGCTTCTGGAACGCGCTGGAGGCAGAAACGAACGATCCCGCCTTTCCCGTACCACTTATTGAATCGATCTCTGCGGATATATTCGATCCGCCACTTTTTGCCGCACTGTGTAGTAGCAATATGATGCAGGCTGTCCAGCGTCTGGCCAGATATAAACAGCTTATTGCTCCCATGGTTCTGGAGACAACGGTCGACCCAAACGGCAACCTTACCGTTTCACCGCGCTGGCTTTTTGCGACAGCTCTCCCGCCGTTTCTGCAGGTGGCAGAGCTGGGCTTCCTGCTCAAGCTTCTGCGGCTGGGGACCCGCGAACCCGTTAACCCCTTACGAATCTGCGTTTCTGCGCTACCGTCAGCGGTTCAGAACAGCCACTTTTCGCGTTTCTTTGGTACTGACGTGCAATACGGAGAACAGCCTGCCATCAGCTTTTCCGCAGCCGATGCGCTTCGGCCATTTTTAACGGTAAATGAGGGGATGTGGCAGGTATTTGAACCGGAACTGCAGCGTCGTCTCGGTCAGTTAAATGAACAGGCTTCAACCGCCGAGCGCGTTCGTGCGGTACTCCTGGAACTTATTCCCGGTAACGAAGCGACAATTGAAAAAGCGGCGGAGCGTCTGGGAATGAGCAAACGCACGCTGCAGCGCAGGCTTGAGCAGGAAGGGGATAATTTCCGCAATCTTGTCAACGGGTGTCGTGAACACCTGGCCCGTCATTATCTTCGCAATACGCGTCTTTCCGGGTATGAGATCGCATTTTTGTTGGGTTTCGAAGATCCTAATTCATTCTATCGCGCATTTATGACCTGGACGGGCCAGACTCCTGAAGCGGCCAGAACAGCCATGCGCCTTGAATAAATCCGGGCATAATTACCGCTATAATGGCGCATTTTGCGAGTCATATGGCGCGATACGCTAGTTAACGTTGGGCCGAGGGAGGGCAAACTAACGACAGTCTACTCACCGAGGTAATTATGTTTACTCAGGACAAGAAAACCGCGCTGGTCACCGGTGCATCGTCAGGTATGGGCAAAGTCATCGCCCGTCGTCTTATTCAGGATGGCTATCAGGTTTATGCCGCTGCCCGTAGCGTTGAGAAAATGAACGATCTCGCCCAGCTTGGCGCGCGCCCTCTGCGGATGGATATCTCACGTGATGAAGACATTTTGGCTGCAGTGGATACCATCGTGTCGCAGACGGGTGGGGTTGACGTACTGGTCAACAATGCGGGTTTTGGGCTTTATGGACCGGTAGAAGAGATCGGTATTGATGAAGCTCGCTATCAGTTTGAGGTTAACGTGTTTGGCGCAGCCCGCCTTACGCAGCTGCTGATCCCGGCCATGCGCGCCAGACGCAGTGGTTACATTATTAACATCACTTCTATAGGAGGGAAAATTTACACCCCTCTGGGAGCCTGGTACCACGCAACGAAACATGCGCTTGAAGGATGGTCTGACTGTCTGCGTCTTGAAGTGGCTGAATTTGGCATTAAGGTTGTGATTGTTGAACCGGGTTTAATCGAGACAGGCTTTGGTGATGTGGTCAGCGGCAATTTTGTCAAACGTTCAGCAAGTGGCCCTTATGGTCATCTGGTAGCGAACGTGGCTAACTCGGTCAAAAATGCTTATGGAAATGGCAGAGGCAGCGATCCGAAGGTGATTGCGGACGTGGTTGCCCGCGCGGTTAAAAGCCCGCATCCGCGTACACGCTATGCAGCCGGCAAGTATGCCAGGATGCTCATCGGCATGCGCGTCTGGTTGGGTGACCGTCTGTTCGATCGCATTATTCTTAGCCAGACCCGATGACCTGAGCGCCGAGGATTAAAAAACCTCGGCGCCGCATGTGCCGCTACACAACGCTGTAAACCCCCGCGCCCCAGTAACCCTTGCCCTGACGAGTCTGTTCTTTCCAGCCTGATGCGATCAGTTCTTTTGCAATAAACCGATTGATGATCCCATGCCCCATGAGCAAGACGGGGCCATCGGAGTCCTTAGCCGCCGTCACGAGGATCTCAGCCGCCTTAGCGGCACGTTTTTTTGCGACGCTTACGCACTCTGCTTCGCCAGACAGGCCGCAGAGCCAAAGAACGCGAAACAGCGCCGCCCAGTAAAAAGGCGACAACCGTAACCCTGGGATACGAAATACCGGCAGTTCCGCTTCCCGAAAAACCTCATCAATTAAACCCGGTTCACACCCCAGCGTTTTCAACGATGAAAGGGCTCGCGGGAGAGGGCTGCTGAGAAACGTGAGCGCGCGGTACGCGAGGATTTGAGCTATCTCCGAAGGTCTGTCGCTGCCTGTTGAAGAGCGGTTATAGCTGTCGATCCACTCAGCCATTTGCCTGTACGATACTTTTGGCTCACCCCTGTGCTGAGGTTCTCCATGCCGCATCAAAATAATTTCCATATGTTTTTATCACCCATCATCCCTTCATCAGCGGCAGAGTAGCGCGATCGGATGAGGTTTTTCACCCACCCGTTTTAGTGTGTCTGAACCTGGAGCGTACTTAGCAGACCTATCAGTCTGTAAAATATTTTCATGCGCGCGTATTCTGTGAGAAAGCGCTGAGCATAACCATTTAGGGTAAAGGAAACGAAAAAATGAGAACTCAGAAAAGATGCCTGGGCTGTGTGGCTATTGTGGTTGATGACTACGATCGTGCCATTGAATACTACACGGACAAGCTGGGTTTTACCCTCGTTGAAGATACGCCTCAGCCCGGTAAACGCTGGGTGGTCGTCTCACCCAACCCGGAAAGCGACTGCAATATTTTGCTGGCTCGTGCGTCTAACGAGAGGCAGGAAAGCTTTATCGGCAATCAATGCGGCGGCAGAGTTTTCCTCTTCCTTCAGACTGATGATTTTTGGCGCGATTACCGTGCCATGAAAGACAAAGGCGTTCATTTCTGCGAAGAACCTCGTGAGGAAGAGTACGGTACGGTGGTGGTATTTGAAGATATTTACGGCAACCGCTGGGATCTCTATCAAAATGCCCAGCGCGGTTGATTACCAGGGATACTTTTCATGACTCTTCGAATTCGACAGGCCACCGGGGCCGATGCAGCGCTTTTAAGCGAGCTGGGATACCGAATCTACCCCGCCCATTTTCAGCATTTGTGGGTGTCAGGGGCAGAGATGAAGGATTTTCTGCATGGCGATTACGCGCTTTCCGTACTTGAACAGAGCCTGAAAGATAACGCTGTTTCCTGGTATGTTGCCGAGACCGATCGGCCCGTGGGATTCATGAAAGTGACCTGGGAGGCCATGATTCCAGAAACGGATAAGCAGGGCGTGCTCCTCAACAAGCTTTACCTCGATCCCGCCGAGACCGGCAAGAACTTCGGTCAGGTGATGTTCAACAGCATCACCGACATGGCCCGGCGCAGGGGGAAGGAGTATCTCTGGCTGGAAGTGCTGGAGCAGAACGTTGGAGCGCACCGGTTCTACCGGAAGCAGGGCATGCTCTGCGTTAAGAACGTCCTTTTCGAAACCGCTTCACAGCAGAGCATTCTCAGAATTATGGGGATGTCGCTTTAGGGCGACTCTCGTCGCGCTGTGCCAGCGATAGCGCGCTGGCGCTGGCGGGGTCGAACAATGAGATGCTCTCGATCTGATTGAGTAAAATCACCTTCCGGAATGACATGGCGCTTCTGGGTTCGGAGTCGAGCGTGATGTCATGCTCCGCATACCACTTGCTGTAATTATTCTCGATGCGAAAGTTCATCGTCTTCGCGTCTCTGTACCCGCTTAACATCGGGATCAGCACAATATTGGCCGTTTTTTCATATTCCAGCGTCGCGGTGTGGATCATGCCGACGTAAATCCGTCTGGACCGGAGCGTGACCTGCGCCAGTTCGCCTTGCTCCATACACTGGTAAAGCAGTTGTTCAATACCGCTCGACTGCGCCAGACGCTTGTAGAGCTTTTTCCGGCTTTCGCCGTCCAGGCTGGCGCTGCCTGCCCAGTTAGAGCGGTAGAGGCAAAACAGAATGGCAAACGCCAGCATCACGACCACCGGCGCCTGAATGCCTAAAAAGCTCCAGTTCATAAAGTCGATTTGCCAGTCGGTATATTTCGGCGAGGCAAAGTGAAAAGCGTTATTGGCGGCGGAAAGGGCGAGCAGCAGCACCCAGAGCAGACCGGTGGCAATCACGCCCTGCAGAACGAAAATACAGCCGTACAGCGCCACAAGAAAATAGACGTCCCAGCCGAAGGAACGCTTGATTTTAAAGCGGGTCGACAGGTCGCGGCTGGTGTACCAGTACCCGCATACCATCAGCACCATAAATATCGCCGTTCCCATATCAGGCCCTCTTCAGCGTGTTGACGTGACGCAGAAAATCCTGCCGCACTTCGTTGCTTTTGTAGTTCACCGAGGCGTTTCCGTCCTGGTCGATGATGATGCGATCGCCATCTTCCACGGCTTCAATGATTTCCTGCTGACTCATCACCTGGAGCAAAGATTCGGGGCTGGAGAAAAGGGAGAAAAAGAAACGTTTCATGCAGGCATCCTTATGAATAAAAAGGATAAGCCTGGAAGAAGACCGACGAATTTGCCTTAAGGATATCCTGAAAGTTAAAGCCGGGTGGCGGCTGCGCCTTACCCGGCCTACAAAACCTACTCTTTTGTCTATCTTTAAGTTATTGATGTAGATATAAAATAAAAAATAAATCACCACAAACTTGGACAAATAACGTTAATTGTGTAAGTTTTAATTATGCGATTACGCCACGTTGTTTACAGCCAGGATGTGACCCATGAGCACTTTGCCCTCTGTCGTGAGTCGGTTTGTTGAGTACTACGCCGCACTGGATAGCCAGCCGCCGTCCGCGCTGGTGGGGCTGTACCATTCGAATGCCACGCTTATCGATCCGTTTGGCGAGCATGACGGGATTTTCGCGCTTCAGCGCTATTTCACCCATCTGCTGGCCAACGTCGAGCATTGCCGTTTTACCATCGATTCGCCGCTGTGCAGCGGAAGCCGGTTTGTTGTCACCTGGGTGATGCACTGGTCGCACCCGCGCATCGCCGGGGGAGAGCCGCTCGAACTGCCGGGGTGTTCAGTGGTGCAGACCGAAAACGATCTCATCACGCACCAGCGCGACTATTACGATGCGGGAGAGATGATCTACGAACACCTTCCTCTGCTGGGCTGGGCGGTACGCGGCGTGAAGCGGAGGGTCAAATCATGAAGACGGTGCTGATTACCGGGGCAAGTTCGGGCATTGGCGCCGGGCTGGCGAAATCCTTTTCCGCTGACGGCTACCATGTGATTGCCTGCGGGCGCGATCCGGCGCGTCTCGAAGCGCTGCATCAAACCTGCCCCAATCTCACCGTTCGCCTGTTCGATATGACAGACAGGGACGCCTGTCGCCAGGCGCTGACCGGCAGCTATGCCGATCTGATTATTCTCTGCGCCGGGACCTGCGAATACCTCGAGCAGGGCGTGGTGGACGCCGCGCTGGTGGAGCGGGTTATGAACACCAATTTCCTCGGGCCGGTGAACTGCCTTGAGGCGCTACAGCCGCAGCTGGTTGCGGGCAACCGCGTGGTGCTGGTGAGTTCCATGGCCCACTGGCTGCCTTTCCCACGGGCAGAGGCCTACGGCGCGTCCAAAGCGGCCCTGAGCTGGTTTGCCGAAAGCCTGCGATTGGACTGGGAGCCAAAAGGAATTACCGTCACGGTTGTCTCGCCGGGCTTTGTTGATACGCCCCTGACGCGGAAAAACGATTTTGCCATGCCGGGTAGGGTGACCGTCGACGAGGCGGTGAAGGCGATCCGTATCGGGCTGGCGGCTGGGAAAATGCATATCGCATTTCCTGTCGGGTTTGGCTTCATTTTGCGGCTCCTCTCCGGACTGCCTGCGTTTCTTCAGCGCACGCTGCTGCGCAGGATGGTGCGTTCATGAACATTGCGATTATCGGCAGCGGCATCGCCGGGCTGACCTGCGCCTGGCGCCTGGCCGGACACCATCAGGTGACCCTGTTTGAAGCGGGCGCCACCCCCGGCGGCCATACCGCAACGGTTGACGTGACGACGCCACAGGGCACATACGCGATCGATACCGGGTTTATCGTCTACAACGATCGCACCTATCCGCGCTTTATGGGCCTGCTCAGCGAGCTGGGTATCAGCGGGCAAAAAACGCAGATGAGCTTTTCGGTGCACAATCCCGCGACCGGGCTGGAGTACAACGGACACACCCTGACGTCGCTGTTTGCCCAGCGTCGGAACCTGGTGAATCCAGCATTCTGGCGGCTGCTCGGGGAGATCGTCCGCTTCAATCGTCTGGCGAAACAGGCGCTGGACGGGGAGGTGGACCCGAACGCCACGCTGCAAACGTTTCTGGAACAGCACGGCTTCACGCCGTTTTTCGCGCGCCACTACATTCTGCCGATGGGGGCCGCCATCTGGTCATCGTCGCTGCAGGAGATGAAGCGTTTCCCGCTGCCGCTCTTCCTGCGATTCTTCCACCACCACGGCCTGCTGGATATCACCCAGCGCCCGCAGTGGTACGTGGTGCCGGGCGGCTCGCGGGAGTATATCCGCGCAATGATGGAAAAACTGGGGGACCGCCTGACGCTGCACCTCAACGCGCCGGTGCAGCGGGTGAGCCGCCACGCGCACGAGGTCACGCTTCAGCTTGAAAACGGCAGCCATACCTTCGATCGGGTGATTTTTGCCTGCCACTCCGCCAGCGCGCTGGCGATGCTTGATGACCCGACGCCCGCAGAGCGCGAGGTGCTGGGCGATATTGGCTGGCAGCGCAACGAGGTCGTTTTACACAGCGATCCGCGCTGGCTGCCGGTGCGGCAGCGCGCGTGGGCCAGCTGGAACTACCGCCTGAGCGCGCAAGACCAGGCCAGCGCCTGCGTCACCTACAACATGAACATCCTGCAGGGGCTGCCTGCGGGCAGTCCGCTGTTCTGCGTCACCCTGAACCCGGACGCGCCGGTGGACGAACGCTTCGTCTGGCAACGCTTTGTCTACGAACATCCGCTGTTTAACCCGCAAAGCTGGCGGGCGCAGGCGCGGCGCGGCGAGATCAACGGTCATAACCGGAGCTGGTACTGCGGGGCCTGGTGGTACAACGGTTTTCATGAAGATGGCGTGCGCAGCGCGCTGGACGTGGTCAATGCGATAGCGGCCGGAGAGGGGGGGAACTGAGATGAACAGCTGCCTCTACCACGGCGTATTACGCCACCGCCGCCTCCAGCCGAAAACCCATGAATTTAGCTACAGCGTGTTTATGGCCTGGCTGGATCTGGATGAACTGCCGCTGCTGTCGTCCGTCGGCGTGCGGCGCAATCGCTTTGCCGCCGCCTCGTTCCACGACGCTGACTATCCGCTCGGCACGCCGCTCAAAGAGAACGTGCTGAGCAGGCTGGAGAGACTGACCGGGGAACGTCCGGACGGGCGGGTGATGCTTCTGACGCAGCTGCGCTATTTCGGCTTTCATTTCAATCCGGTCAACTTTTACTACTGCTATGACAGGAAGGGAACGCTGCGCTGGGTGCTGGCGGAGGTCCGCAACACGCCGTGGAATGAACGTCATTACTATGCCGTCAACGGACAGAATGCGCAGCCCACGGAAAAAGCGTTTCACGTTTCCCCCTTCAACCCGATGGACATGATCTACCACTGGCGCTTTAACGACCCGGATAACTCGCTGCATATGCACATTGAAAACCATCAGGAAGCGAAGGTCTTTGACGCCACGCTCGCGCTGCGCCGAGAGCCTTTGACGCGCCCCGCGCTGCGCTCGCTGTTGCTGCGCATTCCGCTCATGACCCTGAAAACCGTTTTTGCCATTTACTGGCAGGCGCTGCGCCTGTGGCTCAAGCGCGTGCCGCTGTATAACCATCCCGTCAGCAGGAGTGAACGCTCATGACCGATCCCGTCTTTGCGTTAGAACCCGATATTCCGCGCAACGTCCGCATCGCGCGATGGCTGCTGTTTCGTCTGTTAAGCGGCATCCGCGGCGGCTCGCTCACCCTGCGCGAAGGGGCCCAGACCTTCCATTTTGGCGAGACATCCTCCGCGCTGCATGCCGACGTGCAGATCCTCACACCCGGCGTCTACTGGCGCGTTTTAACGGGCGGGAGCCTTGCTGCGGCAGAAGCCTGGATGGACGGCGAATGGGAAACCGCGTACCTCACGCCGCTTCTGGAGCTGCTCGCGCTCAACGGCGAGGTGCTTGGCCGTCTGGAAAACGGGTTCCGTCTGCTCGGCAGGCCGCTGGAGCGGATACGCCACTGGACCCGGCGTAATTCTCGAGCCCAGGCCCGCGAAAATATTGCCGCCCATTACGATCTGGGCAATACCTTTTATGCCCATTTCCTGGATAAGGAACTGCTCTATTCCAGCGCGCTGTTCACCGCTGACGAGCAGGATCTGACGGCGGCCCAGCAGGCCAAAATGGCGCGCCTGTGTGAGCAGCTGGCGCTGAGTGCGAGCGACCACCTGCTCGAAATTGGCACCGGCTGGGGCGCGATGGCGGAATACGCGGCCCGTCATTATGGCTGTCGGGTAACGACCACCACGCTGTCGCAGGAGCAATATCTCTGGGCGACCGAGCGGATCGCCCGCGCCGGGTTACAGGATCGCGTTGAGGTACTGCTCTGCGACTATCGCGACCTCACCGGACAGTACGACAAGCTGGTCTCGATAGAGATGATTGAGGCCGTCGGGAAACGCTATCTGCCGACGTTCTTCCGCACCTGCCAGGCGCGGCTGCGCCCCGGAGGACGGATGGCGATTCAGGCCATCACTATTCAGGACCAGCGCTATCGCGACTACAGCAAAAGCGTTGATTTTATCCAGCGCTACATTTTTCCCGGCGGCTTCTTGCCGAGCATTACGGCGATGAACGAGCTGATGACGCGGCACACCGATTTCGTGGTACGTAATCTCTTCGACATGGGCCCCGACTATGCCCGCACGCTGGCCCACTGGCGGCAGCGCTTTGTCCACGCCTGGCAGGAGATTGAAAAGCTCGGCTTCGATGAACGGTTCCGCCGCATGTGGCTGTACTACTTCGGCTACTGCGAAGCCGGGTTTAACGCTCGCACCATCAGCGTGGTGCAGCTGACCGCCGATCGCGTATGAGACGTTACCTTCAGGTCTTCCTGCTGGCCATTGCGTTCGATCTCTACTGGACGCTGGTGGTGCTCTTTCGCGAACAGGGCCTGATTATCTGGATCGCTCTGGCGATCCTGGCGTGCCTGCTTTTGCCGCCTGCTTACCGTTATTATGCTATTGGGCTGGCCGCGGCGGGCAGTCTGCTGGACGCGCTCTGGGCCCTGACCGGGCTGATTGCCTTTACGGGCGAGTCCCTGATGCCGTTATGGATGGTGGCACTGTGGCTGATGTTCGCCACGGTCTGGACGCAGCTGACGCGCACCACCACGTTGCCCGGCTGGCTGCTGACCCTGCTGGCCGCCGTGGGGGGGCCGGTGGCCTACCTGTTTGGCGAGCGGCTAGGGGGAATTACCTTTCTGGAGCCGACCTTTATCGTCGTCAGCTGGATGGCGCCGGGCTGGCTGGTGTTGATGCTGTTTTTCCACCTGCTGATGGGGAGACAAAAATGAGAGCTGCGGTTTTGCTGCTTTGGCTGACGCTGGTTGTTCCTGTTGCTCAGGCTGCCGACTGGCTTGCCTGGCGGAAGGTGGGGGACGCCACGCTCACCTGGGGACCTTTCACCGTCTATACCTCCCAGCTGCGCACCCCGGATGGCCGTTACAGCCGGGACCAGGATCAGGCGCTGATTATTACCTATGCGCGCGACATCGATCGCGATGAACTGGTTGAGGCGACCCGCGACCAGTGGCAGGCGCAGGGGATCCTGGCGCAGGAACCGCAAAGCGAAGACTGGCTGCGGATGCTCCGGACGCTGTGGCCGGACGTCCGTCCGGGCTCACAGCTGGCGTTTGTTCTCAACGATAAGCAGGGGCAGTTCTGGTACCGCGCGTCAGCGGCGCAAACATCCTTTATTCCACTCGGACCACGCCAGTCGGAAGCGTTCAGCACCCGTTTTCTGGCCATCTGGCTCGATCCCCGCACGCAATATCCTGAGCTGCGTCAGCAGTTAATCGGAGGCCAAAAATGAAACGTATTCTGATGATGGCGCTGGCATTCACGATGCTGCTGGCGGGCTGTAGCACGGAGGTGGCCGAGTATCGCCAGCAGCAGCCACGGCTTGATATTTTCCACTACTTCCAGGGCAAAACCGAAGCGTGGGGGATGGTACAGGATCGCAGCGGCAAGCAGATCCGCCGTTTCCACGTTGAGATTGCCGGGGATGTTATTGGCGATACGCTGACGCTGAATGAACACTTTGTTTACGACGACGGCGAGAAGCAGCAGCGGGTCTGGCATATTCGCCGGGTAGGAAACGATCGCTACGAGGGAACGGCAGGGGATATCGAAGGGGTTGCCACGGGGCAGGCCGCAGGCAACGCGTTCAACTGGCATTACAGCATGAACGTGAAGGCCAACGGCAGCACCTGGCTACTGAACTTCGACGACTGGATGTACCTGCAGGATGAGACGCATCTGTTTAACAAAACCGAGATGAAGAAGCTGGGCGTCACCGTCGCCACGGTGACGCTGTTCTTTACCCGGAAGACGTAAGCTCAGTCGCGGACGCTGCCGGTTTTACTGCTGGCGTAAATAAAGTACAGGGCAATCCCCAGGCACACCACCGCGCCCAGACGGCTCAGCGAAAACGGAATAGCGGGATTGCCCAGCCAGCCAAAGTTATCAATCAGCATACTCATGGCGAGCTGGCCGAATATCACCGCCACCGTGGCGACGGCGGTGCCGATGCGCTGCACCGCCAGGACCATGATCACAATGTAAGGCACGCCGAACATCGCCCCGAGGAGCTGCCATTTCGGCACGTCCAGCAGCGTGACCGCCTGCTTAGGCTCAAAGAAGAAAATGAGCAGGGCGGTCACCAGCGCACCGACGGAAAACGTCAGGAACGCGCTTTTAAATACGCCCACGCTGCTGCCGAGCTGCCCGTTAATGGCGGCCTGAATGCTCAGCGTTGCGCCGCCACACACGGCCAGAAGAATCATCATCAGTGTCATACGTTACCCCTGCGCCACCAGAACCAGTGCGGCAATAATAAAAACCAGCGCCACGATGCGTTTCGCGTTTATCTTCCTGTGCGGCGTACCCAGCAGGCCAAAGTGGTCAATGATCAGGCTTTTAAAGACCTGACCGGCCAGAATGCCAATCATGGTCATCGCGATGCCGATAGCGGGGGTCGCAATGGTCAGAATGACCACGTAGACAGGGCCAAGCACGCCGCCGAGCAGCTGCCAGCCGGGCTGTGCGAAAAACGACGGGCTGTTGCGCGGGCTAAAAAACAGCATCAGCAGAAACGTCAGCGCGGCACCCACGCCGAAGATGCTGAACGTCGCCCATAGGTCACCCACTTCGCCGCCCAGCGGCCCCAGCAGGCCCGCCTCTACGGACAGCCCCATCCCGCCGGCAATCACTAGGAAAATCAACACAAACTGCATTACGCTTCCTCCTTTTTCTGGCGAAGAAGATTACGTCGTCAGTCTCGTGAGAAAAATGCCATAATGCTGGAAACACCTTTGCAGGATATGCATTAATGGTCGACGCTAGTAACATCAACGTCCGCGCGCTGATGATCTTTATTGACGTGTATGAAGCGCAGAATTTCTCCGTCGTGGCGCGGCGGCAGGGGATATCGGCCTCGCAGATATCGCGCGTGATCTACCAGCTTGAGGATGCGCTCGGTCAACAGCTTTTCTACCGCAATACGCGGGCTGTCATCCCGACGGAAAGCGGTCATCTGTTTATTCGCTATGCCCGGTCGATGGCGGAAAATCTGGAAGAGGCGCGACGGGAGCTGGACGCGCGTGCGGTGGAACCTTCCGGCGCGATCCGCATTAACGGACCGGTGTTTTTCGGCCAGAAGCATATTGCCCCCGGCCTTCCCGGCCTGTCGGAACGCTATCCCCGCCTCAGCATAGAGTTGACGCTGACCGATGATTTTATCGACCCCCATCGGGACGCCGCCGACGTGATCTTCCGGATTGGCGTGCTGACGGACTCCTCGTTTCATGCGCGGGTGTTTGGGCGGCAGGTTTATCATCTGGCCGCGTCGCCAGACTACGTGCGAAAACAGGGGGCGCCCGAAGGGCCGGATGACCTGAACCGTCATCACTGTCTTGTCTATCGCGGATCGTCAGGGCCTAACCGCTGGCTGTTTCGCGGGAAGGGTGAAGCGTGGATACACTATCCCGTTACGCCATTGATGACCTCGAATAATGCGGAAGCGTTACTGGCTGCGGCGCTGGGTGGAATGGGGATTGTGCTGTTCCCGGACTGGCTGGTGAGCGAGCAGCTCCAGCGCGGCGAGCTGATTTCGCTCCTGCCCGCGCTGGAGTGCGCGATCAATACAGAACAGCAGGCAATCGCGGCGATCTATCCTGATGCCCGTCATCCGCCCCTGAACGTCAGGGCGGTGATTGATTATTACGTCGAGCGCTTTGGCACGCCGCCGTACTGGCAAACGTAAGGGATTACGCGGCGAGCTCTTTGCGGATAATCTCTGCGCCGGCGCTCAGCGCGTTCAGCTTGCCGTTAGCGACCTGGCGGGAAAGAGGAGCCATGCCGCAGTTGGTTGACGGATAAAGCTTGTCCGCATCGACAAACTGCAGCGCTTTACGCAGCGTATCGGCGACTTCCTCCGGCGTTTCAACCGCGTTGGTTGCCACGTCGATCGCGCCGACCATCACTTTCTTACCGCGGATCAGCTCCAGCAGATCCATCGGCACGCGGGAGTTGTGGCACTCCAGGGAGATAATGTCGATGCTGGAGGTCTGCAGCTTAGGGAAGGCCTCTTCATACTGTCGCCATTCTGAGCCGAGCGTCTTTTTCCAGTCGGTATTAGCTTTGATGCCGTAGCCGTAGCAGATGTGTACGGCGGTTTCGCACTTCAGCCCTTCAACGGCGCGTTCCAGCGCGGCGATACCCCAGTCGTTCACCTCGTCAAAAAAGACGTTAAATGCCGGTTCATCAAACTGGATAATATCGACGCCTGCGGCCTCTAACTCACGCGCTTCCTGATTGAGGATTTTGGCGAATTCCCAGGCCAGCTTTTCACGACTTTTATAGTGCGCGTCGTAAAGGGTGTCGATCATGGTCATCGGCCCGGGCAGGGCCCATTTGATTGGCTTGTCCGTCAGCTGGCGCAGGTACTTTGCATCGTCCACGAAGACCGGCTTCTGACGCGCAACGGCTGAAACCACGGTCGGCACGCTAGCGTCATAGCGGTTACGAATGCGCACCGTCTGACGATTTTCAAAATCCACGCCGCTCAGGTGTTCAATAAAGGTGGTGACGAAATGCTGGCGGGTCTGTTCCCCGTCGCTGACAATATCGATTCCCGCACGGATCTGCTCATCCAGAGACAGGCGCAGCGCATCCTGTTTACCCGCCAGCAGTTCCTGATCCTGTAATTTCCAGGGTGACCACAGCGTTTCAGGTTGTGCAAGCCAGGTCGGCTTAGGGAGGCTGCCAGCGGTAGAAGTCGGGAGCAATGTTTTCATAATAAAAGACCTTTTTGAATGAATTAAAGCGTGTAGTTATCAGACCACTGCTCAAGAATATGTTGGTAAGGCTTAATGAAGTACGCTTCGGTAAAACGGCCCTGTTCAATCGCCAGCTGGCTTCGCTCTTCCCGGTCATAAACAATTTTGGTTAAGGAGTGATCCTGCTGGTTCAGATCCGGTCGGTAGCACAGCCCCGCCGCCGAGTTTGCGTTATAAATTTCCGGGCGATAGATTTTCTGGAAGGTCTCCATCGTGCTGATGGTGGCAATCAGTTCCAGATCGGTGTAATCACTCAGCAAATCCCCGGTAAAGAAGAATGCGAAAGGCGCCACGCTGTTTTCCGGCATGAAATAGCGAACCTGCAGGCCCATCTTCGCGAAGTACTGCTCCGTTAGCGACTCGCCATCCGGCTGATACTCAATGCCCAGCACGGGGTGCTGGTTACCGGTGCGGCGGTAGGTGTCTTTGCTGGAGACGCTCAGACAGATCACCGGTCCCTTTCTGAAGTTCTCTTTGTATTCCGGCGAATTCACAAAGTGGCGGAAAATATTGCCGTGCAGTTCGCCAAACTTTTCCGGAATGCTGAAGTGCTGCTGGTTCTTGTTGTGTTCCAGCAGAAGGACGCTGAAATCGTAATCCCGCACGTAAGAAGAGAAGTTATTCCCGACGATGCCCGGGATACGCAGGTTATTTTTTTTGTCGACAATCGTGGTTTGCAATATCTCGATGGCCGGAAACGGTTTTTCCGCGCCAATGTTCAGATCGACAGAGATGATTTCAAGCTCAACCGCGTAGCGATCGGCGTTTGGGTTATCCCAGCGCGCTAAGGCGTTAAAGCGATTGTTGATCATCACCAGCGTATTGCGCAGGTTCTCCTGACGCTTTTCCCCGCGCGCCAGGTTGGCAAAGTTGGTGGTCGTACGCGTATTTTCTGACGGGTTGTAATTCTCATCGAAGCAACTGCGCTTAAGGGTATATGTGAAAGCTTTGCTCATTGTGGTTATGCATCCTAAGTTCATGTTGCTAAGAAGTTGCCGATGCATAATTTATGCCTGAGCCCGTGGCGCAGGGGAAGTGACTTAATTTCAATGCAACATGAGGGAAGTTCATGAAGTGTAATGCTTAAGGTGTTGCTGACTTCTTGCCGGGTGGCGCTGCGCTTACCCAGCCTACGGTTCAGCGTTGTTTGTAGGCCCGTGCAAGCGCAGCGCCGCCGGGCGAAGCTCGCAATATGTCTATGACATGCACTTTGCCCTCGTCCTTAACCGACTGCAGGGGAGAGGGATTTTTTATTTCCGTTCAATTCCCGCTATAATCCCCAAAATTTCCAACCGGTTTAGAAACAATCATGACAAAACTCACCTTACAAGAGCAGATGCTGAAAGCGGGCCTGGTCAGCAGCAAAAAAGCGGCGAAAGTGCAGCGCACGGCAAAGAAATCACGGGTTCAGGCGCGTGAGGCTCGTGAAGCGGTAGAAGAGAATAAGAAGGCGCAGATCGAGCGTGACAAGCAGCTGAGTGAGCAGCAGAAGCAGGCCGTGCTGGCAAAAGAGTTTAAGGCGCAGGTGAAGCAGCTGATTGAGATGAACCGCATCACCGTGGCGAGAGGCAACATCACCTTTAACTTCACCGACGGTAATCTGATCAAAAAAATCGACGTCGACAAGCAAACCCAGGCTCAGCTGATCAACGGCCGTCTGGCGATTGCCCGTCTGGTCATTAACGCCAGCGGCGACTGTGAATACGCGATTATCCCGGCGGTGGTGGCTGATAAAATTGCCCAGCGCGATGCCGACAGCATCGTCTTAAACAGCGCGCTCAGCCAGGAAGAGCAGGACGAAGACGATCCGTACGCGGACTTCAAAATCCCTGACGATTTGATGTGGTAAACCGCCTTCAGAACGGGGCGGCGTGACGGGCGTTAACCGGCTCTCCGCTCACGGGATGAATAAAATTCAACTCGCTTGCATGCAGCATCAGCCGGGGCGCGTCTTCCGCCCCCGGCGCGTCAAGACCGCCATACAGATCGCAGCCCAGAATCGGGTGCCCTAGCTGCTGGCAGTGAATACGCAGCTGATGGGTTCGTCCGGTCTCCGGGGTAAGCATCACCCGCGTTAACGGCAGATCTGCACCCTGATAAAACCGTTCCACCACCCGATAGCGGGAGCGGGCGGGTTTACCGCTGATGGCGCAGATCGACATCAGCGGAAACAGCGCCGGATCTTTAGCAATCGGCGCGTCTATGACTCCTTCATCGTTTTCCAGATGCCCGCAAAGCAGGGCGCTGTAGGCTTTCTCCACGCTGCGCTGGCTGAACTGCTGGCACAGCGCGGCGTTAATGGCCTTATTGCGCGCAACCACCATCAGCCCGGACGTGCCGAAATCCAGACGATGCACCAGCGTGCAGCCGGGGAAGGACTGAACCAGACGATAGTGGACGGAATCGAGGTTTTGCGGATTTTTGCCCGAGAGGCTGAGCAGGCCGGAAGGCTTATTGATGAGCAGCAGATGTTCATCCTGCCAGAGGATCTCAATGTCGTCGTGACACGGTGGGGCAATAAAAGAATCAATAATCGCAGACATCAGGCCGCCCGGCTGGAGAGTGGGAGCGGATGATAACGAAATGCGGGGGAAAAGAAAAACCCTCCCACCTGGCGGTGAGAGGGTGAAATTTTATGCTGCTACCAGGCTGTCGATCGCGGCTTTCGCATCGGTCTGCGCTTTGGTCGCCACTTCTGGACCGTAAGCGATGCCTTCCGCAAACACGAAGTTCACGTCAGTGATGCCGATGAAGCCCAGGAACAGGCTCAGGTACGGCGCAACCAGGTCGGTTGGGGTGTCTTTGTGGATGCCGCCACGGCTGGTCAGGACGATCGCACGTTTACCTTTCACCAGACCTTCAGGACCGTTCTCGGTGTAACGGAAGGTAACGCCAGCGCGTGCCACCAGGTCGAAGTAGTTCTTCAGCTGGGTAGGGATGTTGAAGTTGTACATTGGGGCGTTGATGACGATAACGTCGTGCGCCTGCAGCTCAGCAATCAGCTCGTCGGACAGGGCCAGCGCTTCCTGCTGACGTGGGCTCAGCGGAGCATCGCTTGGGCGCAGCGCGCCAACCAGTTCGCCGTCCAGCACAGGAATTGGGTTTGCAGCCAGGTCACGCACGGTGATTTCGTCAGCAGAATGCTGTTCACGCCACTGTTCAACGAAGTAATCAGACAGCTGACCAGACTGAGAGTACCCTGCCAGAATACTGGATTTCAAAACTAATACTTTGCTCATGGGTGATTCCTGTTGTTGCATTTGATTGAAGGGGGTTGCCCCGTTGCTTGTTGACACTCTATTCACAATCCTGCCACAGAGATAGCGCAATATATCGAAGCCTATGTTCGAATTTTTTGAATAAGGCGCGAAAGGCGTCAATGTGGTACTCTATAGCAATCATTAAAACGAGAGTTTATCAGGGCGTGTACTGCCCTTTAACGCTATGACAGAACAACAAAAATTAACCTTCCCGATGCTCCTGCAACAGCTTGATTCTCTGACGCTGCGCGATAAACAGCGCTTTGCGCGCCGTCTGCACGGCGTCAAGAAGGTTAAAAATCCTGATGCACAACAGGCCATTTACCAGGAGATGGCGAAAGAGATTGAACAGGCGGCAGGGAAGGTTGTGCTGCGCGAAGCCGCGCGCCCGGCGATTACCTACCCGGAAAACCTCCCCGTTAGCCAGAAAAAACAGGACATCCTCGAGGCCGTACGCGACCACCAGGTGGTGATTGTCGCGGGGGAAACCGGCTCGGGGAAAACCACCCAGCTGCCGAAAATCTGTATGGAGCTGGGCCGCGGTCTAAAAGGGCTGATTGGCCACACCCAGCCGCGTCGACTGGCGGCGCGCACCGTGGCGAATCGTATTGCCGAAGAGCTGCAGACGGAGCCGGGCGGCTGCATCGGTTACAAGGTGCGATTCAGCGACCACGTTAGCGATAACACCATGGTCAAGCTGATGACGGACGGTATTCTGCTGGCGGAAATTCAGCAGGATCGCCTGCTGATGCAGTACGACACCATCATCATTGACGAAGCGCACGAGCGCAGCCTGAACATCGACTTCCTGCTCGGCTACCTGAAAGAGCTGCTGCCGCGTCGCCCGGATCTGAAAATCATCATCACCTCCGCAACCATCGACCCGGAGCGCTTCTCGAAGCATTTCAACAATGCGCCGATTATCGAGGTGTCAGGTCGCACGTACCCGGTGGAAGTGCGCTATCGCCCGATTGTGGAAGAGGCGGATGATACCGAGCGCGACCAGCTGCAGGCCATTTTTGATGCCGTTGACGAGCTGGGCAACGAAAGCGCGGGCGACATTCTGATCTTCATGAGCGGCGAGCGCGAAATCCGCGATACCGCCGATGCGCTTAGCAAGCGCGACCTGCGCCACACCGAGATCCTGCCGCTGTATGCCCGCCTGTCCAACAGCGAACAGAACCGCGTGTTCCAGCCGCACGGCGGACGACGTATCGTTCTGGCAACCAACGTGGCGGAAACCTCGCTGACCGTACCGGGGATCAAATACGTTATCGACCCGGGCACGGCGCGCATCAGCCGCTACAGCTACCGCACGAAGGTCCAGCGGCTGCCGATTGAGCCGGTCTCCCAGGCTTCCGCCAACCAGCGTAAAGGCCGCTGCGGCCGCGTGTCGGAAGGGATCTGTATTCGCCTCTATTCCGAAGATGATTTCCTGTCGCGCCCGGAGTTTACCGACCCGGAAATTCTGCGCACCAACCTGGCGTCCGTTATCCTGCAGATGACCGCGCTGGGGCTGGGCGACATCGCGGCGTTCCCGTTTGTCGAAGCGCCGGACAAACGCAACATTCAGGACGGCGTGCGTCTGCTGGAAGAGCTCGGGGCGATTACCACCGACGAGCAGGCGACGGTCTACACGCTGACGCCGCTGGGCCGCCAGCTCAGCCAGCTGCCGGTGGATCCGCGCCTGGCGCGCATGGTGCTGGAAGCGCAAAAGCACGGCTGCGTGCGCGAGGCGATGATCATTACCTCGGCGCTCTCCATTCAGGATCCGCGCGAGCGTCCGATGGACAAACAGCAGGCGTCTGACGAAAAGCACCGCCGCTTCCACGACAAAGAGTCCGATTTCCTCGCCTTCGTAAACCTGTGGAACTATCTCGGCGAGCAGCAGAAAGCGCTCTCCTCGAACCAGTTCCGACGCCAGTGCCGCGTGGATTTCCTCAACTACCTGCGCGTGCGCGAGTGGCAGGACATCTACACCCAGCTGCGCCAGGTGGTGAAAGAGCTGGGCATTCCGGTCAACAGCGAGCCTGCGGAGTACCGCGAGATTCATATCGCACTGCTGACCGGCCTGCTGTCCCACATTGGGATGAAGGATGCCGAAAAGCAGGAGTATACCGGCGCGCGCAACGCCCGTTTCTCCATCTTCCCGGGTTCCGGCCTGTTCAAGAAGCCGCCGAAATGGACCATGGTTGCCGAGCTGGTGGAAACCAGCCGCCTGTGGGGGCGCATTGCCGCACGTATCGATCCGGAATGGGTTGAGCCTGTAGCGCAGCATCTGCTGAAACGCTCGTACAGCGAACCGCACTGGGAGCGCGCGCAGGGCGCGGTGATGGCGACCGAGAAGGTGACCGTTTACGGCCTGCCGGTGGTTGCCGCGCGGAAGGTCAACTACAGCCAGATTGACCCGGCGCTCAGCCGCGAGCTGTTTATCCGCCACGCGCTGGTGGAGGGCGACTGGCAGACGCGCCACGCCTTCTTCCGCGAAAACCTGAAGCTGCGCGCCGAAGTAGAGGAGCTTGAGCACAAGTCCCGCCGCCGCGACATTCTGGTGGACGACGAGGCGCTGTTTGAGTTTTACGACCAGCGCATCAGCCACGATGTTATCTCCGCCCGCCACTTCGACAGCTGGTGGAAGAAGGCCAGCAAAGAGACGCCGGACCTGCTCAACTTTGAAAAGAGCATGCTGATTAAGGAAGGGGCGGAGTCGGTCAGCAAGCTCGACTACCCGAACTTCTGGCATCAGGGCAACCTCAAGCTGCGGTTGACCTATCAGTTTGAGCCGGGTGCCGACGCGGATGGCGTGACAGTCCACATTCCGCTGCCGTTGCTAAACCAGGTTGACGAGAGCGGGTTTGAATGGCAAATCCCCGGCCTTCGCCGTGAGCTGGTGATTTCGCTGATCAAATCCCTGCCGAAACCGGTGCGCCGTAACTTTGTGCCTGCGCCGAACTACGCGGAAGCGTTTTTAGGCCGCGTCACGCCGCTGGAGCTGCCGCTGCTGGACGCGCTGGAGCGCGAGTTCCGCCGCATGACCGGGACGACCATCGACCGCGACGACTGGAACTGGGATCAGGTGCCCGATCACCTGAAAATCAGCTACCGCGTGGTGGATGATAAAAACAAAAAGCTGCTGGAAGGACGTTCCCTGAGCGAGCTGAAAGAGGCGCTAAAAGGCAAAGTCCAGGAGACGCTGTCTGCGGTGGCCGACGACGGTATCGAGCAGAGCGGGCTGCACATCTGGAGCTTTGGCCAGCTTCCGGAAAGCTATGAGCAGAAGCGCGGTAACTACAAGGTCAAAGCCTGGCCTGCGCTGGTGGACGAGCGCGACAGCGTGGCAATCAAACTGTTTGATAACCCGCAGGAACAGCAGCAGATGATGTGGCGCGGGCTGCGTCGCCTGCTGCTGCTCAACATCCCGTCGCCGATTAAGTATCTGCACGAGAAGCTGCCGAACAAGGCCAAGCTGGGGCTGTACTTTAACCCGTACGGCAAGGTGCTGGATCTGATCGACGACTGCATCTCCTGTGGCGTGGACAAGCTGATCCACGATGCGGGCGGTCCGGTCTGGACGGAAGAGGGCTTTGCTCAGCTGCATGAAAAGGTGCGCGCGGAGCTGAACGACACCGTGGTGGAGATTGCCAAACAGGTCGAGCAGATCCTCACCGCCGTGTTCAATATCAACAAGCGCCTTAAGGGGCGCGTGGATATGACCATGGCGCTGGGTCTGTCGGACGTGAAGGCGCAGATGGCGGGGCTGGTCTATCGCGGCTTCGTCACCGGCAACGGCTTCAACCGTCTGGGGGATACGCTGCGCTATCTGCAGGCGATTGAAAAACGTCTGGAGAAAATGGGCATCGACCCGCACCGCGATCGCGCGCAGATGCTGAAAGTGGAAAGCGTGCAGCAAGCGTGGCAGCAGTGGCTGAACAAGCTGCCGCCAGCCCGCCGCGATGATGAAGACGTGCAGGCGATCCGTTGGATGATCGAGGAGCTGCGCGTCAGCTTCTTTGCTCAGCAGCTCGGTACGCCGTATCCCATTTCGGATAAGCGTATCCTGCAGGCGATGGAGCAGATTTCCGGTTAAAACACTTGCCCGGTGGCGCTGCGCTTACCGGGCCTACGGGAGAATATGTAGGCCGGGTAAGGCGTAGCCGCCACCCGGCTGGTTATCGTTCTACAAACGCCAGCGTAAACCCATCCCATCCCTTAACCCCCACCGTTTGCAGCGCGGTGGCGGTTAAGCGCGGGTTATCCCCTATCATCTCAATAAAACGCCGCACGCCCTGTACGCGCGCGTCGTCGCTTTGCCCGTTAATCACTTCGCCGTCACGCACCACGTTATCGCCGATAATCACCGTGCCGGGGCGGGAGTAGTGCAGCGCCCACTCCAGATAGCCGGGGTTGTTTGGCTTATCCGCATCGATGAAGATCAGATCGAACGGCGGAACCTCGCCGAAATTCTCCAGCGAGCTCAGCGCCGGGCCTTCAATTAATTCAATGCGATCGTTAAGACCGGCGAGGTGAATATTCTGGCGGGCAACATCGGCATGCGTCGGGTCAGCCTCGAGCGTAACCAGCTTTCCGTCCGGCGGCAGGGCGCGCGCCATCCAGATTGAGCTATAGGCACCCAGCGTCCCGATCTCAAGAATGCGTCGTGCCTGCGTCATGCGCACGAACAGCGCCAGCAGCTGCCCCTGATTGGCCGCCACGTCGTGTTCGGGGAGCCCGGCGCGCTTGTTGTTTTCCAGTACCTGACTCAGTACGTCATCTTCAGGAATAAGCGAAGAAATCATGTAATTATCTACTGCAGACCATTTTTGTTGCATAGATTGACTCCTTGGGAGGGATTGCCGGGTGGCGGCTACGCCTTGCCCGGCCTACGGGGTGAAATATAGGCCCGGTAAGCGAAGCGCCACCGGGCAGGTTTTCAGGCACTGGCCCAGCCGCCGCCCAGCGCCCTGTACAAATCGATCTGTGCCAGCAGCAGACTATTTTTTACCTGCACGACGCTGGTCTGAACCGAGTACAGCGTGCGCTGCGCGTCCAGCACGTCCAGATAAGAGGAGTAGCCGTTGCGATTACGATTCTGCGCAATGCGCAGCGTCTCCTGCGCTACATTCTGCTGGGCAAGCAGCTCGGTCAGCTGTTCCTGATAGCGCGTAATCGCATCAAGGCTGTTGTTCACTTCGGCAAACGCGTTACGCACGGTTTTTTCATAGGCGTACAGCGCCTGGTTTCGCTGGGACTGGGAAATGTCCACCTGCGCATTCAGCGCCTGGCGGTTCAGCAGCGGGGCAAGAATACTGCCTCCGACGCTCCAGAGCTGAAGCGGGTTGTCCAGCAGGCCTGAAAGGGTACGATCCTGGACCGATCCGGTCGCGGTCAGGTTGATCGACGGTAGCAGGCTGGCGCGTGACGCGGCAAGCGAGGCGTCCGCCGCAACCAGCAGTCGTTCAGCCTGAACGATATCCGGCCGACGATTCAGAAGCGAAGAAGGCAGCTGTGACGGCAGCGACAGCGGCGTCAGTGCCGCGAAGCTTTCGCTGCGCACTACCGCGCCGGGATTGCTTCCCAGCAGCAGGCTCAGGGCATTCTCCTGCTGTGCAATCTGGTGTTGCAGCACCGGGACCTGCGCCCGCGTTGAGCGCAGTTCGGAATCCGACTGCATCAGCTCCAGACGCGAGCTGTAGCCCGTCTCAAACTGACGTTTCGCGAGGTTAAATGCCTCTTCGCGCGATTTCAGCGTGGATTCGGTCACGCGCAGCTGTTCGTCAAGCGAGAGCAGGGTGACATACCCGGATGCCACGGACGACGCGACGGTCAAATCCGCGGCGGCAGCGGCGGCTTTTTGCGCCTCCAGCGAGGCCTCGGCAGCATTGGCCGTGCTGCGGTTGACGCCCCAGATATCAACGTCATAGCTCGCCGTCAGGCTTCCTCTGTAGAGCGTGCCGTAGACCGGCAGCCCGGTCGCGGCGGATTGCGAACGGGCGCGCGTCCCGGTTACGCCCGCGTCAAGCGACGGAAACAGGCTGCCGTCGGCCGCAAAGACCCGCGCCTGATACTCGTTAATTCGTTCGCGGGCGATCAGCACGTCGCTGTTGTTCTTCAGCGCCCGATCCACATAGCGGTTGAGGTTGTTGTCATGGAAATTGCGCCACCAGAGCTGCTCCGCCGGGCTGGAAGGGCCGGCGTCAGCACGCCACTGGGCGGGAATTTGCAGCGTCGGCTGCGCCGGTTTGACGTCGACGGACTGGCATCCGGCGAGCATGACCGCCAGCACCAGACCGGCTATCGGGCGAAGGATCATGGCTTCGCCTCCCGCGTATCAATGGTCACCTGCACCGACATGCCCGGACGCAGCAGCGCGATCGCCTCTGGCTTGCCGAGCACCTCGATGCGCACCGGAATACGCTGGGCGATTTTGACAAAGTTGCCGGTGGCGTTGTCCGGCGTGATGGCGCTGAATTCAACCCCGGTTGCCGGCGAAATACTCTCCACGCGGCCCTGATACGCTTTGTCGTTCAGGGCATCGACGGTGAATTTGACAGGCTGACCGACGCGCAGCTCCGCAAGCTGGGTTTCTTTAATATTGGCAATAACCCAGTGCTGAGGTGGCACAAGGGTAGTGAGATGGGTCCCGGCGGTGACATACGCCCCGAGACGCACGGCAATCTGGCCGAGCTGACCGTCTCGCGGGGCCACAATACGCGTGTTTTGCAGGTCAATCTGCGCCAGCTCCAGCGCCGCTTTCGCGTTTTCGACATCCGCCTCCAGCGCACCGCGATTGACAATCACCGTCTGCAGGTCCTGACGCGACATCTCAAGCGTGGCTTTGGCCTGGTCGATATCGGCGCTGCCCTGGGCGGCGCTGGCCAGCGCCGCGTCGCGTTCGCGTACGGAAAGCGAACCGTCCGCCGCCAGATCCTTCACCCGCTTTAAATCCGCCTGCGTTTTCAGGCTCTGGGCGCGGGCATTTTTCAGCGCCGCGTCGTTTTTAGCGATCGTTGCTTCGGCGCTTTTACGCTGCTGCAGGTTGTTATTGAGCGCGGCAATTTTCATCGCCAGCTGTGCCTCGGCCTGATGCACGCGCTGACGATAGATGCGGTCATCAATCTGCAGCAGCAGGTCGCCTTTTTTAACCTGCACAAAGTCCTGAACCTTCACCTCAGTGATATAGCCATTCACCTGGGGGCTGATAAACGTCGTCTGACCGCGCACGTAGGCGTTGTCGGTAAACTGCGTGTGGCGGGTGAACGGCGGCAGCTGCCACGCATAAAGGATCACCAGTACGCCGACAATACCGATGGCAGCGGCGGTGAAAACGGAAACAATGCGCACATTTTTGCGGGTGTTGGCCTGCTCTTTGGCGGCATCCTGCTGACTCATAAACTCTCCAGAACTATTTCAATTATTTGTTGCCGGTGGCGTTCTTAAGCGCCATGCGGGCAGTGATGCGCAGGCGCAACAGGCGCCATAAAATCCAGACCAGCGTGGCGGCAGCAATGCTCGCCGTCAGCAGATAAGTATCGTTGTAAGCCAGAATGTTCGCCTCCAGCGTGGTGACCGTTTGCAGCTGCGTTATCGCCTGCGTTCCCAGCAGCGAACTGTCGCCAATCAGGCTTCGGTACATCTGGGTGTAAATCTGGATACGCTCGTTGACCAGCGGATTGAGCGTGGTGAGCTGGTCCGCCAGCAGGCTGGAGTGGTACTTCTCGCGCCAGGTCTGGAAGGTCCCGAGGATCGCGGAGCCCAGCAGGCCGCCGAGGTTCTGGCTCATGCCGAACATCACCGAGAAGCTGACCAGGTTGCGCGGGTCAGCGATCACCCCGCCAATGGCGGCCAGCATGGCGGGCGCCAGGAAGAAAGCGCTGCCGAAGCCCAGCAGGAACTGGCTTAGCATCAGCTGATCCGGCCGGGTCAGGTTGTTGGACTGGCTGTCCAGCAGCGAGGCAACAATCATCAGCGCCAGAGAGGTGATGATGGGCCACGCAAGTTTCGTTGGCTTGATGGTGAGACAGCTGGTGACGATCCCGCAGACGATCCCGGCGAAAATGGACCACGCCAGGTGGGTCATCTGCTCATTCTGTAACCCCACGTATTGCAGCCAGCCGATGACGCCGGTGTTTTGCTCTGCCAGCACGATACGGATCAGCAGCATAATCAGCCCCAGACGGATAATGCTGCCGCTCGACAGCCAGCGGGTGTTCAGCAGCGGGTTAGTGCGGTTATGTTCAAAGACGATGGCAGACACAATCAGCACCAGCGATAGCGCCAGCGACCAGCCGATCCACGGCGCCTCGAACCACCAGTCAAGACGGCCCAGGGAGAGTACGGCGCAGAGCAGGGCCATTCCGGGGGCCATTAAAAAGAAGGTGATGAAGTCTTTTTTCTCAAAGACCTTGCGCCTGTCGCCCGGCGGCAGTTTTAAGGCGATTACGCAGGCGAGGGAGATCAGCGCCAGACCCAGCTCGAAGAAATAGAGTCCGCGCCATTCGTCAAGCTGCAGCAGTTCGGTCGAAAACAGGCGGGCAAGTGGGATTGCGAGTGACGACCCGGTAATCCCGATGGTGAGCGCCTTCAGGCGGTGCTTCGCAGGCCAGGCCTGGATCTGATAGTAAATCCCCAGCGAGCTTAGCGCGGCGGCCACCATCCCATGCGCGGCGCGAACCATCAGCGCCGAGCTGAGATCGTTCACAAACAGATGGAAGAAGGTGACCAGCACGTACAGCACCAAAAAACCTTCGGTGAAGGCGCGCAGACCGTACTGCTGGCGGAACTTGACCAGCAGCAGGTTGATAGAGATGTTGGTCATCACGTAGACCGCGGGCAGCCAGGCGATTTCGGTCGACCAGGCCCCGAAGGTCCCCTGCAGGTTTTGCAGATTGGCGGTCACCACCGCATTTCCCAGCGCTCCCGTCAGGCACACCAGCAGGCCAACGACGCCGTAGGCAATACGTTTTGGGGTAGTGTGCTCGGGTGTGGAAGGCGAACCCAGCAGGGCGGGTTTCTCATGTGGCTGCCACTCGCGAGGAGCATAAGGGTCGCGTTCGGGCAGGCGCATAACGTCGTTTACCTTAGAAATAATTGAATAATTAGCGGGCTAGCGATTCTACGTCTGCCGCAAATGATAATTCAAGTGAATATGATTTACGCATGTTAATCAAATGTAGAAGGGAAGTTTAAGGAAAAAGAGCGGCCCGAAAATCGGGCCGATACTGGTCAGAGATGTTCGGGCTGCGCCTGCAGGTGGGACGCTCGCTTAACGCGGCTGGCGCAGAAAATCGCGATTAAGGAAATGACCACCGTGACGGCAAGATACCATGCCACCGGAACCCAGTCGCCGTCATATTTTGCCAGCAGTCCGGTGGCAATCAGCGGCGCGGTACCGCCTGCCAGCGCGGCACCCAGCTGATAACCGAGCGTAATGCCGGTGTAGCGTACGTTTGCACTAAAAATTTCAGAGCACAGCGTGCCGAGTACCGCCGTTACCGGTGCCCACAGCACGCCAAAGGCGATGCCCGTCGCAAGCACAATGCCCCAGGTTGTTCCGGTATTGAGCAGCATAAACCACGGCACGATAAACAAACCCAGGATGAAGACGCTCGCGGCATACATGCGTTGACGGCCAATTTTATCCGAGAGTAGCCCCATTAACGGGATCATCACCGTGGCCACCAGGGCTCCCAGCGTCACGGCTTCCAGCGCCTGCGATTTTTGATACGTCAGCGTCGTGGTGGCATAACTCACGACGAACGTCGAGAAGATATAGAACGGCGCGGTTTCTACCACCTTCAGACCGGCGGCAATCAGCACTTCGCGCCAGTGATGTTTCAGGGTATCGCGCAGAGGCGCTTTCGCCACCTGGCCCGATTGTTTTACCTTCTTGAAATCAGGCGTCTCGTCGATGTCCTTACGGATCCACAGCCCGAGCAAGACCAGAACCGAGCTCAGCAGGAACGGAATGCGCCAGCCCCAGGAGAGGAAATCCTCCTCGCTGAAAAGCGTCATCAGCGAGACGATAAAGGTTGCCATCAGCATGCCGATGGTCACGCCCGCCTGCGGAATGCTGCCGAAGAAGCCTTTACGTTTTTCGGGCGCGTATTCATAGGCCAGCAACAGCGCGCCGCCCCATTCACCGCCGATGCCCATCCCCTGAATGATACGCATCAGAATAAGCAGAGCGGGCGCCCACAGCCCAATCATCTCATACGTGGGCAGCAGGCCAATCATAACGGTTGCACCTCCCATCAAAGAGAGGGTCAGTACGAGCGTTTTTTTACGGCCGATGCGGTCGCCGATATGGGCGAAAAGTACCCCGCCAATGGGGCGAATAAAAAAGGTTAATGAGAAAGAGAGATACGAGAGAATGAGTCCGATCACCGGGTCGACCATCGGGAAAAAGATCTTATTAAAGACCAGCGCGGCCGCCGTACCGTAGAGAAAATAGTCAAACCATTCAATGGCGCTTCCGGTAAGGCTGGCGATTAACACCTTCTTATTTTTTCGTAATACCGTCGTCGTACTTTCATGCTCTGTCATGACCTGAAACCCCGCTACGTTGATATTGAGAGAGGTGCCACCTGGCGCGCTTCAGGTGCAACCCGTGATGATAAAAAAGGTTGTGAAATTGTTAAGCAACTTAGGGTTGGATGTTGTGTTTGGCAAGCGTAGGGGGGATAAAACTGGTCAGATCACGGTGAAATAAGCAGCGCTGGGTGCTTTGTCATGACGCCTGCACAATACAATGTTTTGTTAGGCTGGAAATCAAAAGCATAATAGGCAGGTGCAACCCGATGATTTTTGGATGTTTCTGGTTATTTCAGAAAAATGATAAATTCGGCGATTCAACAACGTGAGGAGTTCATCATGGTTCAGCCCCATTTTCCCCTTCTGGCGGATGCCACGCTGGCGGCAATTAATACTGTCGGCGTATGGCTGGCGCAGGACGAACTGAGCGCGACGCGTCAGGCTCCGGAGATTGATGCGGTGATTCTCGCTGGAAACGCGGTGATCCCGACCATTGAGGCTGCCTGCCGAATAGCCGCGCAGAGAGACGTTCCGCTCCTGATTAGCGGCGGTATTGGCCATTCAACCGCGTTTTTATATGCTGCCATCGGCAGTCATCCGCGTTATCACACCTTACAGGTCGAAGGGCGGGCCGAAGCGAGCATTCTCGCCGACATTGCGCGGGATTTCTGGCAGATCCCCGAGGCGCGTCTGTGGATTGAAGATCGCTCCACCAACTGCGGTGAAAACGCGCGCTTTAGCTGGAACATGCTGAAACAGCATCAGCGAGCAACCGGGCGGATGCTGGTGGTGCAGGATCCGACGATGCAGCGCCGTACGATGGCGACGTTTGCCCGCGTTTGTCAGGATGAACCCGCGTCACCGCAGTGGATAAGCCATCCCGGGTTTACGCCGATACTGCATAACGGCAACGAGGGCGTGGAGTTTAGCGCGGGCAATAGCGGACTGTGGCCCGTTGACCGCTACCTGTCACTGGTTCTGGGGGAGCTACCGCGGCTGTATGATGACGTTAACGGCTACGGCCCGGTCGGGCGCGATTTTATCGCGCACGTCGACTTTCCTGAGGCGGTGATTGCCGCGTGGAAACAGCTGCAGCAGGATCCGGTTCTCAAGGGGGCACGCAAAATAATCTAAGCACGGAACCATTCCCTCGCCCCATTGGGGAGAGGGTCAGGGTGAGGGGGGAAATCACAGCGCAGCAAACTTATCCAGCGTCCGCACCAGCTGCGTCACAAAACCGTACTCATTGTCATACCACGCGACGGCTTTCACCAGCTGCAGCTCTCCCGCTTCTGACACCTCCGTCTGCGTGGCGTCAAACACCGAACCATAGTGCGAGCCAATCACATCGGACGACACAATCTCTTCGTCGGTATACCCGAACGACTTATTGCCCTGCGTCGCCTTTTTCAGCGCGGCGTTGATCTCCTCAACGGTTACTTTCTTGCCGAGAATCGCCACCAGCTCGGTTACCGAACCCGTTTTAACCGGCACGCGCTGCGCGTGGCCCTTCAGCTTGCCGCTGAGTGCGGGGATCACCAGACCAATGGCTTTGGCGGCACCGGTGGTGTGGGGAATGATATTCTCTGCCGCCGCCCGTGAGGCGCGAAGGTCTTTCCCGCGCGGGCCATCTACCAGCGCCTGCGTACCGGTATAGGCGTGAATGGTGGTCATGGTGCCCACCTTGATTTCAAACGCATCGTTCAGGGCCTTCGCCAGCGGGGCGAGGCAGTTGGTGGTGCAGGATGCGACGGAAATAATGGTATCACCGGCGTCAATGGTGTCGTCATTCACGCTGTAGACGATGGTTTTCATGTCACCCGCAGGGGCTGAGATCAGCACTTTCTTCGCGCCAGCGTCCAGGTGCGCCTGTGATTTCTCTTCAGAGGTATAAAAACCGGTGCACTCGACGACGATATCCACACCTGCGGTTTTCCACGGAATGTGCTTCGCCTCTTTTTCGGCGTACACCGCAATGGTTTTACCGTCAACAATTAGCGCATCCTCGGTGAAATCCACGCTCCACGGGAAGCCACCGTAGTTAGAATCATGCCTGAGCAGATAGGCCAGCACTTTCGGGGAGGTGAGGTCGTTGATGGCGACGACGGTATTACTGTCCTGGGTTTCAAGAAGGCGACGAAGTACAAGGCGTCCAATACGTCCAAAACCGTTAATGCCAATTTTACTCATGGTGTTCTCCTGTAAACGTGTCGATGCGACAGTTTGAACTCATCCAGGCTTAGACCATCACGGGCAGGGCGGCAATTGAAGATGCTTCATGCGGGAGGAAGTATTTGAAAACCCATACAGAAAAGTTAATGAATTTTTAAGGAAAGGGGATTATGTTGGCGCGATAACTGTTTTTAATCGGGAAATGACATGCGCACTAAATATACAAGCCTGCAAATCGGCATCCACTGGCTGGTGTTTCTGTTAATCATCGTCGCCTACTGCGCCATGGAGTTCAAAGGTTTCTTCCCGCGCACCGCGCGCCCGGCGATCAATATGATCCACGTCTCGTGCGGTATCAGTATTCTGGTGCTGATGGTGACGCGTCTGCTGGTTCGCCTGAAATTCCGCGCGCCCCCGATTCAGCCGAAGCCAAAAGCAATGGTGACGGGGCTGTCTCATCTGGGGCATCTGGTGGTGTATCTGCTGTTTATTGCGCTGCCGCTGATTGGCATTGTGATGATGTATAACCGAGGCAGCGACTGGTTTGCGTTTGGCATGGTGATGCCGCATGCGGCGGAGTCAAATTTTGACCTGGTTGATGTGCTGAAAGAATGGCACGAGACGCTGGCGAACCTGGGCTATTTTGTTATTGGCCTGCACGCGGTGGCGGCACTGATGCATCACTATTTCTGGAAAGATAATACCCTTCTGCGCATGATGCCGAAAAAGCGTCAGTAATCTTTAACTCTTGCCGGGTGGCGCTGCGCTTACCCGGCCTACGATTCAGAACCGTTTGTAGGCCGGGTAAGCGCTAGCGCCACCCGGCTTATTTTTTTAACCCAGCAGCGCACGCTCTTCAGCCGTTAATGCCAGCGGCTGCGTTGACCCCGTCTCCGACGACGTCACCGCCGCTTCCAGCACGGCCATGACCGCCAGTGCCTCAACAGGGTGGACAGGGTTGGCGATTTTCCCGAGCAGCGCATCCCGTACGTTGACGTAATACTGGCGCTGATCGCCTTTCGGGGTAGGGATCGTCTGCGGCGCGCCGTCGGCCCCAAAGAAGACCATGCTGTCGCTGTCTTCGCCCCAGGTTTCACTGCCGGGAATCACCCCTGAGAGCAGCTGCGCTTCCTGCTGATCGATTCTGGCTTTCACCACGCTGCCCTTGTCCCCGTGGACGGTAAAGCGTGCCGTACCGCCAGCCACCAGCATGCTGGCGTGCAGAACAACCTTGTGCTCCGGGTAGTTTAAGACCACGTGCGCCCAGTCGTTTATTTCTGCACCGTCGCGCAGCGTCGCGATATTCCCCTGAACCGACTGCGGCAGGCCAAAGAGCTGCAGCGTCTGGTCAATCAGGTGGGGACCCAGGTCAAACCACAGTCCGCTCCCGGGGACGTTCTGCTCGCGCCAGCGCACGCGCACTTCCGGGCGGAAGCGGTCGATATGCGATTCCAGGTGTTTAACCTTGCCGAGCGTGCCTTGCTCAATAACCTGCTTAATGCCGAGGAAATCACTGTCCCAGCGGCGGTTGTGGAAGACGGAGAGCAGAAGCTGCTTTTCATCCGCCAGCGCAATCAGGTCGCGAGCTTCCTGCATATCGAGGGTAAAAGGCTTATCCACCACCACGTGTTTACCCGCGTTCAGGGCCAGCGTCGCCAGCGGGGCGTGCGTGGCGTTGGGGGAGGCAATCACCACCAGATCGATATCAGGATGCTGAATGGCCTCTTCCGGTGTCGCGACTACCTGTACATCCGGCAGATCGCGTTTAACCTTCTCTTCATCACGAGAAGAGACCACGGCCAGCTTAATCCCGTCCACCGACTGGATCAGCGGGGCATGGAAGGTTTTGCCGACAAATCCATACCCGATCAGCGCAATGTTAATTGTTTGAACGTTACTCATGACCTTCTCCACGTTAATTCGCGCATACCGTGACCTGCAATGCGCTATGGTCCCCAAGCTCAGGCCAGGGACGATCTAAAAAGAGTTGTTGAATACTGGATAACCCGGAAACCAGATACGGCTCGCAGCGGTTAATTTTCAGGTGATCGGCAACAATCCAGTGCGCGTGACTTGCGTCGAGCATCGCGCGTTTCACCTCGGCATCCGCTTCTTTACCGGCGCTCAAACCGAGTTCAGCATGAATGGCGCACGCCCCAAGAATGGCGATATCTGCCCGATAACGCGACAGCAAAGACAGCGTGGCGCTGCCGGCAAACAGCCGCTGCTTAGGGTCCCATTTCCCGCCGAGCAGGATCAGCTCAACGTCTTCCCGGTCGCTAAAATGTTGGGCGATATCCAGCGAGGGGGTAATGACGGTAAGCGGCCCCTGAAGAAAGGTGGCGACCGCCATCACCGTGCTTCCGGCATCCAGAAACAGGGTGGAGCCCGGCGGAACCTGCTGTGCGACCTCTTTACCCAGACGCTGTTTAGTCTCCGGCAGTAGCGTATTGCGGCCCTGACGGTTCATGGCGGAGAGGTTAAGCGCGATGGCTCCGCCGTGGTTCTTCTGCGCAAGGCCCTGCTTTTCCAGGTCGGTCAGATCCCGACGGATGGTATCTGCCGAAACCTTCAGCTTCTCAGCCAGGTCGGTGATGCTGGCCTGGCCTTGCTCACTGAGAAGATCCAGGACGTAGCGTTGACGAGCGGTTTTGTGCATGGGCGTACGTTCCTGCAAAATGTCGCAATAGTTTGCATAATACAGCATTTTGACGCAGAGAGAAGGGGAATGTCGTCAGAATAATGTGCAGCAGCGTGATGATTCAGATGGGTGATTATTAAGATTTTATTAAGCAGGTATAAGCAAGCCGTTTTGAATGTTAATCACAATGTTATTGTTATGTTTTATTTAACGATTTGGGTTATGTAACCAGTGTATCGTCATTGTATGGTGTTAAATTCTGTTTAATTTAAATTATTCAGGTTTTAATTGCTTTAATTAGTTTTTTAATGGTTTTTAATTTTAAATATACCTCTTAGGCTACGTAAATTGACACTTCTTTGAAAATCTTTGTGTCTGACCCGAGCTGAAATTAACGCAAAAATGTGCATAGAAAGAATTAAGAATTTTCCTTAGATAACAGGGGGTTTATATGTTTCATTTGAAAGGATACTTTAAGACTTTTGTCCAGAAACCCCATATTTTTTCTTACTTGTAACACCACATTAACATTGTGGCTGTAGTGGGCTATACCACATTTTGTTATGCTGCTAACCAGTTTAAGAAATAAGTAAATTCTTAATTGAAATAAGACACAAGCAGATCTCATCTCCAACGGAAATGGGTATGGGAAGTATTACCTAAAATCCAGCACGGTAGCTAAATAAGATATTTGTCTAATTATCTATACCTCTTTTTGGGTATTTGCTTGAGTATCACTCAGAGTCAGGGAGATAACATGACGATATTACGAAAGCCTATGTTATGCCGATTTACAGCAGCGCTGGCATTCATTTCATTAGCCATAAATACGGCGTACGGCAATAGTAATCAGGTGGGTATTGCCCCGGTGGCAACCACAACCTTAAAAGAAAGTATTCTTTTTGCTATCGATCGCGATCCGTCAATTAGTCAGCAGGCCGCGCAATTAGGTATTGGCCAGGCACAAATAGATGAGGCGCGCAGCGGCTGGATGCCGCAGATATCGCTGAACGGGAGTACAGGGCACAGCCAGACCACCGATTCCAGCGGGTCGCTGAAGAATTCAGCCGCATGGGGGCTGAGCCTGACGCAGCTGCTGTACGATTTTGGCAAGACCAATAACAGCATCAGCCAGTCTTCCGCCCAGCGCGATAGCTACCGCTATCAGCTGATGGGCACGCTTTCCGATGTGGCGGAAAAAACGGCGCTGAGCTATGTAGAGGTCAAACGCTATTCCGACCTGCTGCAGGCGGCAATAGATAATGTGCAGGCGCTCAAAAACGTCGAACAGCTGGCAAAGCTGCGCGCAGACGCGGGCGTGAGCTCCACCTCCGATGAGCTCCAGACCCGCACGCGTATTGCCGGCATGCAGGCAACGGTCGCGCAGTATAACGCCGCTTTAAACAGCGCGCGCGCAAGGCTGGCGGTATTAACCGGGATGCAGGCAGAAGCTTACTCGCCGGTACCTGAGAACCTCGCGGTAGAGCCAGATTCGCTCAACCGTATTGATTATTCGTTAATACCGGCGGTGATGGCCGCGCAGAACATGGAACGTTCTGCTCAGTATGGCGTGGAAACGGCGAAGTCCCAGCACTGGCCGACGTTAAGCCTGAAAGGGGGACGTACCCGTTACGAATCGGACAACCGTTCATACTGGGACGACCAGATACAGCTCAATATCGACGCACCGCTGTATCAGGGGGGCGCGGTTTCCGCTCGCGTTCGTCAGGCGGAAGGCGCACGGGCCATGGCCTCCTCTCAGGTCGATCAGGCACGTTTCGATGTACTGCAAAAAGCGTCCGTCGCGCAGGCTGACTGGACCGGCGCACGGGGAAGAATGGAGGCCGGGAAGCAACAGCTGGAAAATGCGCTGCGCGCCCGCGATGTTTATAAAAATGAATACACCCTGAGCAAGCGGAGCATTAACGATCTGCTCAGCGTTGAGCAGGATGTCTGGCAGGCCACTTCAGCGAAAATAATCGCTGAGTATGATGGCTGGAGTTCGGCAATTAATTATGCTTCCGCAGTTGATAATTTAATGCCGCTTATTGGAATAGAGAAAAACGCTGCCGCAAAATTACCCGATTTGAGTTAATAAAAGACGCGCAGTGTTGCGCAAAGTAAGACTGAAAATAATGGGTGTTTTTTCCCAGGGATAGCTACATCCGTCTGGTGGACATATCCACAGGAATCCGTACACCTGCAAGGAGAGAAATATGAGTAACGTAAAGGTTGTTGATGTCATCATTCGCAAAACGGCGGAGAAAACGAAATTAACCGGCGAAGGAAATCTGTCGGTCTCTATTTCATCGCCGAGCGTGATTGAAATCCAGGGTTCTGCTCAGGATGTGGTGCGTTATGTCCGCCAGGGTAAAGACCTCCTCATTTATATGAAAGATGGCAGCGTTATTCGCTGCAATAACTATTTTGTTGAAGATCCAGAAACGCATAATCAGTCAGAACTGGTGTTCAACGACCGTCAGGAACTGACACATATTTCTTTTGCCGATGCCGGGGAAGCGTCAGGCGCTGCGGTGACCGAGTTAACCGCGCAGGCCACACCGATTAGCAGCATTCAACCTTTCCTTGAGCAGGAAAGTGTTTTAAGCGACGCGCCGTGGGGCTGGATTGCGGGAGCTGCGTTAGGCGGCGGTGCCATCGGGGCGCTGCTGGCAAACGGCGGTGACGGCGAAACTAAAACAAAAGTCATTGATAACACGAAAGAAGTGGAAAGCGCGACGCCGACCTTCTTGCTATCGGATAAAGCGGGTGACAAGCAGGGCGTGCTGAGTGCAAAAGAGGTCACGGATGATAACACCCCAACCTTTAGCGGTACGGGGCAGCCTGGGGCGACCATTCAGGTCAAAGACAGCAGCGGCAGCACCATTGCCAGCACTATGGTCGCGAAGGACGGCACCTGGACGGTAAAACTCCCGACCCAGACCGACGGGGAACATACCTGGTCCGTCGTGCAGATCGACGGCAGCAAAACGACCTCTGCGGGGAGCATTACCGTAACCGTGTCGACGGCTGATGCCACGTTAACGCTCGCCACCACGGCGGGTGATAACGTGATCAACGCCAGCGAACAGTCTGCGGGCTTCACGCTCTCCGGCGCCAGTAAAAACCTGGCGCAGGGTACCGAACTCACCGTGACGCTGAACGGCAAGACCTATTCCGCAGAAGTGGGAGCAAACGGCGCGTGGAGCGTGAAGGTGCCTGCCGCAGACGCGCAGGCGCTGGGCGACGGCACCTGGACGGTTAACGTTAGCGGTAAAGACGCGGCGGGTAACACCGTCAGCGGCAGCCAGACGATTGGCGTTGATACCGTAGCACCGACGCTGTCCGTCGACGCAATCGCGCAGGACAACGTCATTAATGCCGCTGAACACAATCAGCCGTTAACGCTGACGGGTAAAACCGATGCGGAAGCGGGACAGATTGTCACGGTTACGCTGAACGGCAAAAACCACACCGCGACCGTGGGCAGCGACGGCACCTGGTCCGTCACGCTTCCCGCCAGTGAAGTACAGGCGATGGCGAACGGCGGGCATACCCTGACGGTCAACGTCAGCGACAAAGCGGGTAACGGTTCTACCACCACAGCCGATTTTACCGTCGATACCGCAGCACCCGTTGTGACGATCAACACCGTCGCGGGTGACGACATTCTGAACACCAGCGAGCAGGGCCAGGCGCAGATCGTTTCCGGGCAGGCGAGCGGTGCCGCCGCGGGCGATGTGGTCACCGTGACCCTTGGCGGCCAGACCTTCACCGGTGTGGTGCAGGCCGACGGCAGCTGGAGCGTCGGCGTGCCTGCCTCCGTCATCGGCGCGCTCGGTGAGGGCAGCCACACGATTTCGGTCTCCGTCACTGACGCGGCAGGCAACACCGGCAGCGCCACGCACGGCATTACGCTGAGCGGACACCCGCCGGAATTTACGATTGACGCCATCAGCCAGGATAACGTCCTGAATGCCCAGGAGGCGATGCAGCCCCTGAGCCTGACCGGCACCAGCAATCTGCCGGACGGCACCACCGTCACCGTGACGCTGAACAACGTCAACTATCAGGCTACCGTCGAAAACGGTATCTGGGCGGTCCAGGTGCCGGTGTCCGACGTCCTGAATCTGGCGAACACGCTTTATACCGTCAGCGTCAGCGGTACCGATAGCGTGGGTAACAGCGGTTCTGCCGAAGCGAATCTGCTGGTGGATACCGTCCTTCCGCAGGTCATTATCAATACGTTTGCGGGCGACAACCTGGTCAATAACGCCGAAGCGGGCGTCGATCAAACCCTCAGCGGTCGCGTCAGTGGCGCGGCGGCGGGCGATACCGTCTCTGTCACCGTCGGCGGCAAGAGCTATACCGCAACGGTTGGCAGCGATCTGACCTGGAGCCTGAAAATTCCGTCAGCGGATCTTCAGGCGTTCGGCGATGGGGATTTAACCTTCAGCGCCTCCGTCACCAACGCACACGGCAATACCGGCACCGGCGAGCGTGATATCAATATCAACGCGGAGCTGCCGGGCCTGCGCGTGAACACCATTTCCGGCGATGATGTGATCAACGCCATTGAACAGCAGCAGGATCTGAGCGTCACCGGTTCCAGTACCCATCTGGCCGCGGGGACGCAGATTGTCGTCACCATTAACAACGTTGAGTACGTTACCGCGGTTAACGCCAGCGGCAACTGGCAGATCGGCGTTCCGGCGGCGGACCTGCAGGCCTGGACGGCGGGCGGCATGACGGTTAGCGTCAGCGCTGAAGATGCCTGGGGCAATACCGTTGCGGCTGAACACCCGATTGAACTCGATCTGAACGCCGTCGCGGTCACCATTGATACCGTCTCCGGCGACGACCTGCTGAATGCGGCGGAAAAAGGCGCGGACTTAACCCTTTCCGGCCAGACGCAGGGCGTGGAGGCAGGGCAAACCGTGGTGGTGAAATTTGCCGACCAGACCTTTACCGCACAGGTGCAGCAGGATGGCTCCTGGAGCCTGAGCGTACCCGCCAGCGCCATGGAAACCCTGATCGACGGGCGCGCGCAGGTGAGCGTCAGCGTCACTAACGTCAGCGGCAACAGCGCGGACGCTGCGCGCGTGGTCACGGTGGATACGCAGCCACCGGCGATTACGCTCGATAACCTGACCGACGACAACATCATCAACGCGGCGGAAGCGCAGCAGGATTTAGCCTTAAGCGGCAGCAGCACTGCGGAACCCGGCCAGACGGTCACCGTGACGCTGAACGGCAAAACGTATCAGACCACGGTTCAGGCGGACGGTACCTGGCAGCTGAGCGTCCCGGCGGCAGACGTGGGTGCCCTGACGGATGGCATCGTGACCGTGACGGCAACCGTGAGCGACGTGGCGGGCAACAGCAGCAGCGCCGATCGCGTGGGACTGGTGGATGCCACCGTACCGCAGGTGACCATTAACGACTTTGTCACCGACACCAATACCGTTAATCAGCTCGCCCATTCACAGGCGCAGATCCTGAGCGGCTCCGTCACCGGGGCGGCAGCGGGCGATCGGGTGACCATCACCATTAACAGCGTCGATTACACCACCGTGGTGGATGCGGCGGGGAACTGGAGCCTTGGCCTGCCGGCATCCGTCGTGCAGGGGCTGGCGGACGGCACCTGGACCATCGATGTTTCCGTGACCGACCGATCCGGCAATACCGGAAGCAGTTCACTGGATGTGGTAGTGAATACCGTGACGCCTGTCATCGGTATCAGCACGCTGGCGGCGGACGATGTGATTAACGCGACCGAGAAGGGCGAAGATCTGCTGCTCTCCGGCACCAGCAACCAGCCAGAAGGGACCAGCATCACCGTTAACCTGAACGGCATCAACTACACCGCTACCACCGACGCCAGCGGTAACTGGAGCGTGACCGTACCGGCCTCGGCCGTCAGCGCGCTGGGAGAAGCCCATTACACCGTGACGGCGAGCGTCACGGATAACGTCGGCAACAGCGCGTCAACCTCACACGATGTGCTGGTGGACAGCTCGCTGCCGGTGGTGACGATCGACACGCTGGCGGGCGACAATATCGTTAACGCCGCGGAAGTGGCGGCAGGACAAACCCTGACCGGTAAGGTGACGAACGCGGCGTCAGGTGACACTGTCACTATTATTCTTGGCGGCCAGACCTACACCGCTACCGTGCAGGACGATCTGACCTGGAGCCTGCCGTTAAGCGAGAGCCAGCTTACCGCGCTCGGCAACGGCGGCCTCACGGTCTCCGCCAGTGTGACCAACGCGCACGGTAATACCGGCTCTTCTTCTCTCGACTTTAGTATCGACGCCCAGCTCCCGGGCCTGCGTATTGATACCGTCGCAGGTGACGACGTCATCAACGCGATCGAACACGCTCAGAACCTGATTGTGTCCGGCACCAGCACCGATCTGGCGGCGGGCAGCACCGTGACCGTGACCATCAACGGCAAGGATTATTCAGCGTCGGTCATGGCGGACGGCACCTGGCAGGCGGCGGTACCGGCGGCGGACGTGTCGCAGTGGGCCGACGGTTCGCTCACCATCAGCGCCAGCGCGCAGGACGCTTCCGGCAACCCGGTGGCTATCGGCACCGTTGTGGATGTGGATCTCACCCCGGTTGCCATCAGCATCGACAGCGTGACCGACGATAACGTGCTTAACGCGGCGGAAAAAGGCCAGGATCTGGTGCTTTCCGGCACCACCTCCAACGTTGAAGCGGGTCAGACCGTGACCATTACCTTTGCGGGTAAAACCTATACCACCACGGTGGATGCCAACGGCGACTGGACCTGGACCGTTCCGGCTGCCGATCTGAGCGGCCTGAAAGACGGCGACGCCAGCGTGCAGGTTAGCGTCACCAACGTGAACGGCAACGCGGCGTCTTCGGCGCAGGAGTTCAGCGTCGATACCACCGCGCCGACGGTGACCATCAACACCATCAGCCATGACAATATGCTGAACGCGGCAGAGGCGGCGCAGGATCTGACCCTGAGCGGTACCTCTACTGCCGAAGCGGGCCAGACGGTCACCGTGACCTTCAACGGCAACACCTATACCGCGCAGGTGCAGGCGGACGGCAGCTGGACGCTCGACGTGCCGGCGGCGGACATGGCAGGCATCAGCGACGGCAATGCGGCGGTCACGGCGACCGTGTCCGATAAGGCAGGCAACCCGGCCAGCGCGGGCTCCACGGTGCTGGTCGACACCACCGTACCGCAGATTTCGTTCAACATCGTTGCGGGTGACGACGTCATCAATATTGCCGAGCACGGCCAGGCGCTGATCGTCTCCGGTAAGGTGACGGGCGCGCAGGCGGGCGACGTGATTACCGTGACCCTGAACGGGAAAGACTACACCGCGATGCTGGACGCGTCCGGCAGCTGGAGCGTGGGCGTTCCGGCGGCGGACGTTGGCGCGCTGGCAAATGGCGACCAGACGATCTCAGCGACCCTCACCGATAAAGCCGGTAACAGCACCACCGCGACGCACGCGTTTGACGTCTCCCTGACCGCGCCGGTGGTTGCCATCAATACCCTGGCGGTTGACGACGTGATCAACGCAACCGAGAAAGGCCAGGATCTGCTGGTGTCCGGCACCAGCAACCAGCCGGACGGAACCACCATTACGGTGACCCTGAACGGGATTAACTATACGGCGACTACCGACGCCAGCGGGAACTGGAGCGTGAACGTTCCGGCGGCAAACGTCTCTGCGCTGGGCGAAGCAAGCTACGTCGTGACGGCGAGCGTAACCGACGCCGCAGGCAACAGCGCGAGCACCGGGCACAGCGTGCTGGTCGACAGCGCGCTGCCGCAGGTCACCATCAACCCTGTCGCCACGGACGATGTCATCAACGCAGCGGAAGTGGCTGCCGGGCAGACCCTGAGCGGGAAAGTGAGCGGCGCGGCCAGCGGTGACACTGTCACCATTTCAGTCGGCGGCAATACCTGGACCGCGACGGTACAGGACGATCTGAGCTGGTCGGTCAACGTGCCGTCTGACGTTTTAACCGCCATCGGTAACGGCGATCTGACGGTGTCAGCAAGCGTGACTAACGGCCACGGCAACACCGGCTCCGGCGAGCGCGACATCACCATTGATGCCAACCTGCCGGGCCTGCGCGTCGATACCGTGGCGGGTGACGATGTCATCAACAGCATTGAGCACGCGCAAAACCTGATTATCACCGGCTCCAGTGAAGGACTGGCAACGGGCGCGGCGTTAACGGTGACCGTCAACGGTAAAACCTACGCCGCAACCGTGCTGGCGGACGGCACCTGGACGGCGGCCATTCCGGAAGCAGACGTCAGCGCGCTGAACGCGGGCACGGTCACCGTGACCGTGGAAGGCCAGAGCGCGGCGGGTAATCCGGTTTCCATCAGCCACGACGTAAAGGTGGATCTGGCGGCGGTCGCCATCAGCATTGACCCTATTGCATCGGACGACGTAATCAACGCGGCGGAGAAAGGCGCGGACCTGGTGCTGTCCGGCTCGACCACCAACGTGGAAGAAAACCAGACCGTTACCATCACCTTCGGCGGCAGGTCATACACCGCGACGGTGGATGCCAGCGGCAACTGGACGGCGACCGTACCGTCTGCCGATTTGGGCAGCCTGAAAGACGGCGATGCCAGCGTGCAGGTGAGCGTCACCAACGTGAACGGCAACAGCGCGTCGGCGGGCCGCGAGTACAGCGTGGACGCTACCGCGCCGACGGTGTCTATCGAGATCGTCAGCGATAACAACATCATCAACGCCGCCGAAGCGCAGCAGGATCTGGTCGTTAACGGCGTGACCAACGCCGAAGCGGGCCAGACCGTCACCGTGACGCTGAACGGCGTGGACTACACCACCACCGTGCAGGCAAACGGCAGCTGGAGCGTAACCGTGCCGTCTGCAGACGTGGGCGCGATTACTGACGGCAACTACACCATCAGCGCCGCCGTGTCTGATAAGGCGGGCAACCCGGCCTCTGCGGATCGCGACGTGCTGGTCGATACCACCGTCCCGCAGCTGACTATTAACACCGTTTCCGACGACGACGTGATCAACAGCGCCGAGCACGCGCAGGCGCTGATTGTCACCGGTTCCGTGACCGGCGCGGCGGCGGGCGACGTGGTCACCGTCACCCTCAACGGCAAATCGTACACCGCCACACTGGATGCCTCCGGCAACTGGAGCGTGGGCGTGCCTGCGGCGGACGTCACCGCGCTGGCCGCCGGGGATTACACCATTACCGCGGCGCTGACCGATAAAGCGGGCAACAGCAACAGCGCCACGCACGGCGTGGAGGTGAACCTGACCGCGCCGGTGCTGACCATTGACACCGTTTCCGGTGACGATGTGATCAACAACAGCGAGAAAACCCAGGATCTGACGATCTCCGGTACGGCTTCCGGCCTGGCGGCAGGCGCGGAGGTAACCGTGATGCTGAACGGCAAAGCGTACAGCGCGCAGGTGGATGATAACGGGAAATGGACCACCACCGTTCCGGCGGACCAGGTGGGCCAACTGGGTGAAGCGTTGTACACCGTTACCGCCTCAGCAACGGACGGCGTCGGCAACAATACCAGCACGTCGCACACCGTGAACGTGGAGTCCGTTCTGCCGGGCGTGATTATCAACACCATTGCAGGTGACGACGTCATTAACGCGGCGGAGCTGGCAGCCGGCCAGACCATCAGCGGCAAGGTGGTGAATGCCGAAGCGGGCAATACCGTGACCGTGACGATTGGCGGCAACAGCTACACCGCAACGGTGCAGAGCGATCTCACCTGGTCCGTGAACGTGCCGTCCGACGTGCTGACCGCACTGGGCAACGGTGATTTAACCGTGTCAGCCAGCGTCACGAACGGCGTGGGTAATAGCGGAACGGGCGAGCGCGAAATCGTGATAGACGCTAACCTGCCGGGCCTGCGCGTGGATACCGTGGCGGGTGACGATGTGATCAACAGCATCGAACACGGGCAGAACCTGATTATCACCGGCACCAGCGACGGGCTGGCGGCGGGCGCGGCGCTGACCGTGACCGTCAACGGCAAAACCTATCCGGCGACCGTGCTGGCGGACGGCACCTGGAGCGCGGCGATCCCGGCCGCAGACGTCGGCGCACTGAGTGCCGGCACGGTTACTGTATCCGTTGCTGGCCAGAGCAGCGCCGGTAACCCGGTTTCTATCAGCCACGATGTGACGGTGGATCTGGCGAGCGTTGCAATCAGCATCGACGCCATCGCCACCGATGACGTGATTAACGCCGCCGAGAAGGGCGCTGATCTGGTGCTCTCCGGCACTACCTCGAACGTCGAGGAAAACCAGACCGTTACCATCACCTTCGGCGGCAAGTCATACACCGCGACGGTGGATGCCAGCGGCAACTGGACGGCGACCGTACCGTCTGCCGATTTGGGCAGCCTGAAGGACGGCGACGCCAGCGTGCAGGTGAGCGTCACCAACGTGAACGGCAACAGCGCCTCGGCGGGCCGGGAGTACAGCGTGGATGCGACCGCACCGTCCGTGACCATCAATACCCTGGCGAACGACGACATTCTGAATGCGGCAGAAGCGCAGTCCGATCTGACCGTATCCGGCACCACCACCGCCGAAGCGGGCCAGACCGTGACCGTATCGCTGAACGGCAAAGACTACACCACAACCGTCAGCGCAGACGGCAGCTGGACGCTGAACGTCCCGGCGGCGGATCTGGCTGGATTAACCGACGGCAGCGTCACCGTTACCGCATCGGTTAGCGACAAGGCGGGTAACCCGGCGTCGGTGGACCACAACCTGGCGGTAGATATCACCGCGCCTGCGGTGACCATCAACACCGTGGCGGGCGACGACGTCATTAACATCGCAGAACACGGCCAGGCGCAAATCATCAGCGGCACCGCCACCGGCGCGGCGGCGGGCGATAAGGTCACCGTCACGATTGGCGGGCAGACCTACACCACCGTGCTGGACGCGGCGGGGAACTGGAGCGTGGGCGTCCCGGCGAGCGTGATTTCCGGCCTCAGCGACGGCACCGTGACCGTCACGGCGTCAGTCACCGACGCGGCGGGCAACACCGGCAGCGGCACGCATAACGTGACCGTCGATACCGGTCTGCCATCGGTGGCCTTCAACGCTATCAGCGATGACAACGTCCTGAACGCGGTAGAAAAAGGTCAGGACCTGAGCGTCAGCGGCACCAGCGCCAACCTCGCGGAAGGCACCGTGGTGACCGTAACCCTGAACGGCAAAAACTACACGGCGACGACGGCGGCAGACGGCACCTGGAGCCTGACGGTTCCGGCAGCGGATCTGGCCGGTCTCGGCCAGGCCAGTTACACCCTGAATGCGACCGCCACCAACGGCGTGGGCAACAGCGTGAGCAACGCCGCGAACCTGCTGGTCGACACCGCGCTGCCGACCGTCACCATCAACACCGTGGCGGGCGATAACGTCATCAACGCGGCGGAAGTGGCGGCAGGCCAGACCCTGAGCGGCACCGTGGCGAACGCTGAAGCGGGCAATACCGTGACCGTCACCCTTGGCGGCAACAGCTACACCGCAACGGTGCAGAGCGATCTGACCTGGTCCGTGAACGTGCCGTCTGACGTGCTGACCGCGCTGGGCAACGGCAGCCTGAGCGTGACGGCGACCGTCACCAACGGCCACGGCAATACCGGCACCGGCGAGCGCGAGATCGCTATCGACGCTAACCTGCCGGGCCTGCGCGTTGACACCGTCGCGGGTGATGACGTGGTCAACACCATCGAGCACGCGCAGAACCTGATCGTCACCGGTTCCAGCGACGGGCTGGCGGCAGGCACGGCGCTGACCGTGACCGTCAACGGTAAATCCTATGCGGCGACCGTGCTGGCGGACGGCACCTGGAGCGCGGCGATCCCGTCCACCGACGTGAGCGCGTGGCCGGAAGGCACCGTCAAAATCAGCGTTACCGGCGACAGCTCGGCGGGCAACCCGATTACCATTAGCCACGACGTGACGGTGGATCTGGCGACCGTTGCCATCAGCATCAATTCCATCGCCACCGACGACGTGATTAACGCGGCGGAGAAGGGCGCGGATCTGGTGCTGTCCGGTGCGACCACCAACGTGGAAGCCGGGCAGACCGTGACCATCAGCCTGAACGGCAAAATCTATACCGCGACAGTAGACGACAGCGGTAACTGGACCTACACCGTACCGTCTGCGGATCTGGCACACCTTAAGGATGGCGACGCCAGCGTGCAGGTGAGCGTCACCAACGTGAACGGCAACAGCGCCTCGGCGGGCCGCGAGTACAGCGTGGATGCGACCGCGCCGTCCGTGACCATTAATACCCTGGCGACGGACGACATTCTGAATGCCGCCGAAGTTCAGGCCGATCTGACCGTGTCCGGCACCACCACCGCCGAAGCGGGCCAGACCGTGACCGTGACGCTGAACGGCAAAGACTACACCACAACCGCAGGCGCGGACGGCAGCTGGACGCTGAACGTTCCGGCGGCGGATCTGGCTGGATTAACCGACGGCAGCGTCACCGTGACAGCGAGCGTCAGCGATAAAGCGGGTAACCCGGCGTCGGTCGATCACACTCTGACGGTGGACGTGACCGTGCCTGCGGTAACCATCAACACCGTGGCGGGCGACGACGTGATTAACATCACTGAGCACGCTCAGGCACACATCATCAGCGGCACCGCCACCGGCGCGGCGGCGGGCGATAAGGTCACCGTCACCCTCGGCGGCCAGACCTACACCACCGTGCTGGACGCGGCGGGGAACTGGAGCGTGGGCGTCCCGGCGAGCGTCATTTCCGGGCTCAGCGACGGCACCGTCACCGTCACGGCGTCAGTCACCGATGCGGCGGGCAATACCGGCTCCGGCACGCATAGCGTGACCGTCGATACCGGCCTGCCGTCCGTGGCCTTCAACGCCATCAGCGATGACAACGTCCTGAACGCGGTGGAGAAAGGTCAGGATCTGAGCGTCAGCGGCACCAGCGCTAACCTCGCGGAAGGCACCGTGGTGACCGTGACCCTCAACGGTAAAAACTATACCGCGACCACTGCGGCGGACGGCAGCTGGAGCCTGACGGTGCCGGCGGCGGATCTCGCAGGTCTCGGCGAAGCCAACTACACCCTGAGCGCCGCCGCGACCAACGGCGTGGGCAACAGCGTGAGCAACACCGCGAACCTGCTGGTCGACACCGCGCTGCCGACCGTCACCATCAACACCGTGGCGGGCGACAACGTCATCAACGCGGCGGAAGTGGCCGCAGGCCAGACCATCAGCGGCACCGTAGCGAACGCGGAAGCGGGCAACACCGTGACCGTGACGATTGGCGGCAACAGCTACACCGCAACGGTGCAGAACGACCTGACCTGGTCCGTTAACGTGCCGGAATCCGTCCTGACCGCGCTGGGCAACGGCGAGTTGACCGTGTCGGCGACCGTCACCAACGGCCACGGGAACACCGGCGCGGGCGAGCGCGACATCGTGATAGACGCCAGCCTGCCGGGCCTGCGCGTCGATACCGTCGCGGGCGACGATGTAATTAACAGCATCGAGCATGGACAGAACCTGATTGTCACCGGCTCCAGCGACGGGCTGGCGGCAGGCACTACGCTCACCGTGACCGTCAATGGCAAAACCTATGCGGCCTCCGTGCTGGCAGACGGTACCTGGAGCGCGGCGATCCCGGCGGCAGACGTCGGGGCCCTGGCTGCGGGCACGGTTACCGTGACCGCTGCAGGCCAGAGCGCGGCGGGCAATCCGGTGACCATCAGCCATGACGTGACGGTGGATCTGGCGGCAGTCGCTATCAGCATCGATGCGATTGCCACCGACGACGTGATTAACGCGGCAGAAAAAGGCGCGGATCTGGTGCTGTCCGGCAGCACCTCGAACGTGGAGGAAAACCAGACCGTTACCGTCACCTTCGGCGGCAAGACGTACACCGCGAAGGTCGATGCCGACGGTAACTGGACGGCCACCGTGCCGTCTGCGGATCTCGCGGGCCTTAAAGACGGCGATGCCAGCGTGCAGGTGAGCGTCACCAACGTGAACGGCAACAGTGCCTCGGCGGGCCGCGAGTACAGCGTAGACGCCACCGCGCCAAGCGTGAGCATTGATACGGTCGCTGGCGATAACGTGATTAACGGCAGCGAAGCCGCTGCGGGCGTGGCCATTTCCGGCACCACCACGGCGGAAGTCGGTCAGACGGTCACCGTGACGCTGGGCGGGAAGAGCTATACCGCGCAGGTGCAGCAGGGCGGTATCTGGAGCGTGAACGTGCCGGGCGCCGACCTGTCCGCTCTGGCGGATAACGGCTACACCGTGCAGGTCAGCGTGAGCGACGCCGCGGGTAACCCGGGCAGCGCGGGCAAAGCGATTACGCTTGATACCACGCCGCCGATCGTCAGCTTTAACGTCGTGGCAGGCGATAACGTCATCAACAGCGTGGAGCACGGACAGGCGCAGATCGTCAGCGGCACCGCAACCGGCGCGAGCGTCGGCGATAAGCTGGTCATCACCATCGGTTCGAACCAGTACACCACCACCGTTGACGCCAGCGGTAACTGGAGCGTGGGCGTTCCGGCCAGCGTAATTTCCGCGCTCAACGACGGCACCGTGACCCTCAGCGCGACCATTACCGACAGCGCGGGCAACAGCAGCACCCAGACCCACGACGTGGTGGTAAACACGGCCTCCGTGGCGCTGACGGTGAACACCGTTAGCGGTGACGACGTCATCAACGCGGCGGAAGCCGGTTCGTCCCTGGTGATTAACGGCTCCAGCGCCCAGTTCGCCAGCGGGACGCAGGTCACCGTGACGCTGAACGGCAAAACCTATACGGCCACCATCCAGAGCGACGGCAGCTGGACGACCACCGTTCCGGCCGCCGACGTGGGCGCCCTGGCCGATGGCGCGAGCTATCAGATCTCCGTGGCGGCGCAGGACAGCGCGGGCAACAGCGCCTCTGCAACGCACGGCATCAGCGTGGATACCACTGCGCCGGTCGTGAGCATTGCGACGCTGTCGGGTGACGACATGCTGAACGCGCTTGAAGCGCAGCAGCCGCTGAGCGTGCATGGCGCTTCCAGCGCGGAAGCGGGTCAGACCGTCACCGTGACGCTGGGTGGCAAATCCTACACTGCAACCGTGGCAAACGACGGCACCTGGACGCTCGACGTGCCGGCAGCCGATCTGGCTGCGCTGAGCCAGGGTGCGCTGACGGTGACCGCCTCGGTCAACGATAAGGCCGGTAATAACGGCCAGACCACGCACACCTTAACGGTCGATACCGTCGCGCCAACCGTGACCATCAGCACCGTGGCCGATGACGATATCGTCAACAATGTGGAGCAGCTGGCGGGCCAGACCATCAGCGGCACCACTACGGCGGAACAGGGCCAGACGGTGACCGTCTCCTTCAACGGGCATAGCTATCAGGCGACCGTCGGGGCGGACGGATCGTGGTCGGTCTTCGTGCCGGGCCGTGATTTCCTCGGCCTGAGCGACGGGGATTACACCATTACGGCTACGGTGAGCGATAAGGCGGGTAACCCGGGCAGCGCAACGCACGACGTGACGCTGAACGGCGATGTCCCAACCATCACCGTTAACACCTTTGCGCAGGACGATATCGTCAACGCCGCCGAGCACGGCACGCCGCTGGTTGTCAGCGGCACCACCGACGCCCCGGCGGGCCAGACGGTGACCATCACGCTGAACGGTAAAACCTACACGGCGACCGTGCAGGCGGATGGAAGCTGGAGCTATACGGTCGGCAGTGCAGACGTGACCGCGCTGGCGGACGGCGGTTCGTACGTGATTAACGCGCAGGTGAGCAACGCCATCGGCAACAGCGCCAGCGATAACCACACCGTTACCGTGGATCTCACCGCGCCGTCGATGGGCATCAGCATTGATTCGCTGCAAAACGACACCGGCCTGAGCGCGAGTGATTTCATCACCAACGATGCTCATATCGCGATTAACGGCTCGCTGACCGCGCAGCTCGGCAATAACGAGAAGGCGCAGATCAGCCTCGACGGCGGCACCACCTGGATTGACCTGACCGTGACCGGCACCACCTGGCGCTACACCGATGGCCGCACCCTGACGGACGGTACGTACCAGTACCAGGTGCGCGTGATCGATAACGCCGGGAACGTGGGGGCGACGGACAGCCAGGACGTGGTGATTGACCTGACCATGCCTGTAGCAACGACGATTACGGTCGATTCCATCACCCAGGATACCGGGCTGTCCGGCAGCGACTTTATCACCAGCGACAACCAGATCAGCCTGAAAGGGACGCTCGGCGCGGCGCTGGGCAGCGGCGACCACGCGCAGATCAGCCTCGACGGCGGCGTGACCTGGACCGACGTCAGCGTCAGCGGCCTGAGCTGGACGTATGTAGACGGTCGTACGCTGGCCGACGGGGATTACAACTACCAGCTGCGCGTGATTGACGACGCGGGCAATATCAGCGCCACCGCCAGCCAGGTGGTGACTATTGATACGGTTGCGCCGGACGCCAGCAAAACCATCGCCATCGACAGCATCAGCGACGATACCGGCCTGAGCAGCAGCGACTTTATCACTAACGATACGTCCCTGACGCTGCACGGCTCGCTCGGCGCGACGCTGGCCGACGGCGAATATGCCCAGATCAGCCTCGACGGCGGCGTCACCTGGCAGAACGTGATCGTCACCGGCAACAGCTGGTACTACGTCGATAGCCGCACGCTGGGTAACCAGACCTATGACTACTACGTTCGCGTGGTGGATGCGGCGGGTAACGTGGGCGCCAGCGCCCATCAGCAGGTGACCGTCGATACGGTCGCCCCGGATGCGGCGATTACGGTGACCGTGGATAACATCACCGTGGATACCGGCTTTGACAATAACGACTTCCTGACCAGTTCGACCTCGTACACGCTGCACGGAACGCTCGGCGCCGCGTTGGGCGCGGGTGAATTCGTGCAGGTGAGCATGGACGGCGGCAGCACCTGGGTGTACGCCACCGTGAGCGGTACGCAGTGGAGCTACAGCGACACCCGTACCCTGACCGACGGCAGCCATAACTATCAGGTGCGGGTCGTCGACCAGGCGGGGAACGTAGGAGCAACCACCTCGCAGGCGGTAACGGTGGATACGCAGGCGCCGCAGTACGGCATCACCGTTGACAGCATCAGCGAAGATACCGGGCAGTCCAGCAGTGACTTCATCACCATGGACACAACGCTGACGATCAACGGCTCGCTGGGCAGCGCGCTGGCAAGCGACGAGCGCGTGCAGATCAGTCTGGACGGCGGAAACACCTGGCTCGATACCACGGTCACCAACCAGCGCTGGAGCTACACCGATACCCGCGATCTGCCTGACGGGGACTACACCTACCAGGTGCGGATTATCGACCAGGCGGGCAACGTCGGCTCCACCGCCTCTCAGGTGGTGACGGTAGACACCACGCCGCCAGCCACGGTGGGAACCGTAGTGAGCTATACCGACGGCGAAGGCGAGCGTCAGGGCACCTTTGGCAGCGCGGTGGCAACGGACGATAACTCGCCGCTGATCAACGGTACGCTTAACCGCGCTCCGGACGACGGTGAAATTGTGCAGCTCTATCGTGACGGGGTCCTGCTCGGCCAGGTGACCATGAACGGCAGCGCAAGCTGGTCCTTCCAGGACAACGGCCTGAGCGATGGCAATCACACCTACATTGTGCGCGTCACCGACAGGGCCGGTAACTACACGGAATCCGACGGCTTTGTGCTGAACGTTGATACCAGCATCCCGACCACCACGGCGGCGATTACCGCGCAGACCACGTCGGACACCACGCCGATCGTCAGCGGGACCGTCTCCGCCGATCTGGTGAACGGTGAATATCTGGTGGTAACGGTGAACGGGAAAACCTACACCTCCCAGACGGGCGGCGCGGTGGTGGTCGATCCGGATCACAACACCTGGTATCTGCAGATCCCGGACGGCGATGCGCTGAGCGTGTCGAGCTACAGCGTGACGGCGCAGGTGAAGAGCAGTGCGGGTAACGGCAACACGACCGGAACGGCGACCGGCAGCCTGGTGATTGATACCACCTCGGTGAATACCGACTGGGCGACCACGGCGGGGAACAGCAACAACTCCACCATGACGGTGGGGACGAACAGCAGCGGCCTGTGGAATATCATTGCTAACGGCCAGTCTTACTCCAGCAGCGATAGCTCGACCTATGCCGGGAATACGCTGACCAACACCCGCAGCTACTACGTGGTGAGCCAGACCGCCGCCGACTTTGACCGTAACGGCACGCAGGATATCTTCGCGACGGAGACCACCTACGCCGGATCCACGCAGGTGATGTGGACCTACGATGGCAGTACCTATAACGCCAGCCAGCTGGCGATGGGGACCACCATCTGGTACGGCGGCGTGATTGCGTACGACAAAACCGGCGATGGCTATCTGGATCTGGCGTACGGCGATGCCGGCATGGACTCACTGACCTACCTGGTGAACAACAACGGCGTTCTGTCGCCGGACGGCACCGGTGGCGAAGGCGGTTTCTACGGTCAGTTCGATTCCGGGCGCGAAATCTCCGGCGTCGACCTGAACAACGACGGCACGGTGGATATCGTTCAGCACACCAACCGCAGCGGCGCGTACTCGTTAACCGTGATCAACAACAACGGCAACGGCACGCTCTCTATCGGTCAGAACCTGACGAACGTGTTTGTGGCAAACGCCTCGAATACCACCACGGCGGCATCCATGACGTGGGCGGACTTCAACGGCGATGGCTACATGGATCTGTACCTGGGCAGCAGCTACAACAACAACGGCGGGGTGATTTACTACAACGACGGCACCGGTAAGCTCTCTGCTACCAAGAGTGCGGTGGAAGCCTCTAACGCCACGGCGGGCTATCTGTCGGTGGCGGTGGACTGGAACGGCGACGGGCAGATGGACATCATCAAGCTCAGCACCTACGGCGGTTCGCAGACGGCGACCCTGTTCACCAACAACGGTTACGGCTCCACCTGGACCTCAAGCCAGCTGGCTTCGGGCCTGGCGAACGTCACCGGCGTGGCGGCAGTGGACTACAACTGGGACGGCGCGCAGGATCTGCTGGTCTCTCAGCAGAACGGCAAGGTGGTGCTGGTGCAAAACAGCAAAACCATTGCTGACGGCACCGCGATGCATCTGCACATTGTCGATAGCGAGGGCATCAACGCCTACTACGGCAACACGGTCAATCTGTACAACGCCGCGGGCGTACTGGTGGCCTCGCAGATCATCAACGCCCAGTCCGGTATCGGCTCGAACGATACCTCTGCGCTGGTGAGCTTCTACGGGCTGGATCCGAATGAAACCTATTCGGCTGAGATCCTGAAGATTACCAACGGCGTGTCGGATAACGTCACCTGGAGCGGTCTGGAGGCGGGCAACGGCAAAGAGGGCTACGTCCTGACGGCCGAAGCCGCCACCGGCGGCCACAGCGGGACCATTACCGGTACCGGGTATAACGACACCTTTATCGCAGAGGACGGCACCTATACCTATAACGGCTCCGGCGGCTGGAATACCCATTCCGACTACGACACCTGGAGCAACACCGGCGGGATGGACGTGGTGGATTACCGCAATGCGACCTCCGGCGTGACCGTTGACCTGCGCCTCTCTACCGCGCAGGACACCGGGTTCGGCACGTCACGACTGCTCAACATTGAGGGGATCAACGGCTCGAACTTCGACGACGTCATTACCGGCAACAGCGGTGATAACCGGTTCGAAGGCCGCGGCGGGAACGACACCTTCAACATCGGCAGCGGCGGTCACGATACGTTGCTCTACAAGCTGATCAACGCGTCTGACGCCACGGGCGGTAACGGTCACGACGTGGTGAACGGCTTTACGGTCGGCACCTGGGAAGGGACCGCGGACACGGATCGTATTGACCTGCGCGATCTGCTCTCCGGCAGCGGCTATACCGGCACGGGCTCGGCGAGCTACGTGAACGGCGTGGCCACGCTGGACAGCAGCGCGGGCAATATCAGCGATTACATCCGCGTGGTGCAGAACGGCAGCAATACCGAGATCCAGGTTGACCTGGACGGCACGGGCGGCCAGTTCTCGCCAACCACGCTGGTGACGCTGAACGGCGTGCAGACGGATCTGGCGACGCTGCTGGCGAACCATCAGCTGTTAATTGCGTAAAACAACGCCGCGGGGAGCGATCCTCGCGGCTTTTTGCGTTTCTTTACATGAATAGCGATAACCCTATATTTCACAAGATTATTTTGCGGGGTCGTTTAGAGAATGTTCGATTTTAAATCATCCCGTAAAGGTATCATTTCAGTGCGAAATTACCGCACTGGACAGGACGTAGCATTATGAAGACACATCCACAGTACGAACCCTGGCTGCAGGGCATGCTCATCATCGCGAAGCACTACCGGCTGGATTTCTCAGCGGAGCATGTTCGGGTCACGATTAACCATGAAAGCCAGTCTCCACGCCAGCTGGTGCTGGAGGAGATGGCGCGTCAGCTTGGGCTGGGGATGCGTGTGGTGGCGGCTGAAGCGGTATCCCTCGATCCCTGGCGCGTGCCGCTGCTGGCGGAATTCACCGGCGGACAAATCGCGGTCATTAACCGCATGGACAGCGAAGGTAACGTCAGCCTGCAGTTTAGCGGTGACGCGGGGCTGGAGACGACCCTGACGCGTGACGAACTCGGTGCGCGGCTGAAAGGGCTGATGGTGTTGCGCCCGCTCGAATCCACGCCGGATGCCCGCGTGGACGACTACATCAAACCGTATGAGAAAAACTGGTTCTGGCAGCTGGCGCTGAAAGACTGGCGCCGCTACAGCGACATTATGCTGGTGGCGCTGGTGGCCAACGTGCTGGCGCTTTCCGGCATGGTCTTCTCCATGCAGGTGTACGACAGGGTGGTGCCGTCCCAGTCGGAAGCCACGCTGTGGGTGCTGTTTGGCGGCGTGATGATTGCCATCGTGTTCGAATTCATCATGCGCATGCTGCGCGTGCACATTTCCGACGTGGTGGGGAAACGCGCCGACCTGCGCATCTCTGAACGCGTCTTCGCCCACGCGCTGCGAATTAAAAACGGCGCGCGATCCAAATCAACCGGTTCGTTTATCGCGCAGATCCGCGAGCTGGAGTCGGTGCGCGAGCTGATCACATCCACCACCATTGCGGCTATCTCCGATCTGCCGTTCTTCCTGCTGTTCGTTTTTATTCTGTGGATGATTGGCGGCCCGCTTGTGCTGGTGGTCCTGCTCGCCGTGCCGCTGCTGCTCATCCCCGGCCTGCTGGTGCAGCGCCCGCTGGGGAAACTCTCCAGCGAAGGGATGCGTGAATCCGCCATACGAAACGCCACGCTGGTGGAAGCGGTGCAGGGCATTGAGGACATCAAGCTCATGCGCGCCGAGCAGCGTTTCCAGAACCAGTGGAACAACACCAACGACGTCGCCGCCAGCGTCGGCATGAAGCAGCGCTGGCTGACGGGCCTGCTGCTCACCTGGACGCAGGAGGTGCAGTCCATCGTCTATGCGGTGGTACTGCTGGTGGGCTGTTATCTGGTTATCAGCGGCGACATGACCACCGGTGCGCTGGTGGGAACCTCGATTCTGGCATCGCGCACCATCGCGCCGCTGTCGCAGATCTCAGGCGTGCTCTCGCGCTGGCAGTCGGCAAAGGTGGCCCGCAAGGGGCTGGACGACCTGATGCAGCGTCCGATTGACGATCCGCAGCACGGCAAAAAGGTGCACAAAGCCCACCTGCGCGGCGACTATAGCCTTGAGGACGTCGGGTTTTATTACGACGAGGAAGAGAAACTCACCGTGCTCAACATCAGCAAGCTGCAGATCCGCGCCGGAGAGCGCGTGGCGGTGCTCGGGCGCAATGGTTCCGGTAAAAGCACGCTGCTACAGCTTCTGGCGGGCATGCAGGAGCCGCAGCAGGGCAGCATCCTGCTCGACGATATCGCCCTCAATCATCTGGACCCGGCCGACGTGCGTCGCGACATGCAGCTGCTCGGCCAGCAGGCCCGGCTGTTCTTTGGCTCCGTGCGGGACAACATTCTGATGGGCAACCCGCTCGCCACTGACGATGAGATTCATCAGGCGCTGGTCAACAGCGGCGCGCTGGAGTTTGTGCGCAAGCAGAAAATGGGGCTGAACTATATCATCAACGAAGGCGGGGCTGGCCTCTCCGGCGGGCAGCGTCAGGCGCTGCTGCTGGCGCGCGCGCTAATCACCTCCCCGAATATCCTGCTGCTGGACGAGCCTACCGCCTGGCTGGACGAAATGAGCGAGAAGCAGTTTATACAGCATCTTCACAAATGGCTGGGTAAACGCCGGACGCTGGTCGTGGCGACGCATCGCCTGCCGATTCTGGACCTGGTCGACCGCATCATTGTGCTGGAAAACGGCAAGGTGGTGATGGACGGCCCGCGCGATGCGATCCTGCATCAGCACGGTATGGCGCCGCAGAAAGCCGCGCAGCGCACCGTGACCATGAAGCCGGCGGCGGTTGCCGAGGAGGGTGCGGCATGAATGATTTGTCTCGTTTCAATAGCCGACTGAAGGAGCCGCGCCTGCCGCGCTCGTCACTGGTGGCATGGTCCCTGTTCGCCCTGCTGGCGGTGTTTATCGTCTGGGCAAGCCTGTTCCATCTTGATGAAGTGACGACCGGCAGCGGCAAAGTCATACCGTCTTCTCATGAGCAGGTCATTCAGTCCCTGGAAGGCGGCATTATCCACAGCCTGATGGTGCGCGAGGGCGATATTGTTGAACGCGGCCAGCAGCTCGCGCAGCTTGACCGGACGAAAACCGAGTCCAGCGTGCTGGAGAGCGAGTCTCGTCTGAATGCGGCGCTGGCAACGGCTGCGCGCCTGAAGGCCGAGGTGAACGATACGGAACTTGCGTTCCCGGAAGAGCTGGATGACGACGTTGAGCTGGTTAAACAGGAAACGGCGCTCTACCAGTCCCGTCGTGAAAGCCTTGAAAAAGGGCTGGCCGGATTGCGTCAGGGCGCCGAGCTGGTGCAGCGCGAGCTGTCGTTAACTCGTCCACTGGTGACCCAGGGGGCGGCCAGCAAGGTTGAGGTATTACGTCTTGAGCGTCAAAAAAATGAGCTTGAGAACAAAATCACCGAGATGAAAAACCAATATTACGTTCGCGCCCGTGAAGAACTGGCGAAAGCCAATGCGGAGATTGAAGCCCAGCGTTCGGTGATGAAAGGGCGTGAGGACTCCCTGACCCGGCTGACCTTCAATGCCCCGGTTCGCGGGATCGTGAAGGATATTGACGTTACGACCGTGGGGGGCGTTATCCCGCCGAACGGCAAGCTGATGAGCCTGGTCCCGCTTGACGATCAGATGGTGGTCGAAGCGAAAATCTCGCCGCGCGATGTGGCGTTTATTCATCCTGGCCAGAAAGCGCTGGTGAAAATTACGGCCTATGACTATTCCATCTATGGCGGACTGGAAGGGGAAGTGACCATGATTTCCCCGGACACCCTGCAGGATGAGGTGAAAAGGGATGTTTACTACTATCGCGTTTATATTCGTACCGACAGTAACCATCTGACCAATAAGCAAGGTCAGGAATTTCCGGTCTTTCCGGGCATGATTGCTACCGTTGATATTAAAACCGGCAGTAAAACCATTCTGGATTATCTGTTGAAGCCGCTGAACAAGGCAAAAGAGGCGCTGCGCGAAAGATAAAATAGTGGCGTTCGGGATCCCGAACGCCATGTGAATTATAAATTATACCGTTGACGTCACGTTGTTGAGGTGGCGTCGTTCTTTCGGAACCACGTTGATGTAATGCGTGACATACGCAAAATACAAACCGGCATAATTTTCCACCAGTTCGATAAAGGCCGGGTAAATCGACATCCTTCCATCACCCCTATCTTTAAGATAGCCCGCCTCTTGCGCCGTTTTGATAATTCGGTTGACGTGAATGCGTGAAACGAAAAATTCCTTAGCGAGAGTGCTGGCAGAATAATCAATAATTGCACCGTGTGCTGATTTGTTTTTTACCGCCTGCAGATAAAGATATAGCATAATCATTCGGCCTCCGTCTTTATCGATAAATAACCCCACTTCCGGTAAAACCTTCCTGAACGTTAATCCCCGAAAGAGGTATTCCGCCGCGCGGCGGAAAAAGTTATTTCTTAAAATGTCATTGTCCAGCAAATTGACGTCAATATTAAATGCAGGATACAGAATGCTGACGGGTATAAATGCGCCGGACATATAGCGTTTAAGTTCATTCAATCCTTTTTCGGTTGGGGCAATTCTTGTTTTTCGCCTGTCTTCCGTACAGCGCCAGGTCTTGATGCGCCCGGTGGTTCTCAGTATCGTAATGATCGCAATAACGCTGTTGGGGCTGGCTATCTTATAGCGAGAACATAACTCTTTAATCTCTGAAACTGACTCGGCCTGATTTCCAAAAATAAAACAACACATGGAGAGGATAATGTTAAATCGTGATTCCTGCAGCATCGTTTTGTAGAACAGAGGTTGTTTTTTGTAGATGGTGTCATTAATTGTGTAGTGCTCTAATATTGCCTCACCGAATCGTGGATTGTTTTTTATAACATCCCTTCGATGTAGCAAGGCCCTGGATGAGATGTGATTATCCATAGCATTTTCTCGTATTTGAATGAGCCGATAGATGAAGTGTTTAGTCTTCTTTTTCGGACTTCTCATTATACCTGAGAATGAGAGGTTTGCCGTTGTTATTTGAAAATAAAAGTATATTTCAATGGCGGTGATTAACGCAAAGATGTTCCTGTGAGTTCAGTTGATAACGGTTTCTTAGTCTCAGGCTGTACTGTAAAATTAATGTTTATAACAGGTGCGTTAAATTTTGCACATTCACAGATGGACATGGCGCTTTAGTGCCCAGGAGCAGGTTATGACCCACAAAATTTCTCTCAGAAATGGGGCGTGCGACGAACAAAAATTTGTCATTTCAGCCTGCGGTTTTACGTTCCAGGGATACAGTCTGATCCTTAATCAGTATGGTATTCAGGCTTCGCGTATTCACTTTAACGGGGATGAGGCTTCTCATGAAGATATTGAAAATATTCTTATAAATCAGAATGCTAATATTGTGGTGTTCCTCGGAAAAGGTATCGTTACTCTCCTGGAGAGCCTGAAGCGACTGGCATCCGTGCTCAATGCGCTTCCCGTTATTCGACGCGTCACCCTGTACGGAGACATGCCGGATGGCTGGTTGTATCGTACCCTGACCAGTCTTTTAAATAACAGTTATCAATTATCATTAATTCGTGTAGCCCGCGTTTCAGATGTCATAAGCTGTATTCATACGAAATATAACGTCTTTAAGGATCGTTCGTACCTGTTACGCGATCGCTGCAGAGATAATGCTTCGCAAGAAAACGTAAAGTGGTTAACAAAAAGAGAAATTGACGTTTTGTTAAATTTCTACCGCGGCATGTCCGTAAAAGAGATGTGTGACGAAATGGGGCTTTCAAATAAAACGGTTTATACCCATCGCAAGGAAGGCGTGCTGAAATTACGCTTAATTAAGCGATGGCTACACGATCCACATAATTTTAAAGCGGAAGGAGGGGTTAAACATCAGCGTCCAAAAAAAGAGTTTACGAATAAGGAAACAGAAATCTTCAATGCGCTACTTAAAAGAGAGATCTTTCCTGCCTATCAAATAATTACCGATCGCGACAAAAAGGGTGTTGGCTTTGAAATACTGATTCGCTGGAATAAAAACGGTAAAATTGTCAAGCCAGCCAGCTTTCTCGCGGATATCTCCAGTCATGAAATATGGTTAAAAATAACAGCGCTAGTCATCCATGCTGCCGTGTCGGGGATTAATAAATATAATGGAAAATACTATTTTTCAGTGAATATCCCACCACGCCTGGCTTCCGGAAACGCATTGCCTGATATGGCGAAAAAAGCTATCGACATGCTGCTCAAACCACAATGGGCCGAAAAGCTGGTCTTTGAATTTGCTGAAGATATTGACGTGACGAAGGACAAAAGGATCCCTGAAACCATGCGGCATTTACGTAACACGGGGTGTCGATTGTTTCTGGATGACTGTTTCTCTAATCATCAAACCATGTTCCCGGTGCGGCAAGTGCATTTTGATGGTCTTAAGCTGGATCGGGACATCGTTGAGCATTTTGTGGCAAATGACAATGACTATAACCTGATTAAAGCGATACAGCTTTATAGCGAGATGACCGGAACGGACTGTATTGCGGAGGGGGTTGATAGTGAAGAAAAATTTGAGAAATTAGTCGCGCTGGGCGTCAAGAATTTTCAGGGTTATTATTTATCGCGAGCCGTGAAAGAGGAGGAGTTAGATCGCATGGTGAGGTTGTTTAGTTAATAAAAAAAGCCCCGAAGGGCCTTTCATTATTTTCGACCCAGCAGCAGGCCGAGAACAATACCGACCGCACCTGCTGCAACGAGGCCGGTGAGGGGATTATTTCTGACAGCTTCAGTAACGTCGGTAACGGCATCGCTGGCCTGCGCGGCATATTTTTTAGCTGCACCTTTGACCTGATGCTTGGGTGAATCTACAAAATCACCGAACTGCTGTTGCGCTGAACCTGCAAGTTCATCAAGTTTATTTTTTGCTTTGTCTTCAGCAAACTGGGTGTTTTTATCAGTACCGAAATCAGACATTTTTGCCTCCTTTTGTTGATAATTAAAGGATAGCCGCTCTTTGCAGATGTGGGAGGCGAAAGGTTAATTTCGGCACCTGACAGGGCTGTTTTAGGATATATCTCTATACCGGGAACCCGTTATTTCTCATTGTCATCCTGACCATAATACAGTTTCCCGATGCGGATCAGCGGGCGGCCCTGAGACTTACGATGCAGGTTACTGTCCCTGAGCGAATAAACGCACCCGCAGTATTCCTGCTGGTAAAACTGCTCCCGCTTGCTGATCTCAATCATGCGAGAGGAGCCGCCCTGTTTACGCCAGTTATAGTCCCAGTAAACCATACCCGGATAGCGCGCGGCAGCACGCTGGCCGCAGTCATTTATCTGCTGCATGTTTTTCCAGCGGGAGATCCCCAGCGAGCTGCTGATGACGCTGAATCCATTTTCTGCTGCATAGAGCGCCGTACGCTCGAAACGCATATCGAAGCACATGGTGCAGCGGACGCCACGCTCGGGTTCCCATTCCATGCCTTTCGCGCGCTCAAACCAGTTATCGGTGTCGTAATCGGCATCAACAAACGGCACGCCGTGTTTTTCCGCAAAGCGAATATTCTCCTCTTTCCGAATAAGGTATTCCTTTTGTGGATGGATATTAGGGTTGTAGAAGAAAATCGTGTAGTCAATCCCCGACGCCTGGATAGCCTCCATCACTTCACCCGAGCAGGGGGCGCAGCAGGAGTGCAACAGCAGCTTGTCGGCACCGTCTGGCAGGGAAAGTTGTGGGCGGATAAAAGGGGCTGTCGTCATGGCGTTCTGCACTATGTTTATGAAATTTATGGAAGGGTAGCATAAATTCAGAATCTGTTGAGGCGGGATAAAGGCAGGACAGAGCGATCCCGCGGGCGGGATCTTCTCCGATACCACGTGTCGCTATTCGGCAAATTTCAGCAGCGCTTCGGCATCAAGACGATAGCGAACCCATTCGGACTGCGGCAGCGCGCCTATGCTCAGGTAAAAATCAATGGCGGGCTGGTTCCAGTCCAGCACGCTCCATTCAAGGCGCCCGCACTGCCGTTTTACCGCGAGCTGCGCAATATGTTTCAGCAGCGCTCTTCCCGCGCCATTACCGCGATAGTCCGGTGAAACGTACAGGTCTTCCATGTAAATACCGTTGCGTCCGAGCCAGGTCGAATAGCTGGTGAAGAACACGGCATAGCCGGCGATCTTACCTTCATATTCCGCGATCAACGCTTCGGTTTTACCGCCGGTGCCAAAGAGCGTTTCCCGGATCTCCTCTGGCGTGGTCACCACTTCTTCCGGCGCTTTTTCGTACACCGCGAGCTCGTAGATCATGGCGTAAATTGCCGCTGCATCTTCGGGACGGGCCTGACGAATGGTTATGCTCATTGTTTTTCCTGTTTTTTAGCCTGTGTTTCAATTGATGGCGTTAAGCATACGGAGTATTGTCCGAAGAATTAAGTGCAATGAAATCAACAAATGATGAATATTATGCATCCGGTACTGAGACGTCTTGATTTAAACCTGCTGCCCGTTTTCGACGCGATTTACCGCCACCGTACCGTTCGGCTTGCCGCTGATGAGCTGGCGATGAGCACTTCAGCGCTGAGCCATGCGCTGTCGCGATTGCGCATCACCCTTAATGACCCGCTCTTTTTTCGGGAAGGGCATCGCATGTCCCCCACCGTGTATGCCTCTCAGCTTGCGCCTTCCATTGCTTCCGCACTGTCGTTCCTGAATCATGAGCTGACCCCGCAGCCGGAGTTTGATCCTGCCAGCAGTACCGAAAGCTTACTCATTGGGATTACGGACTTTACCGCGCTGTGCATTTTCCCGGCGCTGATGCACAAACTGCAGCTTGCTGCTCCGGGTTTGCGTTTCGAATTACGCTATCTTCCGCACAGCCCGGCGCTGACGGAACTGCTGGCGGGCGAAGTGGATCTCGCGCTGGGGTTCAGCACTCAGGATGATATCCGGCACCCGGAACTGGAAGAGATCGACTGGTTTGAAGATGAGTATGTGGTCATCAGCAACGCGCGCCGAACGCGTCTTACGCTGGAGGATTATCTCGCAGCCCGACACCTGGTGGTGACGCCATGGAATGAGAAGCAGGGCGTTCTGGACGTGCGGCTTGAGCAATTGGGCTATACCCGACAAATCGCGATCAAAACGCCGTCGATGCTCAGCGCGCCGTTTATCGTTGCGGAAAGCGACCTGCTGATGGCAATCCCCCGTTTTGCCGCTGAGAAGCTAGCTGCGGCAGCGGACCTGAGGATTTTTCCTTTACCGTTTTCGATACGCACGTTTGAGGTGAAAATTTACTCGCACAAACGCAGCGGACAGCGGGGCGCAACGCGCTGGCTTAAGGAGGCGCTGCAAACGCTGGCGCGTCATTCCGGGCTGTCTGGCTCCCGGGAGGAAAGTACGATATCGTAACTCTATGATTGAATCAGGAGTTCGCAGGAACGCCTTCGCAACAGGACGATAAATGATTGATGACATCCGTTATCTGATAGTGTTTGCAAAGATTGCTGAGGCAGGATCCATTTCAGGCGGGGCAGAAGCGCTAGGGCTTACAACTGCAACGGCAAGCACGCATTTAACAAAGCTGGAAAAAAATCTTGGCTGCGCGTTGCTCTACAGAAACACGCGTAAACTCTCTCTGACTCACGATGGCGCAAGCTTGCTGGAAACGGCCAAATCGATGCTGGCGCTTTATGAGCAGGGGGTCATTGAATTTAAGCAGCGTTCGATCTCAACGGCGAATAAGCTTACGGTTTCTCTTCCTGCCGTTTTTTTGAAGAGTGCGTTTACCCGCCATCTGGCCGATTTTATAAAACGTCATCCGGGCATTTTACTGAATATCTCTTACAGCGATACGCGCAGAGATATTATTGCCGACGGTATCGATGTGGCATTTCGAATCGGCGAACTTCCGGACAGTTCTCTTAAAGCGCGCCATCTTTTTGTGCTGCCGCGCCAGGTAGTCGCTTCCCGTGATTTGCTCAGTCATTACCCGACGATTACGCATCCTGATGACCTGGCGAAACTGCCGTGGATTGGACTTAATATGAGGCAGAATAACCGGGAATTCCGGCATAAATCTGGGGAGGTGGCTGTCGTAACGTATACGCCTGAGGTGTATGTAGATAATGTCGAAGCCGCGTATGCCCTTGCCAGGCAACAAATTGGACTCGCCGCACCTCCTCGCTATTTAAGCGAAGAGGACGTTAAGCGTGGAGAAATGCAGGAAATACTTCCTGACTGGTCATTAGAACCGCTGAAAGTGTATGCCGTATGGCCTTCTAATATGTCGACCAGCAGTATTGCCTACAAATTGATTAATGATATTTATAACGCGATTGAGTTTCACACGTTATAAAGGTTTTAAAATGCTAAAGAGAGCATGTAGCACGCCGTAATAAGCAGCAGCCCACCCATCAACACGTTAAACGTACGGAGATGCCGTGTGCTCCTGAGCAGCACCGACACCTTTTCTCCCATCAATGCCCATGCCGAAAGCGACAGGTAACAGACTAAAAAATAGATTGTTATAAAGACGAGTGCTGTCGCAGGGTTTGCGGGTTCTGAAAACAACGCTGCCCCTGAAGCGCACGCGGTCCATGCTTTGGGATTGATCCACTGCATGACAAAACCCTGAACAAAACCGGGTGAATCCGTTTTGGTTAATGACATATCGGGCCGGGACGATGCTATCCTATAGCCCAGATACATAATAAATAAAGAACCGGCAATATTAAGATAACGGAAAAATACAGGATATTTTTCGATTGCAGCGTAAAAACCGAAACAAATAAAGATAAGTAATAACGTAAACCCTATCGTTGCACCGGAGACAAATGAGAAGGTATTTTTAAAACCGTGAACGGCACCAGACGATATAATCACCATATTAACCGGGCCAGGAGAAAATGAAAGCGTCAGTGAAAATATAAACATTGTAAAAAGTAACAGCATTTTATCTCCGTGGGTTGGCTTATCTGCATTAGAGGTACCGCGACTATTAAGTCACGACTTTACTGGTTATGTTTCTGAATACTATCTGGGAACGTACGACAGAGTAAGTGGCCTTTATCTAAAGGTGTGTTTGATTTTTTGCTCCGACCGCGCAGGCGCGGGTGGCCCATTAGTGATAGGGTTTCCGTTATTTACTCTGTGGTCTGCGAGGGCGACTCGCTGGCTTGCGACGCAGGCTGGCAGGAGACTGTAGGCCGGGTAAGCGCAGTGCCGCCCGGCAGAAATGGCGGTTAATAAGGGATAGTCAATTTAACGGCAGATAGATATCGGTTTGCAGCGCATGTTCCGGCACCTCGTGAATAAAGTTGAGGTAGTGGAAAAATACCGGGGCATCACGCAGCGTTTCGCCGCTGGCCGGTAGCCAGTCGCGAAACATCGCCCACACCGTGGCGGAAATGGTATCCAGCGAGCCCGTGTGACGCCCGACGGCGTAACGACCACCATCGATTTCACCGCTGAAAACCCCAAATTCATTCTCTGGTATTGCTTCAGAGGTACTGCCACAGATATCAAAACGAAAGGCTTCTGCGGGTGTGGTTGCCGGGTCATCCCAGGCAATGCCAAACGTGCTGCTTTCGTGTACTGGCGATAGGCCCGTGCTTTTACGCCAGGCAATAAATTTCGCCGCGCTGTCATTAACCCGTTCCGGACTGCCGCGGTGCTGCAGCATTGCCACTTGGGTCTGTGGGAAATTTACAATCTTAATTTCCATCGTTTTTTGCTCCTGAAAGGTCATTTTAGGTACGCGCTGGTGCCAGTTCAGCCAGTCCGGCTGCTGCCGAAACTGACGCGGGCTTTTTCCAAACGCGTTTCTGAAGGCGCGACTGAACGATTCAGGGCTCTGGAACCCGGCATCGAGCGCAATATCAATCACCTTATCCTGAGGGTTAAACGCCAGTCGCCAGGAAGCATGACGCAGGCGTAGCCATTGGATATAGCGATATAAAGGCTGGCCGCTAAACGCCAGAAACTGCCGGTGAAAATGATAAGGCGAACAGCAGGCTAACGCGCTGAGCTTCTCCAGCGTGAGCGGTTCATCAAGATGGCGGGCGATATAGTCGCACACCATCGTGAAGCGCTCGCGGTAAGCCGTTTTGATTGCATCGTTCATTGCATCCTCCTGATGACCTACTTTGCATCAGCGAACGGCCAGAATCCTGACCGATCTTGCTAATTATGGAGAAGTTATACTGGCCGCATATCGTTGTGCCGCAGCAATCGCCCTCTCGTCAAAAATATACTGTTCGAAATGATGACTCGCATCGGTGACGCGATATATTTTCCATTTACCGTCTTCATTGCGCAGATACACGTTTAACCGCAGTTTTTGCCCATTACCTGCACCCAGTTCGACGTTAACAACTTTTCCGGACACCGAGTTTATCGCGTTGCTTACGCTTAGGTCAGGGATCCACTCCGCCGCATAGTCTTGCGTATAGGTAAAATAATCAGAACCGATAATTTCTTGTTCATAGAGAGAGGAAATTTTTTGCAGTCGGGAGAGCGTGTCTTGCGCAATATAGTCACGCATTTTTGGTGAATCGAGATTATCTTCTTTGCTGTCTGTAACGAAAGCAGTGAGGTAAAACGTGTAAAAGTCATGAGTACGTTTTTCCGGCGCATCCATTTGCGTTGAACATCCCGTTAGTAACAGGCACATCAAGAGAACGTAACGCATCAGCTTTTCCTGTAAATTTTGTAAGCAGGGCGTGAGGAGCGATATCCCGGGCCACCCCACATATCTCTTTGTCTGAAGTCAGAGTACCAGGTAGTGCCGTCATAAATTGCCATGTGACCCGCAGGATTACCTCCAGCATAAGGCTGAATAACAACCACATCGCCTTCCTGTAATGTTTCACCTTGCCCTAAAACTCGAAAACCTGCCCGTTCAAGGTTACTGCCATAGTCTTTTGCGTTAGGTGCATTGCCAACATCCACGCCACCTGCACGTATTGCCTTACGCGTATATTCTCCACAGCGTTTTTGCGATGAAGTTCCTGCATTTTGGCGTGCATGCAGGGCCGCTGCGTGTTTGTTCCATGCCATGTGTTAACTCCTGTTGTATATGAAATCGTCACTAAACAACGGAAGCTACAATCCGGTTAGGCAAATAATGTCATTAAAAAATTATATATTTCAGAAGATTATCTCTTTTTGAAGTTTGGTTCGCTTGGTTGATGATATGCGGTAGATACGCTGATGTTGCAATGGAAACAGAAGGTTTACATCGAGATAAAAGTTAAATACCATACCCCCCTATAGTATCAGGAGGGCGTATGCCGCATTCACCCGAAGATAAAAAACGTATTCTTACCCGCGTCCGTCGCATTCGGGGACAGGTTGATGCCCTTGAACGCGCGCTGAAGTCGGGCGACCCCTGTCTGGCCATCCTGCAGCAAATCGCCGCCGTGCGCGGGGCTGCCAATGGCCTGATGGGCGAAATGGTTGAAATTCACCTCAAAGATGAGCTGGTAACGGGGGAAACCACGCCGGATCAGCGAGCCGTACGCATGGCGGAAGTCGGCCATTTGCTGCGCTCTTATCTAAAATAAACCCACACACCTGACAAGAAGGGAAGACATATGAAATCTCGCGCTGCAGTTGCATTTGGTCCCGGCCAGCCGCTGAAAATCGTTGAAATAGACGTGGCACCGCCGAAGAAAGGCGAAGTGCTGATCAAAATCACCCATACCGGCGTGTGCCATACCGATGCGTTTACGCTCTCCGGTGACGATCCGGAAGGCGTCTTCCCGGCGGTGCTGGGTCATGAAGGCGGCGGGATAGTGGTGGAAGTGGGCGAGGGCGTGACCAGCCTGAAGCCGGGAGATCACGTGATCCCGCTGTACACGGCGGAGTGCGGCGAGTGTAAGTTCTGTAAATCCGGTAAAACCAACCTCTGTCAGGCGGTTCGCGCGACTCAGGGGAAAGGACTGATGCCGGACGGCACCACCCGTTTCTCGTATAACGGCGAGCCTGTTTATCATTATATGGGCACCAGCACCTTCAGCGAATACACCGTTTGCGCGGAGATCTCGCTGGCGAAGGTGAACCCGCAGGCGCCGCTGGATAAAGTCTGCCTGCTGGGCTGCGGCGTGACCACCGGTATTGGCGCGGTGCATAACACGGCAAAAGTCAAAGAGGGCGATACCGTTGCGGTATTCGGTCTCGGTGGCATTGGTCTGGCGGTGATTCAGGGCGCGGTGCAGGCAAAGGCCGGTCGTATCATCGCGGTGGACACCAACCCGGAGAAATTCAAGCTGGCGGGTGAAATGGGCGCGACCGATTTCGTGAACCCGAAAGATCACGAAAAACCGATTCAGGACGTCATCGTAGAACTGACAGACGGCGGCGTTGACTTCAGCTTTGAATGTATCGGCAACGTGAACGTGATGCGTTCTGCGCTCGAATGCTGCCACAAAGGCTGGGGCGAGAGCATCATCATTGGCGTGGCCGGTGCGGGTCAGGAGATTAAAACCCGTCCATTCCAGCTGGTGACCGGGCGCGTGTGGCGCGGTTCCGCCTTTGGCGGCGTGAAGGGCCGTACCCAGCTGCCGGGGATGGTTGAAGATGCCATGGCCGGCAAGATCCAGCTTGACCCGTTCATCACCCACCGTTTACCGCTGGAGCAGATCAACGAGGCGTTCGATCTGATGCACGAAGGAAAATCCATCCGTACCGTCATTCATTTCGGCGACAAGTAACTCTTCTGCCAGCGGTTTTTCGCCGCTGGCGTTTCTTTAATAATCTTCTCTAAAGTGTGACCAGTGCGGCGTTTTTAGCCGTAATCTAAATCCCAACCGTGCCGATGACTATCTAACAGGCGTGTTTTTGCGCATCTTACCTACAAGAGAGTCGACGGTCATGGACAACACTACTTCGATGCTGGCGCAGCGCAAGCTGGGCTTCTTGCATCACATCAGGCTGGTTCCGCTGTTTTCCTCCATTCTCGGTGGCATTATTCTTCTGTTTGCCTTGAGCTCGGGTCTGGCGGGGTATTTCCTGCTGCAGGCCGATCGCGATCAGCAGGATGTCACATCCGAAATTCAGGTGCGTATGGGGCTGTCGAACAGCTCAAACCATCTGCGAACCGCGCGTATCAATTTGATCCACGCCGGTGCGGCAAGCCGCATCGCGGAGATGGATGCGATGAAGCAGAACATCAGAGAGGCGGAAACGCGCATTAAGCAGTCCCAGGAGAGCTTTACCGCCTATATGAATCGTGCCGTGCGTACCGCTGAGGACGAAGCGCTGGATGCTGACCTTAAATCGCGCTACGACGCCTATATTGCGGGTCTGCAGCCGATGGTGAAATTCGCCAAAAACGGCATGTTCGAAGCGATAATCAATCACGAAAATGAAACGGCCCGCCCGCTGGATGACGCGTACAACGCCGTTCTGCTGAAGGCGATTAAGATTCGTACCGACCGCGCAAGTGCGCTGACGGCGCAGGCGCACAGCCGCACGCAATTGGGCCTGATGTTTATGGTGGGCGCGTTTGCGCTGGCGCTGGTGCTGACGGCGATGACCTTTGTTGTGCTGCGCCGTACGGTAATCAATCCGCTGCAGCGGGCAGCGAAACGTATCGAGAATATCGCCAAAGGCGACCTGACGATGCCGGACGATGTGGCCGGGCGCAGCGAAATTGGCCGCCTGACGCGCGATCTGCAAACCATGCAGCACTCGCTTGAAAACACCGTGGGCACCGTACGTCAGGGGGCGGAGGAGATCTACCGCGGCACCAGCGAGATTTCAGCCGGTAACACCGATCTCTCTTCGCGCACCGAGCAGCAGGCCGCAGCCATTGAGCAAACCGCCGCAAGCATGGAACAGCTTACCGCGACAGTGAAACAGAACGCCGATAATGCCCATCATGCCAGCAAGCTGGCGGAAGATGCCTCCGGTAAAGCCAGCCGTGGCGGACAGATGGTCTCCGGCGTGGTCAAAACCATGGGCAATATCTCCACCAGTTCGAAAAAGATCTCTGAGATTACCGCCGTGATTAACAGCATTGCGTTCCAGACCAATATCCTGGCGCTTAACGCGGCGGTAGAAGCCGCGCGTGCGGGTGAACAGGGGCGCGGGTTTGCCGTGGTGGCAAGTGAAGTCCGTACTCTTGCAAGCCGCAGTGCGAATGCCGCAAAAGAGATCGAAAGCCTGATCAACGAATCGGTTTCGCTGATCGATCAGGGCTCCGGTGAAGTTGTCGCCGCCGGTCATACCATGAATGAAATCGTCGATGCGGTTAAACGCGTAACCGACATCATGCTGGAGATTGCCGCCGCGTCCGATGAGCAGAGCCGCGGTATTGTGCAGGTGAGTCAGGCGATTTCCGAGATGGATAAAGTGACCCAGCAGAACGCCTCGCTGGTGGAGGAAGCCTCCGCCGCGGCGGCGTCACTGGAGGAACAGGGCGCGCGGCTGACCGAGGCGGTTGGGGCGTTTCGTTTGAGCGGTGCAAAGTCGGGCCGGGCGGTGGTGTCTGCGCCAGCGGTGAAGAACGCGCCGTTGCGCCCTGCGGCGACGGTATCCGGGGAAAACTGGGAGACGTTCTGAGTGGCGTGTTGTGTCGGGTGACGCTTCGCTTACCCGATCTACCAAATCTGACCTACAAAAAAAGGGACCTTTCGGTCCCTTTTTCACATCTTACTTTTTATCGGGTAATGCGTACGCGATAACGTAATCACCGCGATCCGGCGACTGGCGAGCGCCCCCGGCGTTGATGATGATGTACTGTTTACCGGTTTTCGGCGACACGTAGGTCATCGGGCCGGACTGGCTACCGACAGGCAGACGGTCTTTCCAGATCTCTTTCCCGGTGGCGGTATCAAACGCGCGCAGGTAGAAATCCTGCGTGCCGGCGAAGAACAGCAGGCCGGACTGGGTCGAGAGCGATGCGCCCAGCGTCGGCATACCGATTGGGATTGGCATGTGCATGCGAATGCCCAGCGGGCCGGTATCTTCCACCGTGCCGACAGGCACCTGCCACACCAGCTTGCCGGTTTTCAGGTCAACGGCTGACATGGTGCCAAACGGTGGCTTCTGGCACGGAATGCCCAGCGGCGACAGGAAGCGTTCGCGCATCGCGCCGAACGGCGTGCCGTCCATCGGTACGATACCCATCTCGATGCCGCTTGCGTTTTTCGCCACGTTAGCGCGCGGTACCATGTAGTTTGCCAGGCCCAGGCGCATATCGTTGACGAACATCAGGCTGTTGTTCGGGTCAACGGAGACGCTGCCCCAGTTCATCCCGCCGAGAGAGCCAGGGAACTGCAGGGAACGGTCGAGACCCGGCGGGGTGAAGACGCCCTGATGACGCATCTCTTTAAACTGAATGCGGCACAGCAGCAGGTCGACAGGCGTCGCCCCCCACATGTCGGATTCGGTCAGCGTCTGGTTGCCAATCATCGGCATACCAACGGAATACGGCTGGGTCGGAGAATAGCGTTCACCTTCAACGTTCCCCGCCGGAACCGGACGTTCTTCTACCTTCGCCACCGGCTTGCCGGTTTCGCGGTTAAGCATGAAGATCATGCCCTGCTTGCTGGTCTGCACCAGCACAGGCGTGGTGCCGCCTTTACCGTCCGGCAGGTCGTACAGCAGCGGCTGGGAAGGCAGGTCGAAATCCCACAGGTCGTGGTGGGTCGTCTGGAAATGCCAGCGCACCTGACCGGTGGTCGCGTCAACGGCGACGATGGAAGAGCTGTATTTATCGTCGAGCGCGGTACGTTCACCCGCCCAGAAATCCGGGGTGGCGTTGCCGGTTGGCAGGTAGATCAGGTTCAGCTTAGCGTCGTAAGACATCGCTGACCAGACGTTCGGCGTGCCGCGGGTGTAGGTCTGGCCTTCCGGCGGCAGGCCGGTCAGGTTCGGATTACCCGGATCCCACGCCCACGCCAGCTTACCGGTGTGCACGTCGTAGGCGCGCACCACGCCCGGCGGTTCGCCGGTGGAGAAGTTATCCGCGACGCGACCGCCGACGACAACGACATTCCCGGCGACAAGCGGCGTTGAGGTTTGCTGATAGTAGCCGGGCTTAATTTCGCCCATGCCGACGCTCAGATCCACGGTGCCATGGTCGCCGAAGTCTTCGCAGACCTTGCCGGTATCCGCGTTGATGGCAATCAGGCGGGCGTCGGTGGTCGGCAGGAACAGGCGGCGAGGGCAGGCCGCAGGCTGTGCTTCTGCCTGTGACGTTGTCACGCTTGAATGGTCTTCAAAATAGCCCAGACCGCGGCAGCGCTGCCAGTTAGGCGCCGTGGCTTTGGAATCGTAGCGCCATTTTTCTTTGCCGGAATCCACGTCCAGCGCCAGCACCTTACTGTATGGGGTACAGACATACAGCGTGTCGCCAACCTGTAAGGGGGTGTTCTGATCTTCCGCGCCGGAGCCGTTGCTCTGCGGAATATCGCCGGTGTGCGCAATCCAGGCGACTTTCAGATCGCTGACGTTTTGCTTGTTAATCTGGTCCAGCGCGGCAAAACGGTCGCCGTGGGTGGTATTGCCCCAGTGCTCCCAGTTCTTTTGCTGCTCGCCGGGGGCGACGGGCTTGACCGGAACGGCCTCGTTCGCGGCCACCAGGGTTTGTGGCTTAAACATCCAGCCCAGGCTGACCAGCATGGCCACCGCGAGCACGGCCGCGACGCCAAAAGCGGGTGCCTTGTTCGCGGCGCTGTGGTTCGCAGCTCGCAGGAAAGGCCAGACGATGGCGCAGAGGAAGGCCAGTACGGCAAAGGTAAACAGGCGAGAGAAGAGCGGCCAGAAATCCCAGCCCGCATCGCTTACCGCCCAGAACAGCGAGGCAATAAAGGCGATGCTGTAAAGCACGATCCCGCTGGTGCGATTGAGGAAAATCAGGATCGCGGCAATCACCATGACCACGCCCATTATCAGGAAGTATCCACTTCCGCCTACGGTGGCGAGCTTAAAGCCCAACCCGCCGACCGCCAGACCGATGAGCATCATCAGTCCGGCAAGAAGCCACTGCAGAATACGAGGTATCCCGCGCGGCGCGCTGCCAAATGCCATGTCTTTCTCCTTTCGATCCCCCCGCCGTGTCGGATGTGTACCAGTTGGGTAATAATTGCGGGAAGAATAATGATTAATACGGGTGAATTCGGTTTTATAAAATGATTTGCGAACCATTTGGTGAATCCACCGTTATGATAAAACTGTTAAATTGTTTTACGCAATTGTTAATGGATTATTCCGCATTATTTGATTAACGCACGGGCTAGTCCCCTCGCCCCTAGGGGGAGAGGGTTAGGGTGAGGGGTGAAAAAGGTTTTATACCGGCATTGATTTACGGATAGCGCTCAGCAGCGTCTGTGCGCCGGTAGAAAGCGGGGTATCCACCCGGGTCAAAATGCCGATGGGTTCCCCGGCTCCTGGGGAGGTAATCGGCAGGGCGATCAGCGTCCCCTGGCGTAAATCATCTTTTACCGCGCCGGAGGGGACGAACCAGACGTAGTCATAATCCAGGGTGAGCTGGCGTGAAAGCGAGGCCGACAGCGTTTCGATACACCCTGAAGGCAGCGTACATCCCTGCATTTGCAGCAACGTTTCGGCAGTCTGGCGGGGCACGGTGCCTTTCGGGCAAACCACAACCGGCCACTCCATCACGCGGCTTAGCGTCACCGTATCCTGCAAAAGGGGGTGATTGGGACGAACCACCAGCTTCAGAGATTCCAGGAATAACAGTTCGTAGTTAAGTCCGCCCATCAGCTCAGGGTCGGACATTCGGCCGATACCAATATCCAGTTCGCCTGATTTCAACCCCGCGAGCAGCATGGTGTTGTTCATGGTGGCAACCTGGATAGTGGTATGCCGCTGCTGCTTGTGGAACTGGCCGATAACCGGCGGAAGAATGCCCAGCGCCGCAGTAGGCAAAGCACCCACGCGCACCACCTCACTGGATTGTTCTTCTTTGCGATGCAGGGACTGGCCTGCGGTATTGAGCGCATCCAGCACCTTAACGGCGTGCGTGAGGAACTGTTCGCCCACGATGGTAAGCTGCGCCCCCAGTCGCCCGCGATCAAAAAGACGGGCTCCGGTCAGCTGTTCCAGCTCGTTGAGGGTTTTCGAGAGCGCAGGCTGGCTCAGATTTAGGGTTTCAGCCGCACGCCCCAGCGTTCCCTGTTGAGCGACGGCCACAAATGTATGCAAATGGCGCAAGCGTATGCGCTGACTGAACAGACCATTTTTTTCCATAGGCGATGTTAAAAACAGAGCGATGCGGGTGACAAGTTAAGTTGTTTAATTTTGATAACCTGATAGCAAAATATTTTTAACATTTGATCTGTTTGAGTTACAACATGTTTTTCAGGAGGGGCGATAAGCGAACGTCCTTGTTCATTTATTGCTCATTGCGGAGGGGGAATTGCTAATCGGTTTAGATCACGCCGTCACCGCCGTCAGAACACCACACCTGGCCGGACGTAAATGAACATTCATCCGAAGCCAGCGTGACGTACAGCGGGGCAATCTCGACGGGCTGGCCCGGACGTCCCAGGGGGGTGTCGCCACCGAACTCCTTCACTTTTTCCATCGGCTGCCCGCCGCTGGATTGCAGTACCGTCCAGTAAGGGCCGGGAGCAACCGCGTTAACGCGAATGCCTTTCGGACCCAGCTGCTTGGCTAAGGATTTGGTAAACACCGCCAGACAGGCTTTCGTCTGGGCATAGTCCAGCAAAACGGGGCTGGGCTTCACCGCCTGAACGGAGGAGGTATTAATGATAACGGATGAGGCTTTCAGGTGACGCAGCGCCGCCTTGGTGATCCAGAACGGAGCGTAGACGTTGGTTTTAAACGTCGCGTCAAAATCCTCGGTGGTCAGTTCTTCAAGCGATTCACGGAACTGCTGACGCCCCGCGTTGTTGACCAGAATGTCCAGCCCGCCCAGCTTCGAGACGGCTTCTTCGACCAGATTCTGACAGAACGTTTCGTCCCGGACGTCACCCGGCAGCGCGACGGCCTTGCGGCCTTCGGCTTCGATCAGCTTGATGACCTCAGAGGCATCTTTTTCTTCTTCAGGCAGATAGTTGATGGCAACGTCAGCGCCTTCACGCGCATAGGCGATAGCGACCGCGCGACCAATACCGGAGTCACCCCCGGTGATCAGCGCTTTTTTGCCGGCGAGGCGGCCGTGTCCTTTGTAGCTTGTTTCCCCGTGGTCGGGTACGGGCTGCATTTCTGATGCCAGTCCCGGCGGCGTTTGCGGCTGCTCGGGGAACGGGGGCTGCGGGTAAGCGTTCGTACGTTGTTTGGTATCACTCATAGCTGACTCCTTAAGCCAAGGGGTGAGATTTGATGGATAACTGCAGCGTTAACGCTTCGCTGAATTATTTCTGCAAACGATCAACACGGACGACGGCAGGAGATGATTTTTTATCAAGCGAACCGTTGATGCTGATCATCTGGTCGGGTTTTACCGTTCTGCCGTCGAAAACTGCCTGGGGAATAATAACGTCGATTTTTCCGGTTTTATCCTGAAATACAAACTTATCGCCACTACCGTCAATAAGATTACCGCGTAAAGAAATTGTCGCACCATCGTGCATTTCTTTTGCCTGGTCGATGGTCATAATACGCGCGTCGTCGGTTCCACGATATCCGCTATCAAGCGCGTGCGGTGGCGGTGGGGCTTCGCCTTTTTGTAAACCCCCGTTATTATCTGCCCATGCGGCCGGAACCAGAAATATCAAAAAAGCGGAAATAAGTGATAATTTCATCCGATATCCTTCATTTAGCGTGTCTTGACTTATTAAGTATTGTTGCTATTCCTTTACGTGGCAAATGTGATAAGTCCTAAAAAGATTCGCGTGAGAAATCAAAATTATCGGTTAATAAGCGAAACGGTGACGACGGCCATGAAGCGTGAAAATGAAAAGTTACCCGGGATAGATGAGCATTACCGTTTGCTGACGTTTGAATACGCGTTTCGTCAGGTGGGTTTTATTGTTCTGCTGGCTATTATCGTCGCGGCCATGGCCGGTCTATTTTCCAGCGGAACGATCAGCGATACGATCAAAACGAATTCCGCTAATTCACTGACCATACACTATGAACGCTTTGGACGACGGGAGACAGAGACGCGAATGGAGCTGGCGTTCCCGGTGCAAACAGAGGGAAAGTATGTCCTCAGCATGACCAGCGAGAGCAGCGAGGTTTACGAGCCCGGCAGCGTCTGGCCGCAGCCGGACAGCATGTTCAGCCGTGGAAAGACCTTCTATTTTGTCTATAACAACCTGAAAAAATCTGACAGCTTCTCAGTGTTACTCTTCACGACACCTTCCAGAGCCGGTAAATGGAACACCGTGCTCCGCGTCAACAGCGAGCCGGAGATTAACATCTGGCAATTTATCTACCCCTAGGAGGCTGATATGGATATGGTCTTTCGCGCGCTGGCTATATATCTGTTTCTCATGGTGGTATTTAAAGTAGCAGGGCGTCGCGCGCTGCTGCAGATGACCAGCTTCGATCTCATTCTGCTCCTGATAATTAGTGAAGCCACACAGCAGGCGCTGCTAGGACAGGATTTTTCCGTCACCGGCGCGATGATTACCATTACCACGCTGGTGGTGGTTGACATTATATTTGGGCTGATGAAAAAATATTTTTCCCCGGTGGAGAATATTCTGGACGGTACGCCTGTGATTCTGGTGGAGAACGGCGTGCCGTTAGCCGATAAGCTGAAAAAAGTCGATGTCTCCTGTGATGATATTCTGGTGTCTGCCCGGCAGAATAATGGCATTACGGAAATAAGCGACATTAAATATGCCATACTTGAGCGCAATGGACATATTTCAATCATTCCTTTCGAGAAATAAGAGGCGGCAAGATGAGCAATCTTTTTCACGACAGCAATAATACCGTGGGTGAACTGACAAAAAAGCTGGCGAGCAAATTAACCGATCTCGGGCTTCGCTTAACCACCGCGGAATCCTGCACGGGCGGCAAGCTCTCGGTGGCGCTTTGCGCTGAGGAAAATACCGCTGAATTTTATGATGTCGGCTTGGTCGTGTTCAGCGACGAAGCCAAAACGCGGATCCTCGGCGTGCGTCCTGAGACGCTTGCGCGGTATACCGCCGTCAGCGAACAGACGGTTACCGAGATGGCCGCCAGCATCCGCGATATCGCCCAGGCGGATATCAGCATCGCCATTAGCGGCTACGCGGGCCCGGAAGGGGGCGACGACGGTACGGCGGCCGGCACGGTCTGCTTTGCGTGGAATATCCGTGGCGAGACGGAAACCCGCACCGTGCTTTTCTCGGGTGACTGTCAGGATGTGGTGGAAAAAGCGGTGCATTTCTCGCTGGCGGAACTGCTGGCAGCATTGTCTGATGGGGATAATGGTTAAACGCACGGGGAGGTTCTATGGCTGTCATAGTGATTACCGGCGGAACGGCGGGCGTGGGAAAAGCCACGGCGCTGCACTTTGCAAAGGCAGGTTACGACGTCGGGCTCATCGCCCGCGATGAAGCCAGCCTGCACTCTACCCAGGAGGAGCTGAGGCGGTTTGGCATAAATGCGCACGCCGTCCAGGCGGACGTCGCCGACAGCCAGGCGGTGGTGGATGCCGCTAACGAGATTGAGTATCGCCTCGGCGCGATTGATGTCTGGGTAAACAATGCCATGGGGGCCGTCCTGGCACCGTTTCGTACCCTCACGCCGGACGAGTTTCGGCGTGTGACTGAGGTGACGTACCTCGGCTACGTGAACGGCACCCGCGCCGCGCTCGAACTTATGGTTCCGCGCGACAGGGGCGTGATTATCCAGGTCGGCTCCGCGCTGGCCTACCGTTCCATTCCACTGCAGTCAGCCTACTGCGGGGCCAAAGCGGCGATCCGCGGGTTCACCGATGCGGTGCGTACCGAGCTGATGCATGAGAACAGCCGGGTTCAGCTTTCGATGGTGCAGATGCCCGGGCTCAACACCCCGCAGTTCGAATGGGCGAGGAATAAGTTCGCCTGGGCGATGCGCCCGGTGCCGCCGGTCTTTGAGCCTGAGGTGGCCGCCAGCGCCATCTTCAGGGTGGCGCAAAAACCGGTGCGCGAGCTGTGGGTAGGCGGCAGCACCATCCAGTCCATCGTCGGGCAATTTTTCTTCCCCGGTTTTCTGGACCGGCTGATGGTAAAAAAGGCCTGGGAAGGCCAGATGACCGACGACCTCAACGCGCCGGATCGCCGGGACTATCTCGACCAGCCGGTTAACGACCTGCATAAAATCCACGGTCGCTTTACTGACGAGGCGAAAACCCGCGCGCCGTCCGTCACCTCAGGCATGCCGGGTAAAGTGGCGCTGGGCGCCCTCGCGGTGGCAGGGTTAATGGTGACGCGGCTGATAACCCGCCGGAAACCGTAGTCAGCGCAGCGCGCTACGGTGCATCCAGAACCAGCGATAGCCGTAGCCGCCAAGAATGAGCTGAACCGTTTTGCCGCAAATCAGCGCGTCATCGTAGCGCTTGTCCTCGAGACAGGCGGTCCAGGTGGCGTTGCGGATCCCTTTTGCGGTGAACTGCACCGGCTGGTCGCTGAAGTTGACGAAGGTCAGGATGCTGCGCTCGTCGGTCTCGTAATAGAGCCCCAGCACCGCGTCATCATCGATTGTGATAAGCCGAAAGGGCGCAACGGCAATTTCGGGGAACTCCGAGCGGGTATTGGCAATATCGATTATCCGGTGCAGGAGCGAGTTGTGGTGAAGCAGCGAATCGGCGACGTTCACTTTCTGATAGCGGTAAGGGCCGTGGTCGATAATCGGTGCGATAAATTTTTCAGGGGCGGCTGCGGAGAAACCGCCCCCTTGCGATCCTGCCCACTGCATCGGGGTGCGAACGGCGTAGCGCTCCTCCAGCTCCAGGTCGTCACCCATGCCGATCTCATCGCCGTAGCGCATCACCGGGACACCCGGCAGGGAAAACAGCACCGCGTGGCAGAACGCCAGCCGCTTGCGATCGCCGTTGAGCATCGGCGCCAGGCGGCGGCGGATCCCGCGCTGATAGACGTTCATCTCTTCGTCAGGGGCGAACGTGTCGAGGACAAACTGTTTGTCTTTCTGACTAATGCCTTCAAGATCCAGCTCGTCGTGGTTGCGCAGCCAGTTAGCAAAACAGCAGGCATCGGGCGGGACAATCATCTTCTTCACCGCGTTGCGCAGCGGGCGGGCGCTTTTGCGGGCCAGGCTGACGTAAAAATACTTGTTGAGCCAGAAATTAAGCACCAGATTCAGGCGGTCATTATCGCCGAAGTAGTCTTTATAGGTCTCAACGTCTACGTCCACTTCACCCAGCAGGATCGCGTCCGGATTGCGCTCTTCGATAAGACGCCGCATATGTTCGAGGATCCACAGGCCCTTTTTTTCATCGCCGTTGCCCGCCTGCGTGGTGAGATGGGACGCGGCGTCGAGGCGAAATCCCGACACGCCCAGCTTGAGCCAGAAAAGGATGATGTTCTCAATCTCTTTTAACACAGCGGGCGAGGTGAGGTTCAGATCCGGCTCGTGGCGATAGAACATGTGGCGGTAGTATTGCCCTGCCTCGTCGTCCCAGCTCCAGATGCTTTTTTCCACGCCGGGGAACATGGGGGGCGTATCGTCCTCGTCGTTATCCGACCAGAGGTAGTAATCACGATAGGGTGACGCCGGGCTGCGGCGGGCCTGCTGGAACCAGGGATGTGCGTCTGACGTGTGCTGGATCAGCAGCTCGATAATGACCTGCATGCCCAGCTCGCGGGCCTGTTCGATAAAGGCGATGATATCGGCCAGTTTTCCGAAGCGGGGATCCACCTGGAGATGGTCGCTGACGTCATAGCCTTCATCAAGAAAAGGGGTCAGGTAAAACGGCGTGATCCAGATGACCGTCGCCCCCATGCGGCGAATATAGCGCAGCTTGGCCGCGATCCCGGCGATGTCCCCGCAGCCATCGCCGTTCAAATCATAAAATAGCGCGGTATCAATCTGATAAATAATGGCTCGTGTATGCCAGTCGGTCATAGCGTTCCTCAGTGATAGCCTTCAGTATCCGACACTTTGCCCCGGAAGACGTAGTAGCTCCAGGCGGTGTACACCAGGATCACCGGAATAATCAGCAACGTGCCTACCAGCATGAACAGCTGGCTGGCAGGCGGCGCTGCGGCTTCCCACAGGGTGATGCGCGGCGGAATAATGTGCGGCCAGAGGCTGATGCCGAGCCCGCTAAAGCCGAGGAAGATTAACCCAAGCGTCAGCAGGAACGGGCGGGCATGGCTTTTCGGATTGCGGGTCAGCCGCCAGATCCACAGGCTAAACACCGCGACCAGAATCGGGACGGGAAGGAACCAGAAGAAGTTGGGCAACGTGAACCAGCGTTCGGCCACGTACTGCCAGCCAAGCGGTGTCCAGATGCTCACCACGGCGATGACGACCATCAGCGCCAGCAGCACGTGGCGGGTCAGCTCGCGCATGCGGCTTTGCAGCGCACCTTCGCTTTTCATGATGAGCCAGGTGGTGCCAAGAAGCGTGTAGGCAACAACCAGCCCGATACCGCAGAAGAGGTTGAAGGGGGAGAGCCAGTCAAGCGCGGACCCTACGAAACGACGGCCTTCCACGTCGAAGCCGTTGATCATTGCGCCCACGACGATGCCCTGGCTGAAGGTCGCGAGCAGCGAGCCGCCCGCAAAGGAGTAGTCCCAGAACTTCCGGTGCGACGGCGTTGCTTTAAAGCGGAACTCGAACGCCACGCCGCGAAAGATCAGGCCAATTAGCATGGCGGTAAGGGGAATGGTCAACGCATCCACGATCACCGCATAGGCCAGCGGAAAAGCGCCGAATAACCCTGCGCCACCGAGCACCAGCCAGGTTTCGTTGCCGTCCCAGACCGGCGCGACGCTGTTGACCATCACGTCGCGCTCTTTGGCATCGCTGACAAAACTGAAGAGCATCCCAATCCCGAGGTCGAATCCGTCCATAACGATGTACATCAGCGTGGCAAACACAATGATGGCAAACCAGATAACTGAGATATCGACGCCCATCAGATTTTCTCCTCTTCCGGAACAGACTCGGCGGCAGACAGCGGACGCGCGGGCGTGCCCGAGGTGTTTGACGTCAGCGTATCAACGGGCTGCGGTCCTTTCTTAATCAGCCGGATAAGGTAAACATAGCCCACGCCAAACACCGATGTGTAGACGACGAAGAACGCCAGCAGGCTGATGCTCATCTGCAGGGTGCTGTGCAGCGATACCGCGTCGACGGTGCGCAGATAGCCATAGACCACCCACGGCTGGCGGCCCACTTCGGTGGTCACCCAGCCGGCGAGCAGCGCCAGCAGCCCGGCAGGCCCCATGCAGAGGGCGAACCAGTGGAACGGGCGAGAGTGGTAAAGCCGATGGCGATAGCGCAGCCAGACGCTGACCAGACCCAGGGTGATCATCAATAGCCCCATCCCGACCATGACGCGGAACGACCAGAAAACGATGGTTGAATTTGGACGATCCGCTTTCGGAAAGTCCTTCAGCGCCGGAACCTGCTTGTCCAGGCTGTGCGTCAGGATAAGGCTGCCGAGGGCGGGGATCTCAAGACCGTACTTAGTGCGTTCCTCGTCCATATCCGGCAGGCCAAACAGCAGCAGCGGGGTGGCCTCGCCGGGCGGGTTTTCCCAGTGTCCCTCAATGGCGGCGATTTTGGCCGGCTGATGCTCAAGCGTGTTCAGGCCGTGCATATCCCCCACAACCGCCTGGATGGGGGCGACCAGCAGCGCCATCCACATCGCCATGGAAAACATGGTGCGCACGGCGGGGGTATCGTTACCGCGCAGCAGGTGCCATGCGCCCGACGCGCCGACAAACAGCGCGCTGCTCAGAAACGCGGCGATAGCCATATGAATAAGGCGGTAAGGGAAGGAGGGATTAAAGACGATCGCCAGCCAGTCCTGCGGAATAACCTGTCCGTTCTCGATAGTGAAGCCCTGCGGCGTATGCATCCAGCTATTGGAGGCGAGGATCCAGAAGGTCGACATCAGCGTGCCGAGCGCCACCATGCAGGTTGAAAAGAAGTGCAGGCCCGGGCCGACCTTATTCCAGCCGAACATCATGACCCCCAGGAAACCGGCCTCGAGGAAGAAGGCGGTTAACACCTCATAGGTCAGGAGTGGGCCGGTAATACTGCCCGCGAACTGTGAGAACCCGCTCCAGTTGGTGCCAAACTGGTAGGCCATGACCAGCCCGGAAACGACACCCATCCCGAAGTTAACGGCAAATATCTTGAGCCAGAAATGGTACAACGATCGCCAGACGTCGTTTTTGGTGCGCAGCCACATGCCCTCCAGCACAACCAGATAGCTGGCGAGGCCGATGGTGATCGCAGGAAAAAGGATATGAAACGAGACGGTAAAAGCGAACTGAATTCTGGCCAGATGGAACGCGTCGAGTTCGAACATGGTCCGTACCTCTGAAACGATGGGGCACGAGAATTGCCGGGCAGTTTATGGCTGCCCGGCAAAACCGATTACGGTTTAGTCTTACCGGCACCCAGCTCGGCACCGGTCAGCGGGTCAGAATGTGGATCGGACTTCGTGCGGGCAGACATCGCCTTGACCAGGGTTGCCTGTTCGGTCGTGAGCGTGACGCTTGCGCTGCCATCGCCGCCGTCAACCGCAGGCTGGGGGGACTCAACGTAATCGAAATGTTTATCGCTGTTCCAGCTTCCGCGAACCTCTCCACCTTCAGACATATTGTAGTACTTGTTGGTGAATTCCTCGATTGGCGGCAATTTTCCCGGCGGGAAATTATTACGGATAGACTGCAGCGCCTTCTCAAAGGAGAGCTGATGCGCCGCCTCGCGCGTCATCAGAAACGCCAGCGCATCCTTTACGCCGGGATCGTCGGTCACGTTGATCAGCCGTTCATAGATGATTTTCGCTCTGGCCTCTGCTGCCACGTTTGAGCGCAGGTCCGCCGTTGGCTCGCCGATGGTGTCCACGTAGGCCGCCGTCCAGGGCACGCCCGCAGAGTTAGTGAGCGGGGTGCCGCCACCGTAGAGCAGGGAGGTAATATGGCTGTCATTGCCGTTTTCGGTCATAGACCGATACAGCTCGGCCTCGTTTTCCACCCCTTCCGCCAGCGCGCCTTTCGCGCCTTTATTCAGCATGCCCACCAGGGTACCGATGATTTCGAGGTGGCTTAACTCCTCGGTCGCAATATCCATCAGCATATCTTTACGGCCCGGATCGTCATCGCTCAATCCTTGCGTAAAGTACCGGCAGGCGGCAGCCAGTTCGCCCTGCGGCCCACCGAACTGTTCCAGTAAAAGGTTGGCGAGGCCAGGGTTCGGTTCGGCAACGCGAACCGTGTATTGCAGCTGTTTGACGTGTCGGAACATGGCGATTCTCCCGGTTTATTTTTTCGCTTCGACGCCCGATGCGTCTGAACGCAGCAGGAACTGTTCCGTGGTCTGCGGAATGTGACGAATCAACCAGTCGGCCATTTCGCGCTCTTCGGCGAGGATCGTCTCAATAGCGGGTATCGAGACGGTATCGCCCGCTTTTTTCGCCGCCGCGAGCAGGGAGGTATAGCAGGCGATTTCAAACTGTTCGAAAACATAGCCGCTGATCGACCCCTTAACGATTTCATCAGACGGGAACATGCCGCCGATGGACTGCCCCAGCGCCGCCATTTTGCTCATCGAGTCTTTTAAAACTGAACGAGAAATATCATTCCGGTCGAGGATTTCTTCCAGCAAGGTAATTTGCCGTTTTGTCTCATTAATATGCTGCTCAATTCTGGCGCGAACATCAGGATAATTATCAATACGGCTGGCCATGGATTCCAGCATAGATTCGGCTTGCTTTTCCATCGCATGGGCATCGCGTAGCCAGTCATGGTAGTGTTCTACGTGATTCATCATTGTATCCTCATTAGGGTTCGCTTATTTGGTTTCACTTTCAGCAGCCTGATCGGCACGTGCGGCACTGTAGCCAGATAAATGGCCGACAATATTGGCGTAGATACTGATGATAATGACCCATAGCACGCTGCTCTTCCACCATATTACGGAAGGGATAGCGAGAATGAACCATATTATGGCTGCCGTTAAATGGCACCGTTTAATTGTCCTGGGACTGATGCTCATTTTATTTAACCTTTTTATTGCGTCACTTTTGCGCTTTTTGGTTAATATTTCCTACGGCCAGGTCGGTGAGTTTAAGATCGGTTTCTTTTTCTTCTTCCAGCGTTTCGGCCAGAAGTTTAACGGCTTTTTTATAGCCCAGCTGTTCTGCTAATGTCGCAAGGGTACCGTAGCTGGCAATTTCGTAATGCTCGACTTTTTGCGCGGCGGCAATTAATGCGGCATCACGCACTTCATTTTTTTCGGTGCTTTCAATGACCTCATTCGCTTCTTCAATTAAGCCTTCCATCGCCACGCATTTCATGCGCTTAATTTTGATACCGTCTTCCTGTTCGACGATCTGATCGATACGTTCAATCTGACCCTGCGTCTCTTCAAGGTGTGCGGTAAAGGCTGCGCTCAGTTTCTCACTGGAGGCGGCGCGGGCAAGCTTGCTGAGTGCTCGGGTAAGCTGCTTTTCCGCACTGTAGGTATCCGACAGAAGATGAATAAAAACATCCTCGACGCTTTTCATATTCATAATAATTACGCTCCGGTAAAATAAAGAAAGGGTACTGCGAGCTTTTCAGCCCGCAGCATGCTCTCTGGTTTTATTAAAAGAGTTTTAAATAAGATCAGGAGTTATCAGATTTACGGCCTCCGCCGTGACTGTTCTGGCCCCCTTTCTTACCCGCTTCGGATGCGCGTTGCGGATCGTTTTTAAAATTACCACCGCTGTGCTGGCCACCTTTACGTCCAGCTTCTGATGCTTTATCACGGTCTTCAGCGAAATTACCGGAACCACCACGATGCTCTGCCATATTAAACCTCATAGTCATATATTGGTTATGTCAGTACGATACGAAAATATCTCCGTATCACTCGTCGTTCGAGTAATAACTCTAGTCGCTGTGCGGCATCCGTCAAATGCGTTTGGCTATTTGCGGCTGCGTTATTTTTAAATATTTGTAAATTTGCGCTTCGCTTAAAATGGAAATATGGATAGGCAGGAGGGACTTGTAAACAGCCATTCGGATTAATCCTGACTTAGAACTAAAAATTTGAAAGGTGAGGGGAAAATAATGGCGCGCTCAAATTGGTTGATTTGCAGTCAGAAGAAAAGCAATAAATACTCCTTTATAGCTAGTAAACGGAACCCTAAATAATTATAAGGAAAATCCTGGATAAAAGCGTTCAGGTCGAAAGGGCGGTTCCGTTCGGACCTGTTCAGGGCCAGTAGCACACGCTTTGACCACTGTCGTCTTAAGATCACAAATCAGAAATTCTTCCCCCCGGAAGGAACGGGTTTCTCTACACTCCAGGTAATATTCACTGGAGGCATGACATCATGGCGAACACCATCACGGCTGATGACATTCGGGAACGCTTTTCGCAGGCTATGTCGGCGATGTACCAGCAGGAAGTTCCGCAGTACGGCACCTTGCTCGAACTGGTTGCGGACGTCAACCTGGCGGTTCTGGAAAATAACCCACTTTTACATGAACAACTGGCTAACGCCGACGAGCTTGCGCGCCTGAACGTGGAGCGTCATGGGGCCATCCGCGTCGGCACGGCACAGGAACTTTCAACCCTGCGTCGTATGTTTGCCATTATGGGCATGTACCCGGTCAGCTATTACGATCTCTCGCAGGCGGGAGTACCGGTCCACTCAACGGCGTTTCGCCCGGTCGATGATGCGGCGCTCTGCCGTAATCCGTTCCGTATCTTTACTTCGCTGCTGCGTCTTGAGCTGATTGATAACGTCGCGCTGCGCGAACGTGCGGCAGAGATCCTGTCTCAGCGGAACATCTTTACCCCCCGCTGTCTGGAACTGATCGACCTCCATGACTCGGAAGGGCACTTTACTGACGCACAGGCTCACGAGTTTGTGCACGAAGCGTTAGAAACCTTCCGCTGGCACCGTCACGCGACCGTCGATCAGGAGACCTATCTGGCCCTGAGCAACGAGCATCGCCTGATTGCCTACGTGGTCTGCTTCCCGGGCTGCCATATTAACCACCTCACGCCGCGCACGCTGGATATTGATCGGGTGCAGGAGCTGATGCCGAAGTACGGTATCGAGCCGAAGATTTTGATTGAAGGGCCGCCGCGTCGCGAGGTGCCCGTCTTGCTGCGTCAAACCAGCTTCAAGGCGCTGGAAGAGCCAGTGCTGTTTGCCGGGGAACATAAGGGCACCCACACCGCGCGCTTTGGTGAGATTGAACAGCGCGGCGTGGCGCTGACCCCGAAAGGCCGGGAACTGTACGATAGCCTCCTCGCCCAGGCCGGAACCGGTAAAGATAACCTCACGCACCAGCTGCATCTCCGGGAGATCTTTAGCGCCTTCCCGGACAGCGAAATGCTCATGCGCCGTCAGGAGTTGGCCTATTTCCGCTATCGCCTGACGCCAGCCGGGGAAGCCCATCGTCATGCGTTCCGTCCGGGGGACGATCCGCAGCCGCTGATCGAGCGCGGATGGGTGGTTGCCCAGCCGATCACCTACGAAGATTTCCTCCCGGTCAGCGCCGCGGGGATTTTCCAGTCCAACCTCGGGAACGAAACCCAGGCCCGCAGCCACGGTAACGCCAGCCGCGATGCGTTTGAAGACGCGCTGGGCTGCCCGGTGTATGACGAGTTTACGCTCTACCAGGAGGCGGAAACGCGCAGCAAACAGCGTTGCGGTTTGCTCTGAAATCGTTACTCTGCTGGGGTGTGATGGAAAAAATAAGGTCGTTATGCAAAATCCTTCCGCCCCTGTGGTTGAAACGCGCCAGGGCGCACTGTCTGGTTTAACCGATGAAAACGTTCACCTCTGGTGCGGTATTCCCTATGCCGCACCGCCCGTGGGGGAGTGGCGCTGGCGCTCTCCTCGGCCCCCTGAACGCTGGGATGGCCTGCGCGAGGCCACGGCTTTCTCGCCCTCAAGCTGGCAAAGCAGCGAGTATTGTCAGGAGTTAGGCGGCGGCGATCCGGGCCAGTTTTCTGAAGATTGTCTCTACCTTAACGTCTGGTCCCCCACAGAGCGCGACGAGCCGCTTCCGGTTATGGTCTGGCTGCACGGAGGAGGGTTTACGATTGGTGCCGGGGGCCTGCCGCCGTATAACGGCAAAGCGCTGGCCACGCGCGGCGTGGTTGTCGTTACGCTTAACTACCGTCTCGGTCATCTCGGCTTTTTCGCCCATCCGGCGCTGGAAGGCGAGGAAGGGCGGGTGGTGCATAATTTTGCCCTGCTGGATCAGATCGCCGCCCTCGAATGGGTGCGGGAGAATATCGCCGGGTTTGGTGGCGATCCCGACAATGTGACCCTGTTTGGCGAATCCGCCGGCGCGCGCAGCGTGCTTTCTCTGCTGGCCTCGCCGCTGGCAGCAGGATTGTTCCATAAGGCGATTGTGCAAAGCGGGTACACCTTGCCGGACACGCCGCGCGAGCAGGCGCTGCAAAAAGGGGAAGCGTTGGCCGCCCATTTCGGCCTGGAAAATGCGACCGCCGGGGAGCTGCGCGCCATTCCACCCGACGCGTTCTGGCCGCTCACCGCGCCGCTGAATATCGCCCCGGCGCCCATCGTCGGGGATTGCGTTCTGCCGGAAGCCATGCTGGACGTCTTTTTTGCCGCCCGTCAGCACCCGGTGCCGGTGATGATTGGCTCCAACAGCGATGAAGCTAGCGTGATGGCGGTGTTTGGCATCGATCTCGCCGGACAAATTCAGAAGCTTCGCCGGGAGCGTCGCTTCGGGCTGGGGCTGATTAAGCTGCTCTATCCGGGCGTGAAAGGCGATGAAGAGCTGGGCAGGCAGGTGTGCCGCGACATGGCGTTTACTACCATGGGCTATGTGGTGATGCAGGCCCAGCAGCGCGTGGGTGGATTGTGCTGGCGTTACTGGTTTGACTATGTCGCCGAGGCGGAACATGGCACGTATATCAACGGCGCCTGGCACGGCAACGAAATTCCCTATGTCTTCGATACGCTCGGCCAGGTGGAGCCATCACGTCAGTATGCCTATGAGCGGGATCTGCAGTTTGCTGCCCAGGTGGCGGATTACTGGGTAAGCTTCGCGCGTGACGCGGGCCGTCGCGACATCCTGCCCGGGCCGACGCACTGGCCCGCGTGTCGCAAAGGTCGGGACGTTCTGTTACGCATTGGCGTGAATAAACATGCAGATTTCCGGCTTGAAAACCGCTTTATGCGTGCCCGCATGAGTCTCTTTAAAAGGGTAATGAAGCACCACGTCAGCCTCGATTAAGCAAACAGGCGCGAAACGCCGCGAGACCATTTTCCTCGGCAGGCGTTTCGCGCAGCACCAGCCGGTAGCTTGCGCCGGTTTTTATGCTTGTCTCATAGGGCCGCATCAGCCTTCCAGCGTGAATATCTTCTGCCACCAGCGTTTCGTCGGCGATGGCGACGCCCAGCCCCTGAATGGCGGCCGTAATGGCGAGATCCATCGTGTCGAAGTGTTGATTTTTGTGCATGGCAAAGCCTGGACCTTCCTGTTTCGTCAGCCACAGCGACCAATCCGTCTTATCCCTTGTTGGGTGTAGAAACGTCAGCGATCCCAGCGCTGCTCCTGCCCGCACCGGGCTTATCACCGGGGTGAGCGCCTCTTCGAACAGCAGATCGCCTGCGCTCATGTGCGTGCCGAACACGATGGCCGCGTCGTAAGATTCGGTTTTGAAATTGACGTTGTGATCGGTGGTGGTGGTCAGCGCAATCTGCAGGTCCGGATGCTCGCGCTCCACCTCCAGCAGGCGCGGTACCAGCCAGCGCATAGCGCAGGTGGGGGCCTTCAGCCGAATCACGGTGTGCTGGCTGCGGGCCTGGTCGGCCACGGACAGCAGCTGCTCGAAAGCGGACTGCAGCTCCGGAAGCAGGGCGCTGCCCTGCGGTGAGAGGCGCAGCCCGCGCGCGTGGCGTTCAAAAAGCGGGAAGCCAAACCACGCCTCAAGGGAGGCAATCTTACGGCTCACGGCCCCCTGCGTCAGACACAGTTCCGCGGCGGCATGGGTCAGATTGAGGTGACGCGCGGTGACTAAAAATGCGTCGATGGCATTAAGGGGGAGCGAACGGCGTGACATAGAAAACACCTCAGCTATGCATTTTTCTCATGGCTATTATGACAACAATTCGATTGTCCCGACAGCACAGATGTTGTTTGAATAGTTATGCAATGTCCATGAGAAGGGAAAGAGGATGACTTTACGAACGCCTGTGCAAACGCGCTCCAAACTGCCGGATGTGGGAACCACCATTTTTACCGTTATCGGCCAGCTCTCGGCGCAGCATAACGCGATTAACCTTTCTCAGGGCGCACCGAATTTCTCCTGCGACCCGAAGCTGATTGCGGGCGTCACCCGCGCAATGGAGACGGGGCATAACCAGTACGCGTCGATGACCGGCCTGCAGCCGCTTAAAGAACGTATTGCCGATAAAATTGCCACGCTCTACGGCACGCAGTATGACCCTGCCAGCGAGGTGCTGGTGACCGCCAGCGCCAGCGAAGGGCTCTATTCGGCAATAAGCGGGCTGGTGCACCCGGGTGATGAGGTGATCTACTTTGAGCCCTCTTTTGACAGCTACGCGCCGATTGTCCGTCTGCAGGGGGCAACCCCGATCGCCATCAAGCTCACGGTGCCGGATTTTGCCGTCAACTGGGATGAGGTTCGCGCCGCGATCACCCCGCGCACGCGCATGATCATCATCAATACGCCGCACAACCCGAGCGGCCAGGTCTTCTCCGCCAGTGACCTGCAGCAGCTGGCGGCGCTGACGCGCAATACCGACATCATTATTTTGTCTGACGAAGTGTACGAACACGTCGTTTTTGACGGCGAGCCGCACCACGGGATGGCCACGCACCCGCAGCTGGCGGAGCGCAGCGTGATTATTTCCTCTTTCGGAAAAACCTATCACGTCACCGGGTGGCGCGTGGGTTACTGTGTTGCACCGGCGGTACTGATGGACGAGATTTGTAAAGTCCATCAATTTTTAATGTTTTCTGCCGATACGCCAATGCAGCACGCGTTTGCTGAGCATATGGTCGACCCTCAAACCTGGCTGTCGCTGGCGGCGTTTTACCAGCGCAAGCGCGATCTGCTGCACAGCCTGCTGGCCGATTCGCCGTTTACGCTGCTGCCGAGCGCCGGTTCGTTCTTCATGCTGGCGGACTACAGCCAGTTCAGCGACGAGCGCGACAGCGAGCTGGTGATGCGGCTGATCGTTGAGTACGGCGTTGCCACCATTCCGCTGTCGGCGTTTTATGCGGACGGTACGGATAATAAATTGATTCGTCTCTCTTTTGCGAAAGATGAGGCGACGTTACGGGCAGGTGCCCAGGCCCTGTGTCGGGTTAAACCACGCTGAGGAGTTGTAGATGAAATTACGCGCGCTAGTTGTCGGCATGGGATTGCTGTGTACTTTTTCTTCTTTCGCGGCCAGCGAGCTGCGTTACGGCCTGGAAGCGGAATACCCGCCGTTCGAGAGCCGAAATGCGGCGGGCGAACTGGAAGGGTTTGACGTTGAGCTGGGGAACGCCATCTGCAAAGCGGCTGCGCTGAAGTGCAGCTGGGTTGAAACCTCGTTTGATGCGCTGATCCCGGGCCTGGTGGCGAAGAAATTTGACGCCATCAACTCGGCGATGAACATCACCGAGCAGCGTCGCAAGAGCATTGATTTTACCCAGCCGATCTACCGTATTCCGTCGCAGCTGGTCGGCAAGGCCGGTACGGCGGTTGAGGCAACGCCAGAAGGGCTGAAGGGGAAAACCATCGGCGTGCTGCAGGGGTCCATCCAGGAAACCTATGCGAAAGAGCACTGGGAAAAGCAGGGTGTCACCGTGGTGTCTTATAAAGATCAGAATATGGCCTGGGGCGATCTGCTCAATGGCCGTATCGACGCCTCGCTGGTCATGTCCGCGGCCGGGCAGGCAGGTTTCCTCAGCAAGCCGCAGGGGAAAGGGTTTGGCTTCATCGGCAAACCGGTGTCTGACGACACTATCCTCGGCAGTGGGATCGGTTTTGGGTTGCGTAAGGGTGACGAGGCCACCAAAAAGCAGCTTGATGCCGCGATTGATAAAGTACGTGCCGACGGCACGATCGCTAAACTCGCTGATAAGTACTTCCCGGGTATCGATGTCAGCGTAAAATAACCGCCTCATTAGCCCCGGTGAGTGATG
>NZ_AVOP01000003.1:0-141046 GCF_000733275.2 Enterobacter sp. EGD-HP1
TTGGGTTGTTTGTGAAGTGATTCACATCCGCCGTGTCGATGGAGGCGCATTATAGGGAGTTTTCCGCAGGCCGCAACCGCTAAATGACAGAAAAATGACTGACTGCTGCATTCCACAGCAAAACCCCGCCTTATACCCTTTTATGCACAAAGTTATCCACAATCATGAGCGGATCGCGATGCGATCCTACGAATTGAGCGGGAAGATCAACTATACTAGCGGCAAATAATCTCCTCTGTGCAGGCCCACCCTCATGACCACACAACGCCTCGCCCGTGACTGGCGTCTCCCTACAGCAGGGGTGATGCTGCTGGCAATCCTCTTTGCCGGTTTTACCCTGCATGCGCACTGGAATGCCTTTATCCAGTGGTGTCTCGCCACGCAAATTACGCTGCACCGCTATCTGGTGATGTATCTGCTGCAGCTTAATAACCACCAGTACAGCGGCGGATTATGGCTGTTAACGGGGGCTTTCCTTTATGGTGTCCTTCACGCCATCGGACCCGGGCACGGAAAATTCATTGTGACGACCTATCTGACGACAAATAAAGAAAGCGAGCTGGCCGCCCGGGTCGTCCCCTTCCTGGGTAGCCTGATGCAGGGCGTCAGCGCCATTCTGTTTGTCTTTATTCTGGCGGTGGGGTTTAACCTCGCCTCAGGTGATATCAGTACCAGCCGCTGGTACGTGGAGAAGATAAGCGCTGTGCTGATTGGCGCATTTGGCGCGTTTGTCATTTACCAGGCGCTGAAGAGCCTGCGCCCGCGCAGGATGACTATCTCCGCCATCAAGCCCCTTCATCAACACGATGAACATTGTGGCTGCGGCCACCACGGCGTGGGGGCAAACCTGGCACAAGGCGACTGGAAAACGCGCCTGGGCGTCATTCTGGCGATTGGCGCACGTCCGTGCAGCGGAGCGATCATGATTCTGATGTTTTCGAACGCGCTGGGTATTGTCACCTGGGGAGTGGCCGCAGTCATGACCATGTCTCTGGGAACCGCGCTTTCAATCGTGGGGCTTTCACTGGCAGTACGTTACGCCCGCGAGCGCACGGTGAGCTGGTTCGGAGAAAGCGCCTCATTAAGATGGGTCGTACCGGCAGTCAAAATAGCCGGAGGGATAGTCCTGATTCTGTTCGCGACGGTGCTGTTTCTGACGGTGATCCCCGTCAGCGCCAATGGCGACTACATCGCTGCTGGATGCTAATAAAAGAAAACCCGCCAGCGGCGGGTTTTTTATTACTCGTTGATGCGTGGATGCTGGTCCACCAGTCGGGAGCGTTTCTTCTGCAGCTCTTCAATCTCTGCGTCAATATCCTCAATCTTCTGCTCGACGTTATCGTAGTGCTCACGCAGGATCTCTTTCGCTTCCTGGATATCAGACGCCGCAGGCGTTGCCCCTTTCAGCGGACGATTCGCCGTCTCCTTCATGGTAATACCGGTAATCAAACCAATCACCGCAATCACCATCAGGTAATAAGCCGGCATCATCAGGTTCTGCGTACTCTCGACCAGCGAGGCGGCAAGCGTCGGGGTCAGACCGGCAATCAGCACCGAGATGTTAAATGCCGCGGCCAGCGCGCTGTAGCGAATGTGGGTCGGGAACATCGCGGGCAGCGTTGAGGCCATCACCCCGATAAAGCAGTTAAGGATCACCGCCAGCATCAGCAGACCGGCAAAAATCAGCCCCAGCACATCACTGTTAATCAGTATGAAGGCCGGAATGGCCAGAGCAAACAGCGCAACGCTTCCCAGGATAATGAATGGTCGACGACCAAAACGGTCACTCAACAGGCCCATAATCGGCTGCACAAACAGCATACCTACCATGATGGCGATAATGATCAGCACGCCGTGATCTTCCGAGTAGTGCAGGTTATGCGACAGATAGCTCGGCATGTAGGTCAACAGCATGTAGTAGGTCACGTTGGTCGAAATCACCAGACCAATACAGGTCAGCAGGCTGCGCCAGTGCTTAGTGGCAATCTCTTTGAACGACACCTTCGGACCATCCTGCAGCCCTTCGCGGTCACCCTGTTCCAGTTTATCGACGTGCTGCTGGAACGCGGGCGTCTCCTCAAGCGCATGACGCAGGTAGAGACCAATAATCCCCAGCGGCAAGGCCAGGAAGAACGGGATACGCCAGCCCCAGTCGAGGAAGTTATCTTCACCCACCACGGTTGAAATCAGAACCACCACGCCCGCGCCGAGGACAAACCCGGCAATCGAGCCGAAGTCCAGCCAGCTTCCCATAAAACCGCGCTTACGGTCCGGCGAATATTCGGCAACGAAGATCGAGGCACCGGTATATTCACCGCCCACAGAGAAGCCCTGAGCCATCTTACAAATCAGCAGCAGAATCGGTGCCCAAATGCCGATGGTGGCGTACGACGGTATAAGGCCGATACAGAATGTACTGATCGACATAATGACGATGGTGATGGCAAGGATTTTCTGACGACCATATTTATCGCCGAGCATACCGAAGAAGAGACCGCCCAGCGGACGAATCAGGAAGGGAACGGAGAACGTACCCAGTGCGGCAATCATCTGCAGGCTGGGATCGGCCCCGGGGAAAAACACTTTACCTAACGCATAGGCCACAAAGCCATAGACACCAAAATCGAACCATTCCATCGCATTACCGAGCGAGGCTGCGGTAATGGCTTTACGCAGCTTTGCGTCATCAATGATGGTAACGTCGCGAAGCGTGATGGGTTTAATCTTTTTCCTTCTCAGCATAGCTATCCTCGTTGACTCGGCCCTGTCTGTTTCACAGTCCAGTTAGCGTTCTGTGAACCATGGGATCCGCTCCATGCGAATCGCCTTATTCAAGCGTAGCAGGTTTACTTACATTGACGTTTAACGTCGATACAACCGAACCTGTTGACGCCTGTCTGGGCAGTTAATGACCTTTTTACCCTACCAGCGTTTATATTTGTGATCAACTTCACATATATTTTTATGCCCGGTCAAGCCGGTTCAGTTTTTGTCAACGCGCGCCAATAAGCACTTTCTCACCCGCCTAAAAAACATCCTCGCACACATCATTATTTCCTTCTTAACAGAAAAACAACCCACGTTAATTCACATCAGATTTACATAAATTTTCATCATCATAAATCGGCCCAAAGTTTTACTCCGAATATGTGACAAAGATAACTAAAACGATGTTTTATTTTCATTGAATCACTATTCCAATGATCGCATGATAAATCCGAATTCAGCGTTTAAGGTGTTTCTGAATCGGTTTAATCGGGAGTACACATTTAATTATGCTGCAGGGTTATCGAAAAAAGCCTGCAAGAAGAAAAGCAATTATTTGAATTTATTGACTAATTTTTTACACCTATCACCCGTCCTGCGGGATCCGATGTGAGGTTTGTCCATGAAGATTAAAGCCACGATAGAACGTATACCTGGCGGTATGATGCTGGTACCGCTGGTACTGGGCGCGATCCTGAATACCCTTGCTCCCGATACCGGAGCTTATTTTGGGGGTTTCACAAAAGGCATGATAACAGGCACGGTTCCCATTCTTGCCGTCTGGTTTTTTTGTATCGGCGCATCCATTAATTTGCGGGCAACGGGGACAGTATTACGGAAATCCGGCACGCTGGTGTTAACCAAAATAGCGGTAGCCTGGGCGGTGGCAATGATATGCGCGATGTTCATACCGGAGAATGGAATTCAGACTGGGTTCTTTGCGGGTTTATCGGTCCTGGCGATTGTCTCGGCGATGGACATGACTAACGGTGGATTGTACGCCAGCCTGATGAACCAGTACGGGACGAAAGAAGAGTCCGGCGCATTTGTGTTGATGTCTCTGGAATCCGGCCCATTGATGACGATGCTGATCCTGGGGTCTGCTGGCCTGGCCTCGTTTGAACCTCACCACTTTGTCGGCGCGATCCTGCCCTTCCTGGTCGGTTTCGCACTTGGCAATCTCGATCACGATCTGCGTGATTTCTTTAGCAAAGCCACGCCGGTGCTGATCCCGTTCTTCGGTTTCGCACTGGGGAACACCATCAATCTGAAGGTCATTCTCGATACCGGCCTGCTGGGGATTGTGCTGGGTGTCGCCGTGATCGTCATCACCGGTATTCCGCTGATTATTGCCGACCGCGTAATCGGAGGAGGAAACGGCACGGCCGGCGTCGCTGCCTCTTCAGCCGCGGGGGCTGCTGTTGCAAACCCGGTGATTATTGCCCAAATTAACCCGGCCTTCGAACCGGTGGCCGCTTCAGCGACGGCGCTGGTTGCCGCGAGCGTGATTGTCACCGCGATTCTGGTGCCCATCATCACGGCGCTGTATGCGAAACGCTACGCAAGTGCCCCCGAGCAGGATATCGAAAGAAAAGCGGTAGAACTCCGCCATTAACACACCGCACCAGGCCATCCCCTCTCCCCTAAGGGGAGAGGGTTAGGGTGAGGGGTAAGGGATTTACCCAAAAATCTCTTCTACCATCGCGTCCACCAGCCGTTTTGCCGAACAGAGCCTCGGCATACCCAGCGCGACGGTCTGCCAGTTTTGCGTGACTGACCAGCTCACCGGATGTTGATCCGACTGACACCAGTCTCCCAACCACCCCAGCATGTCTTTATGATCGATTAAACCCGGAGAAGCAGGCGTTGACAGCCACTGATGATAGAAATGGCGGGTCGTGGGTGATGCATTAATGCCCTGCGCCAGATAGTTTGCCGCCATGCTGCGCAGGTTATCCTTGAGCATGGCCGCCACATCATCATTCGCGAGACGGCAGGCATCACCAAATGGCCCCCAGCGCAGCTCTTCCAGCACGATAAAACAGCGCCCGGCCAGCGACCAGCCGTCATAATGCCCGGCCCGCCAGCGGGTAAAAATCTGCTCGCTGTGCTCACCCGCCTGCACCGTGAGCCCACGCTGGGTCAGCGCCTTTTCTTTATATGCTGCGCGTTGGGTAAAATGAGAAGCGAGTTCAGCGTACTGCTGCATCAGCCCTGGAGATTGCGGCGCGCGCGGGTGCGTCTGCTGGCGCAAAGCAATCAGCTTCTCTGCCATCAGCGTCAGCGCGAGATGACCAGGGTCAAGCATGCCGGCCAGTTTTTCCGCCAGCCCCAGGCGCAGCGCCGTATTTTCATTGAGCATCCCCGCCATCGCCCAGGGGCGTAGCCGGGTATGGGTCATTATTTCCTGTGTCAAACGCTCACGAAACTGCAGCTGTTGTGGTCCCAGGTGGGAGTGACGCGCAGCGTCTCCCCCCTGCACCAGATCGACCATAAATTTTGGATTAATACACTCCAGCGTTCGCCCGGGGCCGTCCAGTAGTGGTGTTGTCATGGTTGCTCTGCCGCGAATAGAGTTTGAATATCATCGCGTAACAGTCGGGTATCTTCCTGTATCCACGTCGCAGTAGTGATGCTTTGCTTCAACAACTGGCAGAGCGCTCGGGTCGAATGCTCATTTTGTTGACGCACTGCGAGGCTATCACGCAAGCTTTCCTGTAAGCCGGACAGGCACAGCGAAAATTCTGCAAAGAACGTTGCCATTCCTGCCGTAACAGAGACATCGACCTGCGCGGACAAAGCTTTACGTATTTGTTCACAAAACTGATCAATATGTTGTTTAAATTTGTCATGTAGCTGCGCAATGTCGATAACATATCGCGTACGCGTTTCCACATAATCATCCCAGCCCCAGCCCGGATTATTGAGCCAGCGAGAGACCGTTTCACGCATGCTGCTCCCGCCTGATGACGGGCCAGCCTGGCTGTCATCTTCCGCAATCGCATCGTTAAACAGCGCCCGCGTATTGAAGTTAAGCTGGTTCGCCTGAAACGCCGGGAAACTGATTCGCGCCCGAAAACCCGCATGGCTCAGATGCTCTCTTATACGCGTTTCGATGGGGCGCATGGCTTCGTTCAGGGAACGTGCCAGCGTAGATTCAAGCTGGTCGAAGCGTAACGCCAGCTCACGGGCGATCTTCGTCTGCGCATCCAGCATGATAAGCTCGCAGGAGGCACGGATTTTACTCAGCGCGATTTGCGCCTGCCCTTCATCGTCCAGCACCAGCTGCTTCAGCGATTGCGGCTCGTCATCGCGGCGGTTCAGTCGATCGATACCTGCCAAATCAAGAATATGGCGTGCGCTAAACACATCACCAATTGCCTGGTGAAGCGCCGTTTTCTGAGACGTCATAAAGTCCGCAGTGGCGTTCAGCGCCTCCTCAACCTCATGTTTCACCTCATCGCTCACTACGCTCTGGCGCGTCTGCAGAAGCGCCATGTTCTCTTCCAGACGTACGATGTTCAGTTCCAGCTCTTCAAAGGCCACCGTCAGTCCCTGATAACGGAAGTCGAGATACTCCCGGGCATTTTGTGCGTAGTTGAGCAGCTTATGCGAGGCCGAACGCAAAGCGAATAGCGAGGCATTGGCATAGGCGGCGTAAATCAGCTTGCGGATCGGTTGTTCAAAGAGCGAATCTTCCCAGAGCAGATCGGCAGAATGACGAACATGCTCGATATCGTCCAGGTCCGCCGTACGCCAGCGACGCCCAAGCGCAGCTTCGGCAAAATCCTGTACCCAGGGTTGTTCCTGATGATCCGGCAGTTGTCCGTGGGTACTCATCTCGTAGCGAGCGCGGTTCGCCAGATAGGCCCACATGGACGAAACGGGGTAGATCTGGCCAGGCGAAATATTGCCTTTCATTAAGGTGCCGGAGATCATCGCCCGGATCTGCTCTTCATCGTCGCTATTGCGATCTTTCTGATCGAATTTATTGACCAGCGCATACAGCGGCACGGATTTTCCCGCCGCGGAAATGGCCTGGCGGACTTCTTCATCAGAGATGGATTTAAGCTGGGTATAATCCATCACGGCCAGCACCGCCGACGCGCGGGACAACTGCTCGCTGAGCATTTTTTGCAGATGCGGCTGTCCGGCCTCATTCGGCCCAGGCGTATCGAGCAGCGTCAGCTGTCCGAGGTGAGCATCCAGACCCGCGAGATGCACGAACTCCACCTCAATCACCGGAATATGTTCGATGGCGGCATATTCTGAGAAGGGAAACTCCACGCCTAACGCCTGGGAAAGTCTCACCAGGTCGTTGAGGCTTTTCAGACAATGAAATATCGGCTGCGCGCCCAGGTGATGCTTCTCAAAAGCTTCTCCTCTTTCAATGCGCTCCAGCAGCGTATTCATGTCTTTATCAATTTCCAGATGCTGGGCCAGCTTCCCGCGATCGTAATCACATAGCTTTTTCTGGAGCAGTTGAATCAATTCATCAATCGGCGAGGCATGTGAGAAATGCAGCACCGGGTCCTTCTGACCCGGCGTATGGCGAATAAGGGTAGGGAGCGCCGTCATCGGACGATTGCGGTTCGGCAACACTTCGGTACCCACAATCGCATTAATGGTGGTCGATTTCCCCGCTTTCATGGTGCCAACAATAGCCAGGACCATTTCCAGCCGGGTTATTTTCCGTAATTCATTATTCAGCATCGCCTGCTGCGCGTCGACACCGCGCGCACTAAAATGCAAAGGTAAAACGTTGTTCTTTTCACCCGTAATGGCAGCCGACGTGCTCTCCAGCATCGCCATCGGCATTGATTTCAATGTATCAAGGTTTTGCAGGGCGAGCTGTAACAAACGCTCAGCTTCCTGGCTTAATTCAAAAATGGTCTGTGTGTGCATGATAAAAGCCTTTCCTTAACGCAAATTTATTACTTTTATTAAGCCACTGGTTTTAATTATGTTGTTCAGGCTTATATGATCACGTGTGGAAAACATGTTCGCCGAAATATAACTGATTGATGATAATCAGAAATAATTCGCTATCCTTGCATGGCGTGTATAGCTCCCCTCCTGGCCTGACGGCCAAAAGAAAAAAGCGTAGCCCAACTTTAAGAAACTTCAGGATATATCATCATTATTCACCCACCTAAAAAGAGAGGTAATACGCCCCTGCCATAAGATATGGATGGCAGCGAAGTCAGGAGATAAATAACAATGCGTCGCTTCACCTTATCCGAAATGGAGGAACGTAGCAATTTGCCGCAATAAAATATTCGATATATTTAGCCCCCATTCTTTCCACCGTGTTAACGACGTAAGCATCGCTTAACTGACTGACAGGAAGTGTCACTCCCGATACGCTTTTTGCATTTTTTTAATTCACAATATCACCGACAATCGTGTGGATTTGCGCTATACTTGCCGCCTTTTTCGGCACCCTGCCGTCATTTAGCTGGCACTTTCCAGCGCGTTTACACTTTTTTGAGGATACCGATATGTCACTCCCACACTGCCCAAAATGCAATTCTGAATACACCTATGAAGATAATGGCATGTTCATCTGCCCGGAATGCGCTCACGAATGGAATGATGCCGAACCATCACACGATGCTGATGCACTTGTCGTAAAAGATGCGAACGGCAATCTGCTGGCGGACGGCGACAGCGTAACCGTGGTTAAAGATCTGAAAGTGAAAGGCAGTTCTTCCATGCTGAAGATTGGCACCAAAGTGAAGAATATCCGTCTGGTTGAAGGCGATCACAATATCGACTGCAAAATTGACGGCTTCGGTCCGATGAAGCTGAAATCCGAGTTCGTTAAAAAGAACTGATTTGCCCGCCCGGTGGCGCTTCGCTTACCGGGCTTTCGGGAACTACACTTAACGGGCTTTTCTTACGTGAGGTAAAGATTATGCCGTTAAGTCCCTACATCTCTTTCGCCGGCAACTGCGCAGAGGCTACCGCCTTCTACCAGCAAGCCGTCGGCGCAGAACTCCTCTATAAAATCACCTTCGGCGAAATGCCAAAAAGCGATAACAGCGATGAAGGCTGTCCGTCCGGCATGCAATTTCCGGATTCAGCTATCGCGCATTCCAACGTCCGCATTGCGGGCAGCGATATCATGATGAGCGACGGGATGCCGCCGGGCAGCAACGTGCAGTACGCGGGCTTCACGCTGGTACTGGACACGCAGGACGTGTCGGAAGGCAAGCGCTGGTTCGACAACCTTGCCAATAGTGGGAATATCGAAATGGCCTGGCAGGAAACCTTCTGGGCACACGGTTTCGGTAAAGTCACCGATAAATACGGCGTGCCGTGGATGATTAACGTCGTTAAGCAACACCAAACGTCGTAGGCCGGATAAGCGCAGCGCAGCCAGCAACAGCGCCCGGTGGCGCTGCGCTGACCGGGCCTACGGTGATTGTCATCAAACTCCCCTCAACTCTTCAAACTCCCGCAACCCAGACTTAACCCAAATGTCACATTGATGCGCCAGCATGAGGCCACATTTATCGTGAGGCCCAGCACATGCAAACCGTCATCCGCGTCGAGAAACTGAGCAAGACCTTCAATCACAACAAGGCTCTGCATGCCGTTGATCTGACCGTCCAGCAGGGCGAAATGGTGGCGCTGCTGGGGCCATCCGGTTCAGGTAAATCCACCCTTCTGCGCCATTTGAGCGGGCTTATCACCTGCGATAAAACGCCGGAAAGCCACGTCGAGCTGCTGGGCAATACCGTGCAGCGCGCGGGGCGTCTCGCCAGCGATATTCGCAAAAGCCGCGCCCAGACGGGCTACATCTTCCAGCAGTTCAACCTGGTGAACCGCCTGACGGTGCTGGAGAACGTGTTGATTGGCGCGCTCGGCAGCACCCCGTTCTGGCGCACCTGTCTGCGCTGGTTCTCCCCTTCCCAGAAGCAGGAAGCCTTACAGGCGCTGACCCGCGTCGGCATGGCGCATTTCGCCCACCAGCGCGTCTCCACCCTGTCCGGTGGACAACAGCAGCGCGTCGCCATTGCCCGCGCCCTGATGCAAAAAGCGCAAATCATTCTCGCTGACGAACCCATTGCCTCGCTGGACCCGGAGTCCGCCCGCATCGTGATGGAAACCCTGCGCGACATTAACCAGAACGACGGCATCACCGTGGTGGTCACGCTGCATCAGGTGGATTACGCCCTGCGCTACTGCGAACGCATTGTCGCCCTGCGCCAGGGTCATGTGTTCTTTGATGGCGCGAGCCATCAGTTCGATAACGAACGTTTTGACCATCTCTACCGCAGCATTAACCGCGTCGAAGAGAACGCGCAGGCTGCTTAATTAAACCCGATCCGAGGAAAGTACATGAGCTACAAAGCCGTTGCCGCGCTGGCCTTTACCAGCATGTTCAGCCTCAGCACCCTGTTAAGCCCGGCGTATGCACAAGAGCAGGAAAAAGCGCTGAACTTCGGCATTATTTCGACGGAATCACAGCAGAACCTGAAGCCTCAGTGGGAACCGTTCCTGAAAGATATGGAAACCAAACTGGGGATCAAAGTGAACGCCTTCTTCGCCCCGGACTACGCGGGCATCATCCAGGGGATGCGCTTTAATAAAGTGGACATCGCCTGGTACGGCAACCTCTCCGCCATGGAAGCGGTGGACCGCGCGAACGGCCAGGTCTTTGCCCAGACAGTCGCGGCAGATGGCTCCCCGGGCTACTGGAGCGTGCTGATCGTGAACAAAGACAGCCCGATCAACAACCTCAACGACATGCTCGCCAGGCGCAAAGAGCTCACCTTCGGCAACGGCGACCCGAACTCCACCTCCGGTTACCTTGTCCCCGGCTACTACGTCTTCGCCAAAAACAACGCCTCCGCCAGCGACTTCAAGCGCACGGTGAACGCCAGCCACGAAACTAACGCCCTGGCCGTGGCCAACAAGCAGGTGGACGTTGCCACCAACAACACCGAGAACCTCGACAAGCTGAAAACCTCAGCGCCGGACAAGCTGAAAGAGATCAAGGTTATCTGGAAATCGCCGCTGATCCCCGGCGACCCGATTGTCTGGCGTAAAAATCTCTCCGAGAGCACCAAGGACAAGGTGTACGACTTCTTTATGACCTATGGCAAAACGCCGGAAGAGAAAGCGGTCCTGGAGCGTCTGGGCTGGGCACCGTTCCGCCCGTCAAGCGACCTGCAGCTGGTCCCGATTCGTCAGCTGGCGCTGTTTAAAGAGATGCAGGGCGTGAAGGACAACAAAGGGCTGAAGGACGAGGAGAAGACCAGCAAAGTGGCCACCATTCAGGCCCAGCTGGAAGACCTCGACCGCCTGACCGCCGCGCTCGGTGCAATGACGAGCGTGAATAAAGCGGTGCAGTAACTTACGTCCCCTCTCCCTTGAGGGAGAGGGTTAGGGTGAGGGGGAAATGCGCACGCTGATGCCCTCACCCCGGCCCTCTCCCACAGGGAGAGGGGGAACAGATCGTAGGCCGGATAAGCGTAGCGCCATCCGGCACACAAAGACCCATGGAGCCAACATGCAAACCATCACCCTCCCACCGCCGAAGCGCAGCTGGTTCTCGCTCATAAGCTGGGCCATCCTGCTGGCGGTGCTGGTTATCTCCTGGAAGGGCGCGGAAATGGATCCGCTGCTGCTCTTCAAAGACGCGGGCAACATGGCGACCTTCGCCGCCGACTTCTTCCCGCCGGACTTCAGCCAGTGGCAGGACTACCTCAGCGAAATGGCGGTCACCCTGCAAATCGCCGTCTGGGGCACCGCCCTTGCCGTCGTTCTCTCCATTCCATTTGGCCTGATGAGTGCCGAAAACATCGTGCCGTGGTGGGTATACCAGCCGATGCGTCGCCTGATGGACGCCTGTCGCGCCATCAATGAAATGGTCTTTGCGATGCTGTTCGTGGTCGCCGTCGGCCTGGGTCCGTTCGCCGGCGTGATGGCGCTGTTCATCCACACCACCGGCGTGCTTTCCAAGCTGCTCTCCGAAGCGGTCGAAGCCATCGAGCCCGGCCCGGTAGAAGGCATCCGCGCGACCGGCGCCAACAAAATCGAAGAGATCCTTTACGGCGTTCTGCCGCAGGTGATGCCGCTGCTCATCTCCTATTCCCTGTACCGCTTTGAGTCCAACGTACGCTCCGCGACGGTCGTCGGCATGGTGGGCGCAGGCGGGATTGGCGTCACCCTGTGGGAAGCGATTCGCGGTTTCCAGTTCCAGCAAACCTGCGCCCTGATGGTGCTCATCATCGTCACCGTCAGCCTGCTGGATTTCCTCTCTCAACGTTTGCGTAAGCACTTCATCTGAGAAGCGAGGCTTTGTTTTCTATGCACTTATCCAGACATCCGACCAGTTACCCCACCCGCTGGCAAGAGATTGCGGCAAAGCTCGAAGTGGAGCTGCGCACGCACTACCGCTGCGGAGACTATCTTCCCGCCGAACAGCAGCTTGCCGACCGCTATGAGGTGAACCGACACACCCTGCGCCGCGCCATTGACCAGTTGGTCGAGCGCGGCTGGGTCCAGCGCCGTCAGGGCGTGGGCGTGCTGGTGCTGATGCGCCCGTTCGACTACCCGCTAAACGCCCAGGCGCGCTTTAGCCAGAACCTGCTGGATCAGGGTAGCCATCCGACCAGCGAAAAGCTGCTCTCGGTATTGCGCCCGGCCTCCAGCCACGTCGCGGACGCGCTGGGCATTCAGGAGGGCGATAGCGTCATTCACCTGCGCACCCTGCGTCGCGTTAACGGCGTGGCGGTATGCCAGATAGACCACTACTTTGCGGACCTCGCCCTCTGGCCCGTGCTCCAGCATTTCTCCAGCGGATCGCTGCATGACTTTCTTCAGGATGCGACCGGCATTGCGCTCAAGCGCACCCAGACGCGCATCAGCGCCCGTCGCGCGCAGGCGAAAGAGAGCAAGGTTCTCGAAATTCCCAACATGGCTCCGCTGCTCTGCGTACGCACCCTCAACCACCGTGACGGCGAGATCAACGCGACGGAATACTCCGTCAGCCTGACCCGCGCCGACATGATCGAATTCACCATGGAGCACTAAATGCACTTCGACACCGCCACCCGTCAGCGCTGGATGCGCGTGCTGGCCCACAGCCAGCCTGCCGCGCTGGCTGCCCGCATGAGCGCGCTCAGCCTGACGCCAGACTACGACACCCTTCGCGCCCCGGAGATCGGCCTCGTTCAGATCCAGGCGCGCATGGGCGGCACCGGCGAGCGCTTTTTCGCCGGAGACGCCACCCTCACCCGCGCGGCGATCCGCCTGAACAGCGGCACGCTGGGCTACGGCTACGTGCTGGGGCGCGATAAAGCCCACGCCGAGCGCTGCGCGGTGATCGACGCGCTTTTACAGGAACAACCGCATTTCCAGACGTTAATGGAAACCCTTATTGCCCCGCTGGAAGCCGACCGCGCCGCGCGCATTGCCGCACGTCAGGCCGAAGTGAACGCCAGCCGGGTCGACTTCTTTACGCTCGTTCGCGGAGACAACGCATGACGCTTCAACCTGCTTTTACCCTGGCCGTCCAGGATGCCCAACACAGTTTTCGTCGCCTGCTGAAAGCGATGAGCGAGCCGGGCGCGATCGTCTCGCTGCACCAGCTCTCCCAGGGCTGGCTGCCGCTGAACCTGGCGACCACCAGCGCGCTGCTGACGCTTGCCGATAACGACACCCCGGTGTGGCTCTCGGGCGCGCTGTCGAACGATATCGCCAGCCAGAACCTGCGTTTTCACACCGGTGCGCCATTGGTCGATCAGCCCCAGCAGGCAATCTTTGCCGTGGCCGATGAACAAATCAGCCATGAACAGCTCAACGCCCTGAGCGAAGGCAGCGCCGTCGCCCCGGAGACCAGCGCCACGCTGATCCTGCAGGTTTCCAGCCTGAGCGGCGGCCGCATGCTGCGCCTCACGGGCGCAGGCATCGCCGAAGAACGCATGGTCGCGCCGCAGCTGCCTGAGTGCATCATTCACGAGCTGACCGAACGCCCGCACCCGTTCCCGCTGGGCATTGACCTGATCCTGACCTGCGGCGAGCGCCTGCTGGCAATCCCGCGGACCACCCACGTGGAGGTGTGCTGATGTACGTTGCCGTCAAAGGGGGCGAAAAAGCGATCGCCGCCGCCCATGCGCTGCAGGCGCACAGACGACGGGGCGATGAACGGCTTCCCGAGCTGAGCGTCGCCCAGATTGAGCAGCAGTTAAACCTCGCCGTTGACCGCGTGATGACCGAAGGCGGCATCGCGGACCGCGAGCTGGCGGCGCTGGCCCTGAAGCAGGCCAGCGGCGATAACGTGGAAGCTATCTTCCTGCTGCGCGCATACCGCACTACGCTTGCCAAACTGTCGGTCAGCGAGCCGGTGAATACGGCACAGATGCGCCTGGAGCGCCGCATTTCTGCCGTTTATAAAGACATTCCCGGCGGCCAGCTGCTTGGCCCCACCTACGACTACACCCACCGCCTGCTGGATTTTACCCTGCTGGCGAACGGCGAAGCGCCGACGCTCAGCACCTCCGACGCTGAACAAGAACCGTCTCCGCACGTCTTCAGCCTGCTGGCGAAACAGGGTCTGGCGAAGGCGGAAGAAGATTCAGGCGCGCAGCCGGATGACATCACCCGCACGCCGCCGGTTTACCCGTGCTCGCGCTCGTCCCGCCTGCAGCAGCTGATGCGCGGCGACGAAGGCTATCTGCTGGCGCTGGCCTACTCCACCCAGCGCGGCTACGGGCGCAACCACCCGTTTGCGGCTGAAATTCGCAGCGGCTACATCGACGTTGAAATCGTGCCGGAAGAGCTGGGTTTTGCGGTGAACGTCGGCGAACTGCTGATGACCGAGTGTGAAATGGTGAACGGTTTTGTCGCGCCCGAAAATGAAGACCCTCACTTTACCCGCGGCTACGGGCTGGTGTTCGGCCTCGGCGAGCGCAAGGCCATGGCAATGGCGCTGGTCGACCGCGCGCTCCAGGCGCCGGACTACGGCGAACACGTTGCAGGCCCGGCACAGGACGAAGAGTTCGTGCTGGCCCACGCGGACAACGTTGAGGCCGCAGGCTTCGTCTCGCACCTCAAGCTGCCGCACTACGTCGATTTCCAGGCCGAACTGGAACTGCTGAAACGCCTGCAACGGGAGCGCAAAAATGGCTAACTTAAGCGGCTACAACTTTGCCTATCTGGATGAGCAAACCAAACGCATGATCCGCCGCGCGATACTGAAAGCGGTGGCCATTCCGGGCTATCAGGTGCCGTTCGGCGGCCGCGAAATGCCGATGCCCTACGGCTGGGGCACGGGCGGTATTCAGATCACCGCCAGCGTGATCGGCAAGTCTGACGTGCTGAAGGTCATCGACCAGGGTGCCGACGACACCACCAACGCCGTGTCGATCCGCAGCTTCTTCCAGCGCGTCACCGGCGTAAACACCACCGAAAAAACCGAAGACGCGACGCTGATCCAGACCCGCCACCGCATCCCGGAAACCCCGCTGACGGAAGATCAGATTTTGATTTTTCAGGTGCCGATCCCGGAGCCGCTGCGCTTTATCGAGCCGCGCGAAACCGAAACCCGCACCATGCACGCGCTGGAGGAGTACGGGGTCATGCAGGTGAAGCTGTATGAGGATATCGCCCGCTTCGGCCATATCGCCACCACCTACGCCTACCCGGTGAAGGTGAACGGGCGCTACGTGATGGACCCGTCGCCAATCCCGAAATTCGATAACCCGAAGATGGACATGATGCCCGCCCTGCAGCTGTTCGGCGCCGGGCGCGAAAAACGCATCTACGCCGTTCCGCCTTACACCCGCGTGGAAAGCCTGGATTTCGACGATCACCCGTTTACGGTGCAGGAGTGGGACGAGCCGTGCGCCATCTGCGGATCCAAACACAGCTATCTCGATGAGGTGGTGCTGGACGACACGGGCAAACGGATGTTTGTCTGCTCCGACACCGATTACTGCCGCCAACAGAGCGAGGCGAACAGCCAATGAAACCGCTGCTTTCGGTTAACAACCTGACCCACCTGTATGCGCCGGGCAAAGGCTTCAGCGATGTCTCCTTCGAGCTGTGGCCGGGCGAGGTGCTGGGGATCGTCGGCGAGTCCGGCTCCGGCAAAACCACCCTGCTGAAGTCCATCTCCGCGCGCCTGACGCCGCAGAACGGCGACATTCTGTATGAGGGACACTCCCTTTACGGCATGAGTGAAGCCGAGCGCCGCCGCCTGCTGCGCACCGAGTGGGGCGTGGTCCACCAGCACCCGATGGACGGCCTGCGCCGTCAGGTCTCCGCCGGGGGCAACATCGGCGAACGCCTGATGGCCACCGGCGCGCGCCACTACGGCAACATCCGCGCCACCGCCCAGCACTGGCTGGAGGAGGTGGAAATCCCCGCCTCGCGCATCGACGACCTGCCGACAACCTTCTCCGGTGGGATGCAGCAGCGTCTGCAGATCGCCCGCAACCTGGTCACCCACCCGAAGCTGGTCTTTATGGATGAACCCACCGGCGGGCTGGACGTCTCCGTGCAGGCACGCCTGCTCGACCTGCTGCGCGGTCTGGTGGTAGAGCTGAACCTTGCTGTGGTGATTGTCACCCACGATCTGGGCGTCGCACGCCTGCTGGCGGACCGTCTGCTGGTGATGAAGCAGGGTCAGGTGGTGGAAAGTGGGCTGACCGACCGGGTACTCGACGATCCGCACCATCCGTACACCCAGCTGCTGGTGTCGTCCGTGTTGCAGAACTGAGGTTGCTGTTGCCGGGTGGCGGCTTCGCCTTACCCGGCCTACGAACACCGCACCTGTAGGCCGGGTAAGGCGAAGCCGCCACCCGGCAAAACGAATCACGAGGCCAACATGATCCACGTACAAAACGTAAGTAAGACCTTTGTGCTCCACCAGCAAAACGGCGTGCGCCTGCCGGTGCTGCAAAACGCCTCGTTAGAGGTCAGCAAGGGCGAATGCGTAGTGCTGCACGGCCACTCCGGCAGCGGAAAATCCACCCTGCTGCGCTCCCTGTACGCCAACTACCTCCCGGACGAAGGCCATATCCGCATTCGCCACAACGATGAGTGGGTCGATCTGGTGCAGGCCCCCGCGCGTCAGGTGCTGGACGTGCGCCGCACGACGATCGGCTGGGTGAGCCAGTTTCTGCGGGTGATCCCCCGGATCTCCGCCCTGGACGTGGTGATGCAGCCGCTGCTGGATCTCGGCGTGCCGCGTGAAACCTGCGCCGCCAAAGCCGCCAGCCTGCTGACGCGCCTCAACGTGCCTGAACGCCTGTGGCACCTTGCCCCGTCGACCTTTTCCGGCGGCGAGCAGCAGCGCGTTAACATCGCGCGCGGGTTTATCGTTGACTACCCGATTTTGCTGCTGGATGAACCCACCGCCTCGCTCGACAACAAAAACAGCGCCGCCGTGGTGGAGCTGATCGAACAGGCCAAAGCGCGCGGCGCGGCGATCGTCGGGATCTTCCACGACGAAAGCGTTCGCAGCCGCGTGGCGGACAGACTACACCCAATGGGGAACGACGCATGATTATCAATAACGTCAGGCTGGTGCTGGAAAATGAAGTCGTTGATGGCTCGGTTGAAGTCCATGACGGCGTTATTCGCGCCTTTGCCGAAACCCAGAGCCGCTCGCCGGAGGCAATGGACGGTGAAGGCGGCTGGCTGCTGCCGGGGTTGATTGAGCTGCATACCGATAATCTGGACAAATTTTTCACCCCGCGCCCAAAGGTGGACTGGCCCGCCCATTCGGCGATGAGCAGCCACGACGCGCTGATGGTCGCCAGCGGCATCACCACCGTGCTCGACGCGGTGGCGATTGGCGACGTGCGCGACGGCGGCGACCGCCTGGAGAATCTGGAGAAGATGATCAACGCCGTGGAGGAGACGCAAAAACGCGGCCTCAACCGCGCCGAGCACCGTCTGCACCTGCGCTGCGAGCTGCCGCACCACACCACCCTGCCGCTGTTTGAAAAGCTGGTCGGGCGCGAGCCGGTCTCGCTGGTCTCCCTGATGGACCACTCGCCGGGGCAGCGCCAGTTCGCCAACATTGAAAAGTATCGCGAATACTATCAGGGCAAATATTCTCTCAGCGATGCGGAGATGGCCCGCTACGAAGAAGAGCAGCTGGCGCTTGCGGCACAGTGGTCGCAGCCGAACCGCCTTAAGATTGCCGCGATGTGCCGGGACCGCAATATCGCGCTGGCCAGCCATGACGACGCCACGCACGATCACGTGCGCGAATCCCACCAGCTTGGGAGTGTAATCGCAGAATTTCCCACCACGTTTGAAGCAGCTGAAGCCTCCCGCAGGCACGGCATGAACGTCCTGATGGGCGCGCCAAACATCGTGCGCGGCGGCTCGCACTCCGGCAACGTCGCGGCAAGCAAGCTTGCCTCGCTCGGCCTGCTGGATATTCTCTCGTCCGACTACTATCCCGCCAGCCTGCTGGATGCGGCGTTTCGGGTGGCTGACGACGAGGGCAACACCTTTACGCTGCCGCAGGCGATTCGCCTGGTGACGAAAAACCCGGCCTCGGCGCTTAATCTCCAGGATCGCGGGGAAATCGCCGAAGGTAAACGCGCGGATCTGGTGCTGGCCCACCGCAAGGGGGAGCACATCCATATCGACCACGTCTGGCGTCAGGGAAAAAGGGTGTTCTGATGGGAAGACTTATCTGGTTAATGGGGCCGTCCGGCTCCGGTAAGGACAGCCTGCTGTCCGCCTTACGGCAGCGAGAACATCCGCAGCTGCTGGTTGCGCACCGCTATATTACCCGCGCGGCCAATGCAGGGAGTGAAAACCATATCGCCCTGAGCGAGCAGGAGTTTTTCATCCGGGCCGGGCAAAACCTGCTGGCGCTGAGCTGGCACGCCAACGGTTATTACTATGGGATCGGCATTGAGACCGATCTTTGGCTGCATGCGGGCTTCGACGTGCTGGTTAACGGCTCGCGTGCGCATCTGCCGCAAGCGCGCGCCCGCTATGAGGCGGCCCTGCTGCCGGTCTGTCTGCAGGTTTCGCCGGACGTCCTGCGCAGCCGGTTGCAGAGCCGGGGGCGTGAATCAGCCCGTGAGATCGACCAGCGGCTTGAGCGCGCGGCCCGCTATGCCCCGTCAGACTGTCACATCCTCAATAACGACGGAAGTTTGCTACAGTCAGTCGATACCTTTTTATCGCTTATCCGCCAGAAGGAGAAACAGCATGCCTGACTGCCAGCTTCGCCCCGCTACCGCCGACGATGCGCAGAGTGTTTACGCCCTGATCTGCGAGCTTAAGCAGGCAGAGTTCGATCGCCCGGCGTTTCACGCGGGCTATCTTGCCAATCTGCAGGATCGCAATATGCGCTACCAGCTTGCGGAGAGAGAGGGGCAGGTCATCGGCATGATCGGTCTGCACATGCAGTTTCACCTCCATCACGCGCGCTGGATCGGCGAGATCCAGGAGCTGGTGGTGATGCCGCAGGCGCGCGGGTTAAAGGTGGGAAGCCAGCTGCTGGCCTGGGCGGAAGAGGTGGCTAGACAGGCCGGTGCGGAGCTGACCGAACTTTCCACCAGCGTGAAGCGCACTGACGCGCACCGTTTTTACGTTCGTGAAGGATATACGCAGAGCCATTTTCGATTCACTAAACCGCTGTAGAGGTGCGTTATGAGTCTGACCATCACGTTGACGGGAACCGGTAGCGCCCAGCTGGTGCCGGTCTTTGGCTGCGACTGCGCGGCCTGCCGCCGGGCGCGACTGCAGGATAACTATCGCCGCCGTCCCTGCAGCGCGGTAGTCAAATTCAACGATGCGGTGACGCTGCTGGACGCGGGCATTCCGCACCTGATGGACGACTGGCCCGCAGGCAGCTTCCAGCAGTTTTTGCTCACCCATTACCATATGGATCACGTTCAGGGGCTCTTCCCCCTGCGCTGGGGCGTGGGCGCGACCATTCCGGTTTACGGTCCGCCGGACGACGCGGGATGCGACGACCTGCTTAAACATCCGGGGATTCTGGATTTCAGCCACACGGTCGAACCGTTTGTGATGTTTGAACTTCAGGGGCTGCGGGTCACGCCGCTACCGCTCAACCATTCAAAACTGACCTTCGGGTATTTGCTGGAATCGGCCCACAGCCGCGTGGCCTGGCTTTCCGACACCGCCGGGCTGCCGGAAAAAACGGTGAAGTTCCTGCTCAACAACCAGCCGCAGGCGATGATTATCGACTGCAGCCATGAACCGCGCGACGAGACGCCGCGAAACCATTGCGACTTAACTACCGTGATTGCGTTAAACGAGGTGATTGGCTGCCCTCAGGTGATCCTGACGCACGTCAGCCATCAGTTTGACGTATGGATGATGGATAACCCGCTGCCGCAGGGCATGGAAGCGGGCTATGACGGGATGATGCTGGTGCTCGACTAAGTTTTGCCGGGTGGCGGCTGCGCCTTACCCGGCCTACGGTCCAGGGTTTTGTAGGCCTGCGTAAGCGAAGCGCCACCAGGCTTTAGCCTCGATCGTAATCGTCTTCTAACCTGCGCTCATCTTCTTCTAACCGACGGCGATCGTCATCCAGCTGACGCTGACGTTCATCTAAACGGCGTCGTCTATCTTCAAGCTGCCGACGACGATCGTCGTACTGTCGGCTGTCGATTTGACGGCTGCGGTCATAACGATCGTCATCGTCATCGCTGCTGCGGCTGGGATTATAGGCATCGTTGATCGCCTGCTGAATGTTGCCAATAGCATCATCAACAATATCGGCATGAGCCAGCTGGCTGGTAAGTGACAGCAGACCGAATAACAGAGCAGTTGAGTAACGTTTCATAAGGCCAGACTCGCAGGTGAACTGGCCTTACGATAATGAACGGCGGGGAGCCAGGGTAGCGGAGGAATCTCAAATTACCATGACCTTCCGCAGCGCCTGCGCCAGCTGCACCCGCGTAAACGGCTTACGCAGTAGCTGAACGTCCGGCAGCTGAGGATTGTGCGTGGGGCGTAAATCCTGGCCGCTGATCAGCAGCACCGGAAGCTGCGGATAATGGCTACGCACATGGTTAATCACCTCGGCGCCGCTCAGGCTTCCCGGCAGCATCAGGTCGCTGATAAACATGCCGATATCCGGTGACGCCGCCAGCATGCTCAGCGCCTGCTCGCCGTTGTCCGCTTCCAGCGTCAGGTAACCAAGCTGGTGCAGCTGCTCGCACAGGGTCTGCCGAACATCGGCTTCATCTTCCAGCACCAGCACCAGCCGCTCGCTATCGACGGAGGCGGTGGCTGACAGCGCTTCAGCAGCAGCAGCGGCGGGCAGCACCGAGCGCGGGAGATGAAGCCGGACGGTCGTTCCCTGCCCCGGCGCGCTTTCAATCTCCACGCGACCGCCGGACTGGCGCACAAAGCCGTACACCATCGACAAGCCCAGCCCGCTTCCGCTCCCGGTCTGCTTGGTGGTGAAGAACGGTTCAAAGACCCGGGATTTCACCTCCTGCGACATGCCGCTGCCTCGGTCAATCACTTCCAGCGCCACCATATCCTGCCTGCGCCCGTCGCTGCGGGTGACGCGCTGATTCCAGGTGCGGATTTTAATCACCCCGCTTTGCCCTTCCATCGCATCGCGGGCGTTCATCACCAGGTTAATGATGGCGTTTTCCAGCTGGCTGACGTCTATCCAGGCGGGCCATGCGGGCGATTGCGCCTCAATCTCCAGGGTCAGGGTGGCAGGCAGGGAGTGGCGCATCAGCTCCCGGAGGTTCTCCAGCAGCGGCAGCATCTCTACCGCATGCGGCGTCAGGGATTGCTTGCGGGAAAACGCCAGCAGCCGCTGGGTCAGTAAGGCCCCACGCTCGGCCGCCTTCAGCGCCCGGGTGATGCGCGGCGCGTCTTTTGATTCGGGGTCGGTAAGCTCAAGGCTGCCGATGATCACCGCCAGCAGGTTGTTAAAATCATGCGCCAGTCCGCCGGTCAGCTGTCCGACCGCCTTCATCTTCTGGCTGTGCAGCAGCGCCTCTTCCAGCCCCTGACGCTCAACGCGGTCGATCTCCATCTGCGTGGTTTTCTCTTTCAGCAGGCGCGTGGTGTGCTCAAGCGAGGCGGTGTTGCGGGCAAACACGTTAAACGCGCGCGCCAGCTCGCCCAGCTCATCGCGCCGCTGGAGTGCGGGAACGGAAACATCCTGTTCGCCGTGGGCAAGGCGCGACATCGCCCGGGAAATGGCCGTCAGGTTAGAGGCGAGATTGCGGTAGATATACCAGCAGGCGCACCCGGTAATAATCAGCGCCAGCACAGCGAAGATGCTGATAAACACGCTGATGGATTGCAGCTCGTGATGGCTCTGGGCGGTGCGAAGCCGGGAGGCCTGCGCCACCTGCTCAACGTACTGATTAATATCACCGTTGAGGATCGCTACCAGCGCCTTGATGTGGAACATATACCAGCTTATCGCCAGATCGCTCTCTTCCAGCTGCTTCGACAGCGGAGCGAGCTTGCCTAACTCGGCATTAAAATCAGGCAGAACCGCCTTCACGACCGGCTGTACGGCACTCCGGGGCAGCGCTGCGGACACGCCGTCCAGCTGATGAACGGTCGCGCGCGGCGAAGGGGTGTCGATGGCGGCGGCGATCAGCCGGTCCATCTCCATCAGCTGCTGCGCATCCGGTACGTTGCTGCCATAGCGGCGGTTGATGTCCTGCAGATGGCGCAGGTAGCTCTGGCTTTGATACAGCGAACTCAGCAGCGCGTTACGCTCCAGATGGCGGCGCTGCCCGCGCTCAAGCATCTCCGTCACGCTCTGCTGTAGCTCATTGCTTCGTTGAATAATGCGCGCCACCAGCGCCGGCTCCTGCTGCGCTAGCGGCGCATCCGCAAGCTGCTCCAGCGAGCGGCGCAGCGCCATTTGCGTCTGCTTCAGGCGCTCGGCTTCGCCTTTGTACTCCAGCGCCCCCACCACCTGCGAAAGCCGCACCGCTGCCGTCGCCACGTTGGCGGTATCACGGGCCAGGTTCATGCTGCCGGTCATGTCATCCAGCGTTTGCTGCTGCACCTGCTCCTGGATCTGGCTGGCATGACGAAAACCGAGCACCGCCACGCCGCTCACCATCAGCGTCACGGCGACCACCAGCAGATTGAAAATCAGCAGGCGTCCGCGGGCGCTGGCGAAAAACGGGGGGCGTGATGGCATGGGTTTGGGCTCCTGTGCGGTTTGCTGCCCTCACCCTGGCCCTCTCCCACAGGGAGAGGGAAAAGAGAAATGTGACGGCGATTAGCTATTCATAACTATGACAAATATGAACGGCTTCTGACATTTTGCATTTACGCACCTGTGATGAAGTGCAGATATCGGCATTCGCAGGAGATCCGCCATGAGCAGAACCCCGGTATTAGAGATGCGCAGCATTGCCAAAACGTTTGGCAGTTTCCACGCGCTCAAGGGTGTGGATTTGACGGTCTTTCCCGGTGAGATCCACGCGCTGATGGGTGAAAACGGCGCGGGAAAAAGCACGCTGATGAAAATTCTCGCGGGGGCCTATACCGCCACCAGCGGCGAGATCCTGATCGACGGTCAGCCGTTTCACATTAAAGGGCCGAAAGATGCGCTGGCCGCTGGCATTACCCTGATTTATCAGGAGATGCAACTCGCGCCCAATCTGACCGTTGCCGAAAATATCTTCCTCGGCAGCGAGCTGTCGCGCGGCGGGATGGTGCAGCGCAAAGAGATGGCCGCCCAGGCGCAGGCGGTGATTGACCGCCTCGGGGCACAGTTCAGCGCCACCGACCTGGTAATGAAGCTGACCATCGCCGAGCAGCAGCAGGTGGAAATTGCCCGTGCGCTGCACCGCAACAGCCGCATTCTGGTGATGGATGAACCCACTGCCGCCCTCTCCTCGCGGGAAACACACCGCCTGTTCGAACTGATTTTGCGCCTGCGCGACGAAGGGATGGCGATCATCTATATCAGCCACCGGATGGCGGAAGTGTATGAACTCTCTGACCGCGTCAGCGTGCTGCGCGACGGGCAATACGTCGGCAGCCTGACGCGCGACAAGCTGAACGCCTCCGAGCTGGTGCGCATGATGGTGGGCCGCCCGCTAAGCGACCTGTTCAACAAGGAGCGTGACATTCCTCTCGGCAGCCCGCGCCTCAACGTCCACCACCTCACCGACGGCAAAAAAGTACAGCCGTGCAGCCTGCAGGTACGTTCCGGCGAAATCGTCGGGCTGGCGGGTCTGGTCGGGGCCGGACGCTCCGAGCTGGCACAGCTCATCTTCGGCGTGCGTAAAGCCACCGGCGGCATGATTGAGGTCGACGGCGAGCCGGTGGTAATCCACTCCCCGCGCGCGGCCATCGAAAACGGCATCGGTTTTCTCACCGAAAACCGCAAGGAGCAGGGGCTGTTTCTGGAGCTGGCGGCGCAAGAGAACATCACCATGGCGACGCTGGAGCGTGACGCCACCTTCGGCATGTTAAACCGAAAAAAAGCCCAGTCCATTTCCGATGACGCCATTGCCCTGCTCAACATCCGCGTGCCGCATTCTCAGGTGCGCGCGGGCGGGCTGTCCGGCGGTAATCAGCAAAAGCTGCTGATCTCCCGCTGGGTGGCCATCGGCCCGCGCATTCTGATTCTGGACGAACCCACGCGCGGCGTGGACGTCGGCGCGAAAAGCGAGATCTACCGCATCATGAACCAGATGGCGCGCAAAGGGGTGGCGATTTTAATGATCTCCAGCGAGCTGCCGGAAGTGGTAGGGATGAGTGACCGGGTGTACGTGATGCGCGAAGGGAGCATTGCGGGCGAGCTCCATGGGCGCGACATCTCTCAGGAAAACATCATGACGCTGGCAACCGGCGTGAACGACACTCATCATCAGGCGGTGCAACCATGACACATTCAACCAGTCCGCAGCAGGTGGCGAAATCCGCCTCCGCAAAAAAAATGCTGATGAGCGATCTGATGCAAACGGTCGGTATCCTGCCGATTCTTATTCTGATTGTGGCGGTATTTGGCTTTATCGCCCCGAACTTTTTCACCGAGAGCAACCTGCTCAACATCACCCGTCAGGCGTCGATCAACATCGTACTGGCGGCGGGAATGACCTTCATCATCCTGACCGGCGGGATTGACCTCTCCGTCGGCTCGATTTTGGGCACCACGGCGGTAGCGGCGATGGTGGTCTCGCTTATCCCTGAATTTGCCATGCTCTCCATTCCGGCCGCGCTGATGCTCGGCATGGTGCTGGGCCTGTTCAACGGCGCGTTGGTGGCCTTTGCCGGGCTGCCGCCCTTCATCGTGACGCTCGGCACCTATACGGCGCTGCGCGGCGCGGCGTATCTGCTGGCGGACGGCACGACGGTCATTAACTCCAACATCAGCTTCGAGTGGATCGGCAATAACTACCTCGGCCCGATCCCGTGGCTGGTGGTAATCGCGCTAGCGGTCATTGCTATCTGCTGGTTCATCCTGCGCCGCACCACGCTCGGCGTACATATCTACGCGGTGGGCGGCAACATGCAGGCGGCGCGACTGACCGGCATTAAGGTCTGGCTGGTGCTGCTGTTTGTCTACGGTATGAGCGGCCTGCTCTCCGGCCTCGGCGGCGTCATGAGCGCCTCGCGCCTCTACAGCGCCAACGGCAACCTCGGCACGGGCTATGAGCTTGACGCGATTGCGGCGGTGATCCTCGGCGGCACCAGCTTTGTCGGCGGGATCGGCACGATCACCGGCACGCTGGTCGGCGCGCTGATCATCGCCACCCTCAACAACGGCATGACGCTGATGGGCGTCTCCTACTTCTGGCAGCTGGTGATCAAAGGGGCGGTGATCATCATAGCGGTGCTGATCGACAAATACCGTACCCGACACCATCAAAGTACATAACAACAACACCCTACAGCTTCGAGGAAAACAATATGCGTTTGAAACCCTTAGTGACCGCGCTCTGTGCTGGCGCGCTGCTTGCCGCAACGCCGTTTGCGCAGGCAAAAGATCTGAAGTCCATCGGCGTGACGGTGGGCGACCTGGCTAACCCGTTCTTCGTGCAGATCACAAAAGGTGCCGAGCTGGAAGCGCGCAAGCTGGCTGGCGATAACGTCAAGGTGACGCTGGTCTCCAGCGGGTACGATCTGGGCCAGCAGGTGGCGCAGATCGACAACTTCATCGCCGCGAAGGTGGACATGATCATCCTCAACGCCGCAGATTCCAAAGGGATCGGCCCGGCGGTGAAGCGCGCGAAGGACGCCGGGATCGTGGTCGTGGCGGTTGACGTGGCGGCGGAAGGGGCCGACGCGACCATCACCTCCGATAACACCCAGGCGGGCGAAATGGCCTGTAAGTACATTACCGACCGCCTGAAAGGCAAAGGCAACGTGGTGATCATCAACGGACCACCGGTCTCTGCGGTGCAAAACCGCGTGGAAGGCTGTCAGACGGAATTCAAAAAACATCCGGATATCAAGGTACTCTCGGATAACCAAAACGCCAAGGGCAGCCGTGAAGGCGGTCTGGAAGTCATGACCTCCCTGCTGGCGGCCAATCCGAAGATCGATGGCGTATTCGCCATTAACGATCCGACCGCGATCGGTGCCGATCTGGCCGCGAAGCAGGCGCAGCGCAACGAGTTCTTTATCGTCGGCGTGGATGGTTCGCCGGACGGTGAGGAAGCGCTGAAGCGCGAAAACTCCCTGTTTGTCGCAACCCCGGCGCAAGATCCACAGGTGATGGCGGCAAAAGCGGTGGAGATCGGCTATGACATTCTACAGGGCAAACCTGCGCCGAAAGCGCCGGTGCTGATCCCGGTGACGATGATCGATAAAAAGAACGTCGGGACCTATAAGGGGTGGACGGTTAAGTAACCCCGGTGCGGCCTGATGCCCTCACCCTAACCCTCTCCCACGGGGAGAGGGAACTTACTCCCCCTCTCCCTTGAGGGAGAGGGCCGGGGTGAGGGGGTGGCATAAAACTCAAGGAGTCCCCATGAAACGCTCCGACATCAATGAAATCCTCGGCCACACGCGGCAGTTCTTTTCCATGCACGACGTGCATCTCCCGCCGTTTGCCAGCTTTCCGCCCACAAAATGGCAGCAGCTTGACCAGGCCTCGTGGCAGGAAGTGTTCGACCTCAAGCTCGGCTGGGACGTGACGGCGTTCGGCGGCAACAACTTTGCCGCTGAGGGCCTGACGCTGTTTACCCTGCGCAACGGCTCGCCCAACGGCGTGCCGTATGAAAAAAACTATGCTGAAAAAATCATGCACGTGCGGGACGGCCAGGTCACGCCGATGCACTTTCACTGGCGCAAGCGTGAGGACATCATCAACCGGGGCGGCGGGAACCTGATTGTAGAATTGTGGAATGCCGGTGCACATGAAGAGACGGAAAACACCGACGTGACGGTCACCGTCGACGGCTGCCGTCAGACCCACGCGCCCGGCAGCCAGCTGCGCCTCACGCCAGGGGAAAGCATCTGCCTGACGCCCGGTCTGTACCACAGTTTCTGGGGCGAACGCGGCTTCGGCGACGTGCTGGTTGGGGAGGTGTCATCGGTCAATGACGATGAACACGACAACCACTTTTTGCAGCCCGTTGCCCGCTATAACAACATAGAAGAAGACGAACCGGCGCTGCTGGTGCTGTGCAACGAGTACAACCTGTTTCGGATATAAGGGGTGAATGATGCCATTGATTTCTCTTGCCGACGGTCTGGAGCACGCCAGGGCGCATCGCTATGCGCTGGGCGCGTTTAACGTGCTCGACTCCCACTTCCTGCGCGCGCTGTTCGCCGCCGCGAAGCAGGAACGCGCGCCGTTTATCATCAACATCGCCGAAGTGCATTTTAAGTACGTGTCTCTGGATTCGCTTGTCGAAGCGGTTAAGTTCGAAGCCGCCCGTCACGACATTCCCGTGGTGCTCAATCTCGACCACGGCCTGCATTTCGAGGCGGTGGTGCGCGCCCTGCGCTTAGGGTTCAGCTCGGTGATGTTCGACGGCTCTACGCTGAGCTACGAGGAAAACATTCGCCAGACGCGGGAAGTGGTGAAGATGTGCCACGCGGTCGGCGTGTCGGTGGAGGCGGAGCTGGGTGCGGTCGGCGGGGATGAAGGCGGCGCGCTGTACGGGCACGCGGATGAGGCCTTCTTTACCGACCCGCAGCTGGCGCGCGAATTTGTCGATTCAACCGGCATTGACGCGCTGGCGGTCGCCATCGGCAACGCGCACGGCAAATACAAGGGCGAGCCGAAACTCGATTTCCCGCGCCTGGACGCCATTCGCCAGCAGACGGGGCTGCCGCTGGTTTTACACGGCGGCTCCGGGATTAGCGATGCCGACTTCCGCCGCGCCATCGAGCTGGGCATCCATAAAATCAACTTCTATACCGGCATGTCGCAGGCCGCGCTCGCCGCCGTTGAGCAGCGCATGGCGAACCGCCAGCCGCTGTACGATGAATTTGCCGAGCTGCTGCTGGGCATTGAAGAGGCGATTACCGATACGGTCGCCGAACAGATGCGCATCTTCGGCAGCGCGGGGAAAGCCTGATGGAACGTAAAGGGATCATTGCCGCAGGCAACATGCTGGTGGATCACGTCCACCAGATCGTGCAGTGGCCGGAGCGCGGCTGGCTGGCGGAAATCACCCACAGCGAACGCTCCACCGGCGGCGCGCCGCTCAACGTCCTGCTGACGCTGGCAAAAATGCACGTTGGCCTGCCGCTGCAGGCGGTGGGGCTGATTGGCGAAGACGGCGACGGGGACTACATTCTGGCGATGCTCGACCAGTACCACGTCAACCGCCAGCGCGTACAGCGCACCACCTTTGCGCCAACCTCCATGTCGCAGGTGATGACCGACCCCAGCGGGCAGCGCACCTTTTTCCACTCGCCGGGCGCCAACCGTCTGCTGGATCTTCCCGCCTTCGATCGTTTAGACGGATCGATGAAGATCTTCCATCTCGGCTACCTGCTGCTGCTCGACAGTCTGGATATGCCGGATGACGAGTTTGGCACCCGCAGCGCGCGGCTGCTGGCGCAGATGCGCGACCAGGGATATGAAACCTCGCTCGATCTGGTGTCCCGCAAGGGCGACCCGCGCTACCAGCCGCTGGTGCTCCCTGCCCTGCGTCATCTGGATTATCTGGTGATTAACGAACTCGAGGCCGGTGAGTTTAGCGGACTGACAATGCGTGACGATAACGACGCCCCGCACGTTGCCCATATCGCCGACGCCGCCGCGCAACTGTTGGCGGCCGGCGTCCGCCAGCGGGTAGTGATCCACTGTCCGGAAGGGGCATGGGGAGAAGCACCCGGTGAAGAGGGTCGCTGGATCCCGTCATGGATGCTGGAGCAGGAAGAGATTATTGGCAGCGTCGGCGCGGGCGATGCCTTCTGCGCAGGCTTTTTATACGGCTGCCATGAATCGCTCCCGCTGACAGAGAGTATTTATCTGGCGCACGCCTGCGCGCGCGCAAGTCTGCTGGCCGCCAATGCGATTGACGGCGCAAAAACGCTGGCCGAGCTGCAGGCGTTTATTCGCGAGAGCGTTTAATTTAACAATAATTGCGATTTTTCATTACAATTCTATGAATTTTACATTCCCAAACTACACTCTCTCCATCTGGCATATTCGGCGTGGGCAGCACTCTGTCCGCATACTTTTCCGAAATGAGATAGAAAGAGGACAAGGGAAAAATGTTCGCAGCAATCATCATCGGTATTTTCATTATCAGCGTTATTTATGCGCATTCACGCGGCAAAGAAAAACAGACGCTTTCCCGTCAGCTCTTCGACCATTCAACGTTCATGGCACCCATCAATATGTTTATGACGGCGTTTTCTTCCCTGCCCGCCAGGCAGCCTTTCTTTGAAACAGAACGCTTCCCGGAATTAAATAAGCTGACGGAAAACTGGCTGGTTATTCGCGAAGAGGCGCTGCGTTTGCAGCATCATATTAAGGCGGCGGAAAATAATAACGACGCTGGCTTTAACACCTTTTTTAAACGCGGCTGGAAACGTTTTTATCTGAAATGGTATGCCGATGCCCATCCCTCCGCGCAGTCTTTATGCCCGGTGACGACCCGGCTGGTGAGTGAAATCCCCTCGGTGAAGGCGGCCATGTTTGCCGAGCTGCCGGCGGGTGCGAAGCTTGGCAAGCACCGGGACCCGTACGCGGGCTCGGTTCGATACCATCTGGGCTTATTCACACCGAATGACGATCGCTGCTTTATTGAAGTCGACAGGCAGCGCCACAGCTGGCGGGATGGTGAAGCCGTTATTTTTGATGAGACCTACGTCCACTGGGCAGAGAATAAATCGGATCAAACGCGCATTATTCTCTTCTGTGATATTGAGCGTCCCATGAAATGGCGCTGGGCGCAGGCGGTTAACCATTGGGTGGGAACCACGCTGATGTCTGCAGCCAGTTCACCGAATGACGAGAATGACAGCACTGGTGGCATTAACCGCATCTTTAAATACGTTCATGCGGGCCGCGAGCGGGGGCAGCGTCTGAAAAAAAGAAACCGTAAGGCCTATTACGCCCTCAAGTATCTGTGCATCGTTGCCATCTTTGCCGCCATTATTGTTCCGGCGATAACGTAAGCCTTATGCCGCCTGTTCGGGCCGGCTCACATCGGTGGCAAACACGTAACCCAGCCCGCGGATGGTTTTGATGAGCGCAGGCTGATGCGGATTAGCCTCGATCTTCCGGCGAAGGCGCATGATCAGCACGTCAATCGTGCGGTCGAACACGTCCGCGCTTTCGCTGTGGGTCAGCTCAAGCAGACGATCGCGGCTCAGCACCCGGCGGGCATTCTGCGTGAGCGCCAGCAGCAGGCCGTACTCACCCTGGGTTAAGGGCACGGTATTCCGCTGCGGATCGCTCAGCTCGCAGCGGGTGGTATCAAGCGTCCATCCGTTAAAAGCAATGCCCGCAACGGGCAGCGCGGGGGCGTCTGCAGCAAGCACGCCGGTACGGCGCAATACCGCTTTCACGCGGGCGACCACCACGCGCGGGTTGAACGGTTTGCCAATATAATCGTCGGCCCCCATCTCCAGCCCTACCACCACGTCTGACTCACTGCCCAGCCCGGTTAACATCACAACCGGTAGCGCCGGTCGCAGCTTTTGCAGCTGCAGCAGAACCTGCAGGCCGTTGATATCCGGCAGCATCATATCCAGCAGCACAAGCGCGATATTCGGCTCCTGCTGTACCTGCCGCAGTGCATCCTGGCCGTTATGGCAGACAAGCACGCTAAAGACGTGCTCGCTCAGCACGTCCTGAAGCAGTTCGCAGACTGCCGTATCGTCATCAACCACCAGAATCGCCGGTTTCATCGTATGCTTCCGTCAGGGGATTATGTTAAGTCTGAACCATTCTGCCGTCGGCTCCAGTCAAATGGTTTTTTCAGTGACGGAAATTCAACCCATGTCACATCCGCTGCCCTGTCGACACGTCAATTTTGACGATTGGCTGTTTTTTGTCAGGGTTTTCACCACAAAGGGGCCGTAAAGTCAGGGTATACCCATACGAAAAACATGGCATAGAAGCTGCATAGTGGGTGCGAATGATTCGATTAACTGGAGCAGACTGATGAAAAAAGTCGTCACGGTTTGCCCTTATTGTGCCTCAGGTTGCAAGATCCACCTGGTGGTCGATAACGGCAAAATCGTCCGGGCGGAGGCCGCACAGGGGAAAACCAACCAGGGCACGCTATGCCTGAAAGGTTACTACGGCTGGGATTTTATTAACGATACCCAAATCCTCACCCCGCGCCTGAAAACCCCTATGATCCGCCGCGAGCGTGGTGGCAAGCTGGAAGCCGTCTCCTGGAGTGAGGCGCTGGATTACGTCGCTACGCGCCTTAGCGCCATCAAGGCCAAATATGGCCCGGATGCGATTCAGACCACCGGCTCTTCACGCGGGACGGGGAATGAAACCAACTATGTGATGCAAAAATTCGCGCGCGCCGTTATTGGAACCAATAACGTCGACTGCTGCGCTCGCGTCTGACACGGCCCATCGGTTGCAGGTCTGCACCAGTCGGTCGGTAACGGCGCAATGAGTAATGCCATCAACGAGATAGATAATACCGATCTCGTCTTCATCTTTGGTTATAACCCGGCGGATTCTCACCCTATCGTCGCGAACCACGTTATTCGCGCTAAGCAGAACGGGGCGAAAATTATCGTCTGCGATCCGCGCAAAATTGAAACCGCGCGCATTGCGGATATGCACATCGCGCTGAAAAACGGCTCGAACATCGCGCTGCTGAACGCAATGGGGCACGTCATTATTGAGGAGAATCTGTACGACCAGGCGTTTGTCGCGACCCGTACGGAAGGCTTTGAAGAGTATCGGAAAATCGTCGAGGGCTATACGCCAGAGTCGGTGGAAACAATCACCGGCGTCAGCGCGCAGGAGATCCGCCAGGCGGCACGGATGTATGCCGGGGCGAAAACCGCCGCCATCCTGTGGGGCATGGGCGTGACCCAGTTCTATCAGGGGGTGGAAACGGTACGTTCTCTTACGAGTCTCGCGATGCTGACCGGCAACCTGGGTAAAGCGCACGTCGGCGTGAACCCGGTACGTGGTCAGAATAACGTCCAGGGTGCCTGCGACATGGGCGCGCTGCCGGACACCTACCCGGGCTACCAGTACGTGAAGTTCCCGGAAAACCGCGAGAAATTCGCGAAGGCCTGGGGCGTGGAAAGTCTGCCTGAGCACACCGGGTACCGCATCAGCGAGCTGCCGCACCGCGCGGCGCACGGCGAAGTGCGTGCGGCCTACATCATGGGTGAAGATCCGCTCCAGACCGACGCCGAGCTGTCTGCGGTGCGCAAAGGGTTTGAGGATCTGGAGCTGGTGATTGTCCAGGATATCTTCATGACCAAAACCGCGGCGGCGGCGGATGTGATTCTACCGTCGACCTCCTGGGGCGAGCATGAAGGCGTCTATACGGCAGCGGACCGCGGCTTCCAGCGCTTCTTTAAGGCGGTTGAGCCGAAGTGGGATCTGAAAACGGACTGGCAGATCATCAGCGAAATCGCCACCCGCATGGGCTACCCGATGCACTACAACAACACTCAGGAGATCTGGGACGAGTTGCGCAGTCTGTGCCCGGACTTTTATGGGGCAACCTATGAAAAAATGGGTGAGCTGGGGTACATCCAGTGGCCGTGCCGCGACGAGTCTGAATCCGACCAGGGGACGTCGTATCTCTTTAAAGAGAAGTTCGACACCCCGAACGGGCTGGCGCAGTTCTTCACCTGCGACTGGGTCGCGCCGATCGATAAGCTCACCGATGAGTATCCGATGGTGCTCTCCACCGTGCGTGAAGTAGGCCACTACTCCTGTCGTTCGATGACCGGCAACTGCGCCGCACTGGCGGCACTGGCGGACGAACCGGGCTATGCGCAAATCAATACCGCCGACGCAGAGCGCCTTGGTATTGAGGACGAAGCGCTGGTATGGGTGAACTCGCGCAAAGGGCGAATCATCACCCGTGCGCAGGTCAGCGACCGTCCGAACAAAGGGGCGGTCTATATGACCTACCAGTGGTGGATTGGCGCCTGCAACGAGCTGGTCACGGAGAACCTAAGCCCGATAACCAAAACGCCGGAGTATAAATACTGCGCCGTGCGCGTGGAGCCGATTGCGGATCAGCACGCGGCGGAACAGTACGTGATCGACGAATATAACAAGCTGAAAGCCCGACTGCGCGAAAGCGCAATGGGTTGACGTCGTTAATTCATCAATGAATAAAGGGAGTGAGATATTCACTCCCTTTTTATTTCTGCTTAACCTATCAATAATATCAATTATTATTCTGGAAAGCGGCTCGCAGAAATAATGTAATTTTCGCGAAAAAGAATTACATCTTTGCATTTTAATTCAGAGGGATAAGATGTGCGGCGGGTGCTTAAGACTTTCTGTCTTGAGCATTGTTGAGGGACAGAAAGTAGAAAGCCCCGGGAAATTTTCATTTACCCGAGGCTACTCCCTCAACTCCGAACAAGTTGAGAGTAGCCTCTTATTCTTTTTTTGACAAGGAGTAAAAGGCATGACGCCATTAAAAACTGCGTTAGGCATCGTCTTTATTATTTGCCTGACGATAGTAATCTTTACCTTTATTACTCGCGGCAAGCTCTGCGAGTTTTCAATAAAGAGTGAGCATCAGGAGGTGGCGGCTAAATTAGCCTGCAACGCAGGCTAACCTCTGCGGGCGGAACGAAGGTTCCGCCCGGCTTGTAGGATGCTGAGGTCTTAATGCACCCATTTTTTTCTTCCGCCACCGCGATTATACTGCGCGGCGTGTACTCAGATGATAAGAATCCATGAAACCCATTTTTCTGTTGTTATTCTTTTTAACCTCGTTCGCCTATGCGGATGAGATCGGCAGCCAGTATCAGAAGCAGGCGGAAGCAGGCGATGCCCGCGCCCAGTATTATCTTGCTGATACGTACTTCAGTTCCGGTGACAGCAAGCAGGCAGCGCTTTGGGCAGAGAAAGCCGCAAAAGGCGGCGATGTTGATGCCATGGCGCTGTTGTCGCAAATCCACTTTACGCAGGGCGATTACGTACAGGCCAAAGCCCTGGCGCAGCAGGCAAACATTGCCGGCAGCAAACGCGGCGCAATCATGCTGGCGCGCGTGCTGGTGAACACCCAGGCGGGGAAAACTGACTATCCGCAGGCGATCAAGCTGCTGCAAACGGCGACCGAAGATATCGACAGCGACTCAGCGGTAGATGCGCAAATGCTGCTGGGCCTGATTTATGCCAACGGCGTTGAAGTGGTTCAGGACGACGCCCTGGCGGCATCGTGGTTTAAGCGTAGTTCATCTCTGTCACGCACCGGCTACGCGGAATACTGGGCAGGGATGCTGTTCCAGCAGGGCGAGAAAGGCTTTATCACACCCAATAAACAGAAAGCACTGTACTGGTTGAACCTGAGCTGCACCGAAGGGTTTGATACGGGATGTGAAGAGTTTGATGCGTTGAGCGGAGAATAAAGTGCCGGGTGGCGGCTTCGCCTTACCCGGCCTACAAAAACCGTAGGCCCGGTAAGCGCAGTGCCACCGGGCTTAACACATTACTGGTCAGCCGTCTTATCAAAACGACCCAGCACCTCGCGCTCATACGCCAGCGCTTTTTTACGATCGAATTTGTGTTCCCACTTGGCGATAACCAGCACGGCCAGCGCATTACCCACCACGTTCAGCGCCGTACGCGCCATGTCGAGGATACGGTCCACGCCGGCGATAAACGCCAGGCCTTCCAGCGGAATACCGACGCTGCCGAGCGTAGCCAGCAGCACTACGAAGGAGACGCCCGGAACGCCTGCAATACCTTTAGACGTCACCATCAGCGTCAGCACCAGCACGATCTCCTGCCACAGCGACAGGTCAATGCCGTACAGCTGCGCAATAAAGATAGCGGCGATGCTCTGGTACAGCGTCGAACCGTCCAGGTTAAAGGAGTAGCCGGTCGGTACCACGAAGCTGGTAATAGAGGCAGGCGCGCCGTAGGCTTCCATCTTCTCAATGATACGCGGCAGCACGCTCTCAGAGCTTGCCGTGGAGTACGCCAGAATCAGTTCATCTTTCAGGATATGAATCAGGATCCAGATGCTCAGCCCGCACAGGCGCGCCACGATCCCCAGCACCACCAGCGCGAAGAACAGGATGGCGAAGTGCACCAGGAGCACCAGCTTCGCCAGCGGCCACAGGGAAGCAAAACCGAAGTTCGCCACGGTGACGGCGATAAGCGCAAACACCCCTACCGGCGCGTAACGCATCACCATGTGGGTCACTTTAAACATGGTTTCAGAGATGGAACGGAACACGGTGACCAGCGGCTCGCGGTGCGTCGCCGGCAGAGAAGAGAGCCCCAGACCAAACAGCACCGAGAAGAAGATGATAGGCAGCATCTCGCCCTTCGCCATCGACGCCACGATGTTGGTCGGCACCAGCGACAGGATAGTGCCCATCAGGCCATGCGCGTGGCTCTGCACGTCAGCGGTCGTACTTTGGTATTTCGAAATATCCACCGTTGCCAGCTGCGACATATCAATCCCGGAACCCGGCTGGAACACGTTCGCCAGCGTGATACCGAGGATAATCGCAACCGTAGTGATCACTTCGAAATAGATAATGGTTTTCGCACCAATACGGCCTAACTGCTTCGCATCGCCGACGCCCGCAATACCGACCACCAGCGTCGAGATCACAATCGGCACCACGATCATCTTGATCAGATGAATAAAGATATCCCCTGCCGGTGAAAGCAGGTTCGCAATCAGCCATTCGCGGCTGTCGCTATGATAATGCAGGTAACTGCCCAGCAGGATGCCCAGCACAAGGGCGATTAAGATCTGCCAGGCAAGGCTGACTTTAACGTTTTTCATAGAAACTGACTTCCTCAATGAAGCGCCTTATTCACTCAAACTGCATGAACAGGGAGACATACTGAAAGGGTATGAATTGTGTTGCGTTGGTTTATGGGATTTTTTAACGCGGCGTATGAGTATCATTTGCGCGACCTGTTGCGCAAGCCTTAAAGAACGACGCGTTTCACTCACAAAAGCGACGATGACGGGAGTTTGTTCTAATTCTGATAAATAACCTTTTGTTATAAAAACGCTTTTTTAAACATAAATGTGAATAATCGTCAGCATAAATTATTTTCCTTCAAAGTTTCATTCGCTCGTTTTTCATACTCTTCAAACAATGCGTGATCTGTAGCCCAAATAATAAACAAAGCTTGTAAAGCCCCTACAATTAACGTTTTTGCGACATATTATTAACATCTTACAAGGAGAAAAAAAGCCATGAGCCAAATCCACAAACATGACATTCCCGCAAATATTGCGGACCGTTGCCTGATCACCCCGGAGCAGTACCACGAGAAATATCAGCAGTCCATCACCGCCCCGGACACCTTCTGGGGTGAGCAGGGCCATATCCTTGACTGGATCAAACCTTATCAGAAGGTGAAGAACACCTCCTTTGCGCCCGGCAATGTCTCTATTAAATGGTATGAAGATGGCACCCTGAACCTGGCGGCGAACTGCCTCGATCGTCACCTTGCCGAGCGCGGGAACGAGACGGCGATTATCTGGGAAGGCGATGATGCCTCCCAGAGCAAACACATTACCTATAAAGAACTGCACCGCGACGTGTGCCGCTTTGCCAACGTCCTGCTGGAAAAGGGCATTAAAAAAGGCGATGTGGTCGCTATCTATATGCCGATGGTGCCGGAAGCGGCGGTGGCCATGCTGGCCTGCGCGCGTATCGGCGCAATTCATTCGGTGATTTTCGGCGGGTTCTCGCCAGAAGCGGTTGCGGGTCGTATTGTCGATTCAAGTTCAAAACTGGTGATCACTGCCGATGAAGGCGTGCGCGCCGGGCGCGGTATCCCACTGAAGAAAAACGTCGACGAAGCGCTGAAAAACCCAAACGTCAAAACGGTCAGTAACGTCATCGTCCTTAAGCGGACCGGCGGCAAAATCGACTGGAACGAGGGGCGCGACCTGTGGTGGAGCGACCTGATTGAGAACGCGAGCGACCAGCATCAACCGGAAGAGATGAACGCAGAAGATCCGCTCTTCATTCTTTATACCTCCGGCTCCACCGGTAAGCCGAAAGGCGTCCTGCATACCACCGGCGGCTATTTGGTCTATGCGGCCACCACCTTCAAATACGTCTTCGACTACCATCCGGGTGATATCTACTGGTGTACCGCCGACGTGGGCTGGGTCACCGGACACAGCTATCTGCTGTACGGCCCGCTGGCCTGTGGCGCAACAACGCTGATGTTTGAAGGCGTACCCAACTGGCCAACCCCGGCGCGCATGTGTCAGGTGGTCGACAAGCATCAGGTCAACATTCTTTACACCGCGCCAACGGCGATCCGCGCATTAATGGCGGAAGGTGATAAAGCTATCGAAGGCACTGACCGTTCTTCATTGCGCATCCTCGGTTCTGTGGGTGAGCCAATCAACCCGGAAGCCTGGGAGTGGTACTGGAAGAAAATCGGCAATGAGAAATGCCCGGTGATGGACACCTGGTGGCAGACCGAAACCGGCGGCTTCATGATCACCCCTATGCCGGGCGCCACGCAGCTGAAGGCTGGTTCCGCAACCCGTCCGTTCTTCGGCGTACAGCCTGCGCTGGTGGATAACGAAGGCAACCCGCTGGAAGGCGCCACCGAAGGAAACCTGGTGATCACAGACTCCTGGCCGGGTCAGGCGCGTACCCTGTTCGGCGATCACGATCGCTTCGAGCAGACCTACTTCTCGACCTTTAAAAACATGTACTTCAGCGGCGACGGCGCGCGTCGTGATGAAGATGGCTATTACTGGATAACCGGGCGCGTGGACGATGTGCTAAACGTCTCCGGCCACCGTCTGGGCACCGCTGAGATTGAATCGGCGCTGGTGTCGCATCCGAAGATTGCTGAAGCCGCCGTTGTCGGTATTCCGCACAACATCAAAGGCCAGGCGATTTACGCTTACGTCACCCTGAACCACGGCGAAGAGCCGTCGCCAGAGCTTTACGCTGAGGTGCGCAACTGGGTACGTAAAGAGATTGGCCCGCTGGCGACGCCGGACGTGCTGCACTGGACCGACTCGCTGCCGAAAACCCGTTCCGGCAAAATTATGCGTCGTATCTTGCGCAAAATCGCGGCTGGAGACACCAGCAACCTCGGTGATACCTCAACGCTCGCGGATCCTGGCGTGGTGGAAAAACTGCTCGAAGAGAAGCAGTCCATCGCAATGCCTTCCTAGTGTTTTCTCCCTCTCCCCGCGGGAGAGGGCCGGGGTGAGGGCATCAGACCGCACCTTCCTCCCCTCACCCTAACCCTCTCCCCAAAAGGGAGAGGGGACTAAAAACAAACCTACCTTACCTTTGGAGACTCTGTGATGAATAACGATATTTGTCAGCAGATAGAGAATAGTGCGCACTACAGGGAGCTCGTCGATAAGCGGCAACGGTTTGCCTTCATCCTTTCCATCATCATGCTGGTTATCTACGTCGGCTTTATTCTGCTGATCGCATTTGCTCCGCATTGGCTAGGCACCCCGCTGCATGAGGGGACCAGCGTGACGCGCGGCATTCCGATTGGCATTGGCGTGATTGTGATTTCATTCGTGCTGACCGGCGTCTACGTCTGGCGCGCAAACGGTGAATTCGATCGTCTTAATAAAGCGGTACTGCAAGAGGTAAAAGCATCATGAAGCGAGTTCTGACGGCGCTCGCCGCCACACTTCCCTTTGCCGCCCACGCGGCGGATGCCATTACCGGCGAGGTCCAGCGCCAGCCAACCAACTGGCAGGCGATTGTGATGTTCCTGATTTTCGTCCTGCTGACGCTCTACATCACCTACTGGGCGTCGAAACGCGTGCGCTCCCGTAACGATTACTACACCGCGGGCGGCAACATTACCGGCTTCCAGAACGGGCTGGCGATTGCGGGTGACTTTATGTCCGCCGCCTCCTTCCTCGGGATCTCCGCGCTGGTGTATACCTCCGGCTATGACGGTCTGATCTACTCCCTCGGCTTCCTCGTCGGCTGGCCGATCATCCTGTTCCTGATTGCCGAGCGCCTGCGTAACCTGGGCCGCTATACCTTCGCAGACGTGGCCTCGTATCGCCTGAAGCAGGGGCCGATTCGCACCCTCTCCGCCTGCGGCTCGCTGGTGGTGGTGGCGCTGTACCTGATTGCGCAGATGGTGGGCGCGGGTAAATTGATCGAACTGCTGTTCGGCCTGAACTACCACATCGCGGTAGTGCTGGTTGGCGTGCTGATGGTGATGTACGTGCTGTTCGGCGGCATGCTGGCGACCACCTGGGTGCAGATCATCAAAGCGGTCCTGCTGCTGTTCGGCGCCAGCTTTATGGCCTTTATGGTGATGAAGCACGTCGGCTTCAGCTTCAATAACCTGTTTACCGAAGCCATGGCGGTCCACCCGAAAGGGGAAGCGATCATGAGCCCGGGCGGGCTGGTGAAAGACCCAATATCCGCGCTCTCGCTGGGTCTCGGACTGATGTTCGGCACCGCGGGTCTGCCGCATATCCTGATGCGTTTCTTTACCGTGAGCGATGCGCGTGAAGCGCGCAAGAGCGTCTTCTACGCCACCGGTTTCATGGGTTACTTCTATATCCTGACCTTTATCATCGGCTTTGGCGCGATCATGCTGGTGGGGGCGAATCCGGCGTTTAAAGACGCGGCGGGCGCGCTGATTGGCGGTAACAACATGGCGGCGGTGCATCTGGCCGACGCGGTTGGCGGTAACCTGTTCCTCGGCTTTATCTCCGCCGTGGCCTTCGCCACCATTCTTGCGGTGGTTGCAGGGCTGACGCTGGCCGGCGCGTCTGCGGTGTCGCATGACCTCTACGCCAACGTCATCCGCAAAGGCGCGAGCGAGCGCGATGAGCTGAAGGTCTCGAAAATCACCGTGCTGGTGCTGGGCGTCGTGGCGATTCTGTTAGGCATTTTGTTCGAGAAGCAGAACATCGCCTTTATGGTGGGGCTGGCCTTCTCGATTGCGGCAAGCTGTAACTTCCCGATCATCCTGCTCTCCATGTACTGGTCAAAACTGACCACCCGTGGGGCGATGATTGGCGGCTGGCTGGGGCTGCTGACGGCGGTGATCCTGATGATTCTGGGCCCAACCATCTGGGTGCAGATCCTCGGTCACGCAAGCGCTATCTTCCCGTATGAATACCCGGCGCTGTTCTCTATCGCCGTGGCGTTTATCGGCATCTGGTTCTTCTCGGCCACCGACAATTCGCCGGAAGGTAACCTGGAGCGCGAGAAATTCCGCGCCCAGTTTATCCGTTCACAAACCGGTCTCGGCGTTGAGCAGGGCCGCGCGCACTAAGCCTTTCTCCCCGGCCGTTCTGGCCGGGGAGCTTAAAACATCACCCAGGCCACCAGCGGCGCAATCAGCACCATCACCACGCCCGAAAGCATCATCACCAGGCTCGCGACAACGCCCTCCTGCTGCCCAAGCTCATACGAACGTGCCGTGCCCGCCCCGTGCGACGCCGCGCCAAACCCCGCGCCTTTTGCCATCCCTTCACGGATCGACAATCGCAGGAACAGCATATCGCCGACCGCCATACCGAACACGCCCGTCACGACAACAAACAGCGCCACCAGATCCGGCTGTCCGCCGAGCGGTTTGGCGGCAGCCAGCGCAAACGGCGTGGTCACCGAGCGCACGGCCAGGCTGCGCTGAATTTCATCGGGCAGCGTAAACAGTCTCGCCAGCCAGACGGAGCTGCACACCGCGACCACCGTGGCGGTGATCACGCCTGCGCTGAGCGACATCCAGTGGCGTTTGATAATCGCCAGGTTGTCGTAAACCGGTACGGCAAAAGCGATGGTCGCCGGGCCCAGCAGCCACAGCAGCCAGTGGGATTCACCAATGTAGTTTTGCCAGGAGATATGGCCGAAGACCAGCATCAGCACCAGCAGGATCGGCGTGAAGACCAGCGGCATCAGCGGCAGGGCGTGAAAACGACGATACAGCCGCTTGTTGGCAAAGTAGATTGCCAGCGTCGCAATCAGGCACAGGACGCTGATCTGAAAATTAGTCATGTTTGTGCCTGCTGATTTCAAAGCGATACACTTTATCCACCACCCAGGCGGTTGCCCCCAGCACCATCAGCGTACTCAGCGCGATGACCGCAAAGATTCGCCAGCCGTCGACCATCAGCAGCTGCGCATAGTTCACCACCGCCACCACGGCAGGAACAAAGAACAGCAGCATCTCCGCCAGCAGCCATCGCGCCCCGGCGCGCACCCAGTTAAGGGGGATCACGCGGCACAGAATAAGCGTGAGCATCAGCAGCATCCCGACAAGGTTGGCAGGCAGCGGCAGATGCAGCCAGCCGACAAGATATTCTGCGAAAACAAACAGTCCCGCGTAGAGCAGTACCTGAACCGGGACCTGGAGTCGTTGCACAACGGCAGGCGTAACACGGCTTAACGCCACGGCCATGGGGGTTTTCCTCAAAAATGAGACGAGGCGCCAGTATAGAGAGCGCACGGTGTGGACTGAAATGAATTAAAATCATCAAAGGTATAGTTTCGAGGAATAATCATGGACATAAGAACGCTGCGCTATTTTGTCGAAGTGGTTCGTCAGCAAAGTTTTACCCGCGCAGCGGAGAAGTTGTTTGTTACCCAGCCCACCATCAGCAAGATGCTGAAAAACCTCGAAGATGAACTGAACTGTACCTTGCTGATCCGCGACGGACGCAAGCTGTTGCTGACCGACACCGGACGCGTGGTGTTCGAACGCGGGCTGGCGATTCTGGCGGAGTTTCGCCAGCTGGAAGCAGAGCTGGGCGATATCAATCATCTGACGAAAGGGGTGCTTCGCCTCGGCATTCCGCCAATGGTGGGGATGATGATGGCCGGGCCGATTAGCCTGTTTCGCCAGCGTTATCCCGGCGTTGAGCTGAAGATTTCGGAGTTTGGTGGGTTAACCGTCCAGCAGGCCGTCACCAACGGCGAGCTCGACGTGGCAATGACCGCCCTTCCCGTTGAGGAAGAGAGCGGTCTGGCAACGCTTCCGCTCTTTAGCCACCCGCTGTGCGTGCTGGTTCCCCGCTCCGGCGACTGGCTGAAGAGAGACTCGGTGAGACCTGAACTGCTCGGCGAGCACCCTCTGCTGATCTACAACGAAGACTTCGCCCTCAGCCGCCAGCTGATGACGCTGTTTAGCCACCATAACGTCAAGCCGCGCATAGCGGTACGCAGCGGACAGTGGGATTTTCTGGCGGCGATGGTGCAGGCAGGCGTGGGAATTGCCATTCTGCCGCAGCCGATCTGCGAGCGTCTGGATAAAAACACGCTGCGCTGGATCCCGCTGGAGAGCGACCTGCACTGGCAGCTGGGGATGATCTGGCGAGAAGGGGTGTATCTGTCGCACAGCGCGCAGGCGTGGCTGCAGTGTTGTGAGGGGTTTTGGGTGCGGTCTGAATAGTGCCGGGTGGCGGCTTCGCCTTACCCGGCCTACGGTTCGAACGTAGGCCCGGTAAGCGCAGCGCCACCGGGCAAAAGCGCGCTACTGATTCTCTATCAACAGCGCTTCCAGCAGGTCCAGATCGTGCAGCAGCTTTTGCAGCGTTTCGTTGCTGATCTGGCGCGTGGCGCGCAGGTGGTACAGTTCGGCACGCTCTGAGCGCAGCGCCGCCAGACGGAACCGGCGCTCCAGGTTCTCCTCCTGCAGCGAGCTTTCCACGTCATTACGCCCGTCCGCGCGGCGGCGCAGGTTACCAATCACGCGGGAACTAACTTCCGTCAGCAGCTGATTGTCGATGTTCTCTTCCGCATCTGCGGCCAGACGCTCTTCCATTTTCTGAATCGCGACAATTGCCACTTCGGCGGTGGCCGCCCGGGCAATACGCTCCTCTTTATGCTGCTGGGTCGAATCACCGGCATCAATATGCTGGAGTAAAATCGGCAGCATAATCACGCCGACAAACAGTGAGAACAGAATCACGCCCGCCGCCAGGAAGACCAGCTCGTAGCGTGCCGGGAAAACATCTCCCGTCGGTAACAGCAGTGGAATAGAGAGCACACCAGCAAGGGTGATCGCCCCGCGCACGCCCGCAAACGAGGCAATCAGCAGCTCACGCGTTGACCACGAGCCGAACTCCATCGGCTTTTTCTTCAGGAAGCGTACGCTGAAGTTTTTCATCGTCCACAGCCAGCCGAAACGCACCAGCATCAGCGCCAGGTAGATCAGCACGACGTCGGTAAACAGCATCCAGACCTCAACGTTCGGGTCGGCTTCGGCCGCCACCAGCGAGGATTCCATAATGCCCGGCAGTTGCAGGCCCAGCAGCAGGAACACCATGCCGTTAAAGACAAATTCCAGCATGGCCCAGGTGCTGTTGGCACGCAGGCGCATGGCCAGCGGCGCGCGGCGCATCACGCCGGAACGGGTAATGGTCATCCCTGCCGCAACCGCTGCCAGAATGCCCGACACGCCGATATGTTCGGCAATCAGATAAGAGGCAAACGGCAGCAGGAACAGCAGTACGATCTGCGTAGCGGGTTCATCGCCGCCCCAGCGGCTGAGGAAGCGCAATGAGCGGCCGTACAGCCAGCTCACCACGAAGCCTGCGAGAATACCGCCAATCGCCACCTTGAAGAATTCCAGCGTCGCGCCGCCGACGGTAAAGACCATCGTGCCCATCGCAACGGCCACGGCAAACTTCAGGGCGACCAGGCCGGAGGCGTCGTTCATCAGCGCCTCACCCTGTAAAATCCCCATGATTTTCTTCGGAATTCGGCCTTCACCCACAATGCCGGACAGCGCCACGGCATCGGTTGGCGACAGCACAGCGGCCAGCGCAAAAGCCGGTATTAATGGAATACCCGGTACCGCCCAGTAGATCAGAAAACCAATCCCGACGACGGTGACCACCACCAGCGCCAGCGCCAGGCCGAAGATTTCGCGCCCGTGCTCAAGGAATTCGCGCGTGGGCGTTTTCCAGCCATCGGCAAACAGCAGCGGCGGGATAAACAGCACGAGGAACAGTTCGGGGTCGAATTCCACGTGCAGGCCAAACGTCGGCCACGCCAGCAGCGCGCCGATGGCAATTTGCATTAATGGCAGGGGGACCTGAAAGGGCAGTACGCGTGTAACCACCCCGGATAGCGAGACCACAAGGGTCATGATGAGTATTGTGAAGAAGATTTCCATGCGTTCCCTGTTTGCTGTGTTGCTTATTTACTCCGGAAGGCGTCGTGCCTTTTATTCTATCTTCTCCAGAGTAACGCAAAAGGCAACGGGATGAGTCCTGAAAATAAAAACGGGCGGCCTGAGCCACCCGTTTTCGCATCAAAGGACAACTTAGATTGCCCAGCCGCCCGCATAGAACGCCACCAGCGCAACGGCGATAACCACGGTGCCGACGTTCAGCTTGCGCCACTCACCGGAGACCAGACGACCAATCACCAGCGATGCGAAACCGATCATAATGCCGGTCACGATGTTACAGGTCAGCACGATAAAGACCGCGGTAATCAGGCCAGACATCGCATCTACGAAATCCGCAAAGTCGATTTTCGCCACGTTGCTCAGCATCAGCAGGCCAACGTACATCAGCGCTGGCGCGGTCGCATACGCCGGAACCAGATAGGAGAGCGGAGAGAGGAACAGGATCAGCAGGAACAGCACGCCGACGGTGATTGCCGTCAGACCGGTTTTACCGCCTGCCGCCGTACCCGCTGCGGATTCGATGTACACCGCAGCAGGCGCCGCGCCCACCAGGCCAGAGAAGACGCTGCTCAGGGAGTCAGTGGTCAGCGCTTTGCCGCCATCAATAATCTGACCGTCTTTATCCAGCAGGTTCGCCTGACCGGCCACCGCACGAATGGTACCGGTCGCGTCAAACACGGCGGTCATCACCAGCGCCAGCACGCTTGGCAGGATCACCGGGTTCAGCGCGCCAACGATATCCAGGCTGCCAATCAGGGAGTTGCCTTTGTCATCGCTCAGCGACGGCATAGCGAAGATACCCGAGAAGTGTACGGTTGGATCGAAAATCAGGCCGACAACGGAAACGCCGATAATGGTCAGCAGAATGCCGCCCGGAACTTTCAGTTTTTCCAGACCGATAATCACCGCCAGACCGATCAGCGACATAATCACCGGGAAGCTGGCGAAGTGGCCCAGCGCTACCGGCAGACCGTCCAGCGGGTTCTTGATGACCAGACCAACGCCGTTGGCGGCGATCAGCAACAGGAACAGGCCGATGCCGATGCCGGTACCGTGCGCCACGCCCTGCGGCAGGTTGCGCAAAATCCAGCTACGGATGCCGGTTGCGGAAATCACGGTAAACAGCACACCCATCAGGAACACGGCACCCAGCGCAACCGGTACGCTGATGTGCTGACCCAGCACCAGGCTAAATGCGGTAAACGCGGTCAGAGAGATAGCGCAACCAATCGCCAGCGGCAGGTTCGCCCACAGGCCCATCACGATGGAGCCCACGCCGGCCACAAGGCAGGTGGCCACAAAGACAGCCGCTGGCGGGAAGCCTGCTTTGCCCAACATACCCGGCACAACGATGACGGAATAAACCATCGCCAGAAATGTTGTCAAACCGGCAACGATTTCCTGGCGCACGGTGCTGCCGCGGGCCGAAATTTTAAACATGGCGTCAAGTGAACCGCCAGTACGCGCAGATGGCGTAGACATAGAAAACATCCCCTGAGAGTTTTTTAGGAAGTCCGTAAGCGAGGTGGAGACGCCACTGCCAGCTGAACGTCAAATCCTTGTGTTGCGTTTGCGACGAAAGGGCGTCACAAAAAAAGCAAACGTTTAGCTCCGCGCTTACAAACGGGTGGTCAAATTAAGGCAAACGATTATCTAGCGTAATCCCCGCCCTTTTCAACTGAACTTTCTCGTTTTTCGCTAAAATTCACTTATGACGCTGAAGAAATAAACAGAGGATGCGCAAACGTTATCGTCTATGCGCAATTTGTTTACATTTCAGTCCTCACCCGGAATAGATAACGGGCCACCCTGTTGCAGCGTTTTTTGCCAGCCAGGGCTATTCTCAACCTTTGTCTTCCATGCCTGAATATGCGGCAGATTAGCGATACCGCCGCGTGCCAGCAGGGCAAAGATGGGAAAGCTCATCTGAATGTCGGCCATGCTGAGCGTATCCCCGGCAAACCAGCTGTTTTTAGCAAGATGTGACTCAATAAAGCGCGCATGGGTTTCCAGCTGACGGTTGAGATATGCTTTCTGCACCCCCTGCCCCAGCGCTTTACCCAGGGTTCTGATACCAAACGGCACCGGCGGCTTGCCGAGGCTGTTGAAGACCAGCTTCATTAACAGCAGCGGCATCAGCGATCCTTCGGCGTAATGCAGCCAGAAGCGGTACTGCACCTTATGCGCCGGATCCAAAGGCTTAAGACGTGACGCGGGATCGTACGTTTCCTGCAGGTACTCCAGGATGGCGCCTGACTCCGCAAGGATCAGTCCGTTATCTTCGATGACCGGTGATTTACCCAGCGGATGCACCTTTTTGAGCGCCTCCGGTGCCAGCATGTTCTTTTCGCGCTGGTAGTGAACGATCTCATAAGGCAGGCCGAGTTCTTCCAGCGCCCAAATCACGCGGTGCGAGCGTGACTGGTTAAGGTGGTGTACCGTGAGCATGATTTTCTCCTGTTATTCATACTTTTTAACTATAGAAAATTGAACAACACCGCGAAAAAAATTCGGCTAAAAACCGGTCAGAGACGCTGGCGAAAAAACGGGTCTTGCATAGAATTAAAGTGTCAGCACAATCCGGAACCTCCCCAACCAGCTCGACACTGAGGGGTGCTGATGTCGGGGGAAACCCTCCCGTGAACCAGCGGGATAGAGTGAAAGACAAAGACCGGGAAAAACTAAAGCGCCCTTATGTGGCGCTTTAGTTCTTTATAATGCTTTTTGCCGGGTGGCGGCTGCGCCTTACCCGGCCTACATTTGACGGTTTGGTAGGCCGGGTAAGCGAAGCGCCACCCGGCGAATGGGCTACACGCACGCTCAATCTTCTTCCAGCAGCCGCGCCCCCGTTCCCTGCTCACCCAGCCTGTCGCCGGGGTTACGCAACGGACAATCGCTCCGCGACAGGCAGCCGCAGCCGATACAGCCATCCAGCTCGTCGCGCAGGGCGACCAGCGTATGGATACGCCTGTCCAGCTCTTCACGCCACTGGGACGACAACTCTTTCCACTCTTTCGGGCTAAGCGTGTGCCCTTCCGGCAGCACGCCAAACGCCTCGCCGATCGTGGCAAGGGGAATTCCGATTCGTTGCGCAATTTTGATAATCGCGACGTAGCGGAGCACGTCGCGGGTATAGCGGCGCTGGTTGCCCCCGTTACGGATACTCTTAATTAACCCTTTGCTTTCATAGAAGTGGAGCGCCGATACCGCAACGCCGCTTCGCTTTGCCACTTCGCCGGGGGTTAACAGCGCTTTAATTCGCGGCAATCTCTTTTCCATAAAACCTCTTTACCTCAAGTTAACTTGAGGAATTATACTCCCCCGCAGAGAAAACGACGAATTAACCGAGATAGTTGTATCTACAGAGGGGCAACCTTATGTCGCATCAGCAGATTATTCAGACGCTTATTGAATGGATTGATGAACATATCGACCAACCGTTGAACATTGATGTGGTCGCTAAAAAGTCGGGCTATTCGAAATGGTATTTACAGAGAATGTTCCGCACGGTCATGCATCAGACGCTGGGCGAGTACATTCGCCAGCGCAGACTGCTGCTGGCGGCGCAGGCGCTACGCTCAACGCAGCGGCCCATTTTTGATATCGCGATGGATCTTGGCTATGTGTCGCAACAAACCTTTTCCCGCGTGTTTCGCCGCGAGTTTGACCGCACGCCGAGCGACTATCGCCACCAGTTGAATTAATTACCCTCAGTGTAAAGGCTGCTGCTGCCAGGTCATAAATTCCTGGGGCGGCATCGCTTTTGCGAAGTGCCATCCCTGACAAAACTGGACGCCGCGCTTCAGCAGCCAGCTTACCTGCTCTGCCGTCTCTACCCCTTCCGCAATGGTTTTTAGCCGCAGGCTTTGCGCCATCTCGATAATATGCTCGGCGATCAGGTGGCTGGTGCTGTTGGTCGTTAGGGTATCGATAAACGATTTATCGATTTTCAGAATATCCACGTTCAGCGAGTAGAGGTTGTGCAGGTTCGAATAGCCGGTACCGAAATCATCAATCGCGACTTCATAACCCGCCTGACGGAAAGCCTGAATCACCGGCGTGGTTTTTGGCACATCGATAAAACCGCGTTCCGTCACTTCTATTTTGATTTGCTGCGCACGGACGGCGTAGTGGTGAGCCTTGTCGGAAATCATGGCGATCAGCCGCGAGGAGTGGAAATCCGTGGCCGACAGGTTAATCGAAATATAGAGATGCGGGTGCTCGGCCAGGAAATGGCCCAGATCGTTGAATACTTCCTCAACGACATAGTCCGTAATCCGCTCGCTCATCCCCTCATTTTCCGCCAGCGGAATAAACTCCGCCGGGCTCATCACCTGCCCGTTAAAACCGGGCCAGCGTAACAACGCCTCCGCGCCCACGCACTGGTTGTTCTTGATATCAATAATCGGCTGATAGTGCACGCAAAGCTGTCGTTTGTTCAGCGCCCGGTGCAGTAAGCGCCCCGGCGAATTGAGCTCACGATGGGTACGAGACCATACCAGCAAAATAATAATGCTGCAGATCATGCCCAGCGGTAGGGTCAACGTCGCCTGGTGATAAAGCGTTTCATAAAAGCGTTTATTCGATGTCGACACAATGGCCGCAATAGGTCTTTTGGGGGATGTTACGATCGTATAAAAGCGGTTATCTTTTTGAAATACCGATTCCTTATCCCGAATCATCGAATTTAATAAAGAAACATTGGCTTTCTGGCTCACGGAAAAGAAAGCATTGGTTACCGTGTCGTACACCCCCCAGGAGAGAGAATGATCTGCGGACATGACTTCGCTGTATGAAAGCGGGTTGACGACCACCACATAATTTCCGCGCTGCATATATGTCATTTTATAGCCAGTATAAAATGGGGTATCGCGATAATAATAGATAGCGACGTCAGGTTTACGCGTGTAATTAGCGACAGGAATGGCGTAGGGATGATCCGGTGTAAAAACGGTCGAACAAAGAAAATTCTGACCTTCCGCGTAAATTAAATCGGCGACAAACAGACGGCCACGAACAACGTTCAGCATATATTGACGATGTCCCGGCGTGCAACGCTCACCCTGATATTTTTCAGCCTCGTCCCGGGCCAGATCAACCTGTTGAATAACCAGTTCTGTTTTGTCTAATGCCAGTTCGGCAAATGTCCGTAGCTGGGCGCTTGTTTCAGACACGGCTCGTAGCTGGGCAAACCATAGCGCAAGCATCACCGGCAGCATAACTACCATGATGATCCCTACCATCCTGAGCATTTTGCGCCGCGCGCTACGATTCATTTCCCGCCCTATATCCCTGCATGTTGTACGCCTGTAGTAATGAAGGCCGGATGCTTTGTTAAACAGGTGATTACGTTGCATGAATCATGCGAAGTTAGCAACTGACTTTTGGTATTAAAAATCTTAAATTTCGTTATGACGATAATATTTTCCCGTAAGCTAAACTATAAGTATTCGTTCCGTTTCAATTAAGGAAAATAATTATCCAGCCCGCAAGGGCGGTGGGAAGATAACACACCAGGCGATTGTTGATTAAGCCAAACGTCTGACAGCATGAAAAAAGTACAACTTCATCATGACGTTTTATGCTATTTACTCTGGGCTTTTGTGTTCGTTGATTTATAAATAATCAGTCTGTACCACACTATTTTCAGGATCGGCTGAGGATAACCCTCTTTTATAAAAACCGAATTTGAGGTACCCCCACTCGCCCGATGGGCGCTTCCGCCGCGCTGTGGGTCCGCCCCCCTCCTGCGCCAAAGGTACAACCAGCCTGCCCGCTCTCCTTTCCGGAGGAATAAAATCCTCTTTTTTGATCGCACAGATACTGGCGAATAAATCAACAAACGTGATATAGTTCACACATATTTTGTAACGAGAAACACTGTTTCATTCAGTTCGTCTGTTTTGTAGAGGATGGGTTTTATGGCAACCATTACTACCAGCATGGTTCTTCTGCGCTGGCCTTTGTTGAGTGCGGTACTGATGTTTTTAGCCAGCACGCTGAACATTCAGTTTCGTAAATCTGACTATGCGGGTCTTGCTGTTATCAGCACCCTGCTGGGGCTGGGTGCCGCCTGCTGGTTTGCAACGGGTCTGCTTGGCATCACTCTGCTGGATATCGCCGCCGTCTGGGAAAATATTAAAGTGGTGATGGTTGAGGCGATGAGCCACACGCCGCCCGACTGGCCGATGGTGATTACCTGATCCCTTACGGAATAAAAAAACCCAGACCATGGTCTGGGTTTTTTGTCTTAAGCACTCGGAAATCAGAACGGAATGTCGTCGTCGAAATCCATTGGCGGTTCGTTAGACGGCGCCGGAGCAGACTGCTGCTGCGGACGTGACTGTGCGCCGCCGCTGAACTGGTTGCCGCCCTGCGGCTGCTGAGGCTGACCCCAACCGCCCTGCTGCTGGCTCTGACCACCACCTGCCGGCGCGCCACCGCCCTGACGGCCACCCAGCATCTGCATGGTACCGCCCACGTTAACCACGACTTCAGTGGTGTACTTCTCAGCACCGGACTGATCGGTCCATTTACGGGTACGCAGCTGGCCTTCGATATAGACCTGAGAACCTTTACGCAGATACTCACCGGCCACTTCTGCCAGTTTGCCAAACAGCACAACGCGGTGCCATTCAGTCTGCTCTTTCATCTCACCGGTCGCTTTATCACGCCAGGATTCGGAAGTAGCCAGCGTAATGTTGGCAACTGCGCCACCACTCGGCATGTAGCGTACTTCCGGGTCCTGGCCCAGATTACCGACGAGAATCACCTTGTTTACGCCTCTGCTGGCCATGTTCGTGTCTCCTGAATACGTTTCTTAATAGTGTAAACGCGCGAGTGTACCATTTCCATGCTGCACTTTGATAGTTGCGTAGCACGTTCCAGAGTTCTCTCGCAACTCGACATTGTTACACAGCCAATCAGAAAATGCATTCCAATACTGTATATTCAAACAGGTCAAATTGTGTCATAATTAGCCGTTTCTGACAGCCGTTTGTCCTTCAAACAAACCAGGCAATCCGTGTTCCAACCGGGAAAGGTGAATGGATAAGATCGAAGTTCGGGGCGCCCGCACCCACAATCTCAAGAATATCAACCTCATAATCCCTCGCGACAAACTCATTGTCGTGACCGGGCTTTCGGGGTCTGGCAAATCCTCACTGGCTTTCGACACTTTGTATGCCGAAGGACAGCGTCGTTACGTTGAATCACTCTCTGCGTACGCGCGTCAGTTCCTGTCGCTGATGGAAAAACCGGATGTCGACCATATTGAAGGGTTGTCCCCTGCTATCTCTATTGAGCAGAAGTCCACCTCGCATAACCCGCGTTCAACGGTCGGTACCATTACCGAAATTCATGACTACCTGCGTCTGCTGTATGCCCGCGTGGGCGAGCCGCGCTGCCCGGACCACGACGTTCCGCTGGCGGCCCAGACCGTAAGCCAGATGGTGGATAACGTGCTGTCGCAGCCGGAAGGCAAACGCCTGATGCTGCTGGCGCCGATCATCAAAGAGCGAAAAGGCGAACACACCAAAACGCTGGAGAACCTGGCAAGCCAGGGCTATATCCGCGCGCGTATCGACGGCGAGGTGTGCGACCTGTCCGATCCGCCAAAGCTGGAGCTGCAGAAGAAGCACACCATTGAGGTGGTGATTGACCGCTTTAAGGTGCGCGACGATCTCGCCACGCGCCTGGCGGAATCCTTTGAAACGGCGCTGGAACTCTCCGGCGGCACGGCCGTGGTCTCCGACATGGACGACCCAAAAGCGGAAGAGCTGCTCTTCTCCGCCAACTTTGCCTGCCCGATTTGCGGCTACAGCATGCGCGAGCTGGAACCGCGCCTGTTCTCATTCAACAACCCGGCGGGCGCGTGCCCGACCTGTGACGGCCTGGGCGTCCAGCAGTATTTCGACCCGGACCGCGTCATTCAGAACCCGGAGCTGTCGCTGGCGGGCGGCGCCATTCGCGGCTGGGACAAGCGTAACTTCTACTACTTCCAGATGCTGAAATCGCTGGCAGAGCACTACAAGTTTGACGTAGAAGCGCCGTGGGCGAGCCTGAGCGCGAACGTGCACAAAGTGATCCTGTTCGGTTCCGGCAAAGAGAACATCGAGTTCAAGTACATGAACGATCGCGGCGATACCTCCGTGCGTCGCCACCCGTTCGAAGGGGTGCTGCACAACATGGAGCGCCGCTACAAAGAGACCGAATCCAGCGCGGTGCGCGAGGAGCTGGCGAAGTTCATCAGCAACCGCTCCTGCGCCACCTGTGAGGGTACGCGTCTGCGTCGCGAAGCGCGCCACGTGTTTGTGGAAAACACGGCGCTGCCGACCATCTCAGACATGAGCATCGGCCACGCGATGGACTTCTTCAACAACCTGAAGCTCTCCGGCCAACGCGCGAAAATTGCCGAAAAAGTGCTGAAAGAGATCGGCGATCGCCTGAAGTTCCTGGTGAACGTCGGCCTGAACTACCTGACGCTTTCCCGCTCGGCGGAAACGCTCTCCGGCGGTGAGGCCCAGCGTATACGTCTGGCGAGCCAGATTGGTGCGGGTCTGGTAGGCGTGATGTACGTGCTGGATGAACCGTCCATCGGCCTGCACCAGCGCGACAACGAGCGTCTGCTCGGGACGCTGGTTCACCTGCGCAACCTCGGCAACACGGTCATCGTGGTCGAGCACGATGAAGATGCGATCCGTGCGGCTGACCACGTCATCGACATTGGCCCGGGCGCTGGCGTGCACGGCGGACAGGTGGTGGCAGAAGGGACGCTGAAGGACATTATGGCGGTACCCGAATCGCTGACAGGCCAGTTCATGAGCGGCAAGCGCAAGATTGAAGTGCCGAAACAGCGCGTGGCGGCAGATCCGGAAAAAGTGCTGAAGCTGACCGGCGCGCGCGGCAACAACCTGAAAGACGTCACCCTGACGCTGCCGGTTGGCCTGTTTACCTGTATCACCGGCGTGTCCGGTTCCGGTAAATCGACGCTGATCAACGATACGCTGTTCCCGATTGCGCAGACGGCGCTGAACGGCGCGACGCTGGCCGAGCCTGCGCCGTACCGCGACATCCAGGGTCTGGAGCATTTCGATAAAGTTATCGACATTGACCAAAGCCCGATTGGCCGTACCCCGCGCTCTAACCCGGCAACCTACACCGGCGTCTTCACGCCCGTACGTGAACTGTTTGCCGGCGTGCCGGAAGCGCGTTCACGCGGCTATACGCCAGGACGTTTCAGCTTTAACGTTCGCGGCGGTCGCTGCGAAGCGTGCCAGGGCGACGGCGTGATCAAGGTTGAGATGCACTTCCTGCCGGATATCTACGTGCCGTGCGACCAGTGCAAAGGCAAGCGCTATAACCGCGAAACGCTGGAGATTAAGTACAAGGGCAAAACCATCCACGAAGTGCTGGATATGACCATCGAAGAGGCACGCGAGTTCTTTGACGCCGTCCCTGCGCTGGCGCGTAAGCTGCAAACGCTGATGGACGTGGGCCTGACCTACATTCGTCTGGGGCAGTCGGCCACCACGCTGTCCGGCGGTGAAGCGCAGCGCGTGAAGCTGGCGCGTGAGCTGTCAAAACGCGGCACCGGTCAGACGCTCTACATTCTGGACGAGCCGACCACCGGCCTGCACTTTGCCGACATCCAGCAGCTGCTCGAGGTGCTGCATCAACTCAGAGATCAGGGTAACACTATCGTGGTCATCGAACATAACCTGGACGTGATTAAAACCGCGGACTGGATTGTCGATCTCGGCCCGGAAGGCGGCAGCGGCGGCGGTGAAATTCTCGTCTCCGGTACGCCAGAGACCGTTGCAGAGTGCGAAGCCTCGCACACCGCGCGCTTCCTCAAACCGTTGCTGTAATTGTCACACGGAGAGTTGCTGTCGGGTGGTTTCCGGCAGCAGCTCAACCGCCTGCTGATAGGACGCGTCCACCAGGTAGTAAATCTGCGAGCCAGGAATCGAACCGTCCAGATAAACGGTGCTCCAGTGCGCCTTATTGAGGTGCTTGCTCGGCCTCACGTCATCATGCTGCTGACGTAACAAATCCGCCAGTTCAGGGCTGGTTTTCAGCGACGCCGCCGGACGGCCCTCCACCTCTTTCACCATCGCAAACAGCACATCCCCCACCTTAATCTGCGTGGCTTTCCAGTCGCTGTGGACGCTCTGCTCCGCGCCGGGCTTGCTCATGCAGTACTGAAGTATCTCCGAAATTGTCATCTTTATTCCCCTTGCAGCGTGGCGATAATTTTACGCGAACCACCATGAATACGATGCTCTCCCAGCCAGATCCCCTGCCACGTTCCCAACAGCAACCGCCCGTTGTGAACCGGCAGCATCAGCGATACGCCCAGCAGGGAGGATTTAATATGCGAAGGCATGTCGTCCGCCCCCTCATAGTCATGCTCATAAGGCGCGTTATCCGGCACGCTCTTCAGAAAATAGTGCTCCATGTCGGACCGGACGGTGGGATCGCAATTTTCATTAAGCGTGAGAGAGGCGGACGTGTGCTGAAGCAGCAGATGCAGCAAACCCGTTCTGACGCGCGACAGATCGCGGAGTTGCCCGATGACTTCATCCGTCACCAGGTGGAATCCGCGTGGTTTAGCGCTTAAGGTCAGAGTCTGTTGGTACCACATGTGCTGCTCCGTATTGAAAGATGAATCTTTCTAAGTGTGCAGCAAGAAGACGAAAGGTAAAACCCGCAGCAGCGAGATTTGATTAAAAAAGAGCCAAACTCGCTGCCCGGTACTTAATACTCCGAGTTGACGATCACCTCTTCGCCAAACTTTCCGGCCATCGGCAGCGGTCGATACGTGGAGTTAGAGGCACGTAACACCCTGATCCCTCTGGCACCCACATCCTGTGCGGCGGTGATGTCGTTATCCGAATCGCCGTAGAATACTTTGATATTTTTCTTTTCCAGCCACTGGGTTTTGGTGTTTTGCCCCTCTTTGTCACCGGCAAAAATCACCGGATTCATGCTGGCCGCCGGGATCTGGAAATCATCCTGCAGCGTTTTCGAGACGGTTTCCGTTTTGGTCTGACTGCGGCCGGTCACAAAATAAATGCTGTCACCGCGCTTCACGTGCATGGCAATAAGCGCACGGGCAACCTCTTTCGGGATGCTGAATTCGTCCCAGCCGTTATTCATTTTTTCCCAGAATTCCGGGTTCTTCAGATACGCTTCGCTGTCCGGTGAATACGTTTTCTTCCCGCGCCAGAAGCCGGGGCTTGAGAACAGCACGGTATCATCAATGTCAAAGCCCACGGCCATTGGCGCACGGCCCATCAGGCTGTTTTCGATTTGGGCCACGGAAACCCAGTGAATGGGTGCCTGCTCGGCGAGAATGGCGGCGGTGGTGCCTGTGTAAAGCGGCGTCGGGGCAGAAGCTCGCGCGACGACGGCGCTATTAAGCGAGAACAATAAGCAGGCGGCGCTGAGCGCCAGTGTGATCTTGCGCATATTTTCCCCTGAATATTCAGTTTGTTATTGTTTTAATTTGAGCGAATGGTCAAAAAACTATCCGACCATAACCCCAGCGGGAGGTGAAGGGAAGGAGTTTTTGCTTATGAAGCTGAATAAAAAGAAGACGATCACAAAGAGTGGAACAGGCGTGTAGGCCCGGTAAGCGAAGCGCCACCGGGCAATGATTGGCACCGGCGCAAACAAAAAAGCCGGGTGGCGGCTGCGCCTTACCCGGCCTACATATGGCATGCAAGTAAGTGAATACTTACATCACAGCAGCAAACGCCTGCGCCACGCGATGAACGTTGCTGGCATTCAAACCCGCTACGCACATACGGCCACTGGCGATCAGGTAGACGCCGAACTCTTCGCGCAGGCGATCGACCTGAGCCGCACTCAGTCCGGTATAGCTGAACATCCCGCGCTGCTTGAGCAGATAGTCGAAATTATGTCCCGGCACGGCCTCTTTCAGGACGTTAACCAGCTCCTGACGCATCGTCTGAATGCGCTGGCGCATCGCTTCCACTTCCGCAAGCCAGGACGCTTTCAGCTTTTCGTCACCGAGCACCGTCGCCACCACCTGCGCACCAAAGTTCGGCGGGCTGGAGTAAATGCGACGCACCGTCGCCTTCAACTGGCCCAGCACGCGACCTGCCGCTTCGGCGTCTTCACACACCACGGACAGGCCGCCAACGCGCTCGCCGTACAGGGAGAAGATTTTAGAGAAGGAGTTGCTGACCAGAACAGGCAGCCCGGCGCTGGCCACGGCGCGAATGGCGTAAGCATCTTCTTCCATGCCCGCGCCAAAGCCCTGGTAGGCAATGTCGAGGAACGGGATCAGGTTGCGGGCCTTCAGTACCTCAATCACCGCATCCCACTGGGCGTTGGTGAGATCCGCACCGGTTGGGTTATGGCAGCATGGATGCAGCAGCACAATACTGCGCTCCGGCAGGGTGTTCAGTTTTTCCAGCAGCGCGTCAACGCGCACGCCGTTAGTTTCGCTGTCAAACCATGGATAGGTCGCCACTTTGAAACCTGCGCCCTCGAAGATCGCAACGTGGTTTTCCCACGTCGGGTCACTCACCCACACGCCTGAATCCGGGAAGTATTTTTTCAGGAAGTCTGCCCCCACCTTCAGCGCACCCGAGCCGCCCAGCGTCTGGATGGTCGCCACGCGTTTTTGTGCGAGCACCGCGTGATCGGCACCAAACAGCAACGGCGCAATGGTGCTGCGGTAGGCATTTAACCCTTCCATCGGCAGATAGAGCGACGCGCCGTGTGGAACAGCGTTCAGACGCGCTTCAGCTTCGGCAACGGCCTGCAGTTGAGGAATAAAACCCTCGTGGTTGTAATACAAACCGATGCTCAGGTTCACTTTGTCGCTGCGAGGATCTTCTTTGAAACGCTCCATTAAGGAGAGGATAGGGTCGCCGGCATAGGCGTCAACTTTCTGAAACACGCGATGAGTCTCCGGAATTCGATGAGGCAGGGATTTCAACAATAAACCGGAATATCACGCAACACCACCCTTTAAGATTATCCTGCGATCGGCATAGGTTTTTTGCGTCCTCTCGCCATGACATTTACCCAATATTTTCCTCTTCTCGCTTTCCGTAATGTGACTCCTGCGCAACCGCGCATTCACTGATTCAAGGAGTTCACATCATGGATTCACAATTTATTGGTTCAGTCATTAACGCCCTGCCGCTGGAGCATATGATCGGCGGCCCGCTGCAGGCGATGATCAAAGCACAGGTTCAGGCGAGCAAGGCCTACACTGACTTCCTTCTTTCCGTCTGTATTAAAGACGGCAAAGCTGTCGCGATCGAGTTCGATTACGACGAAACCGTGGTAGACGAACAGGGGGTCAATAAAGGCAGCGTAACCCGCAAGATGAGCATTCCGCTCCTGGCGGCGGTCACCCACCCCATCATCTGTATCGAGGACGGTACCATCGACTTTGAGCTGGAAGTGAGCCAAAGCGAAGCCAGCTCCAGCAGCACCGAAGCGGAAGCTTCCGTGGAAGCGTCCGTCGGCTGGGGCGTATTCAAAGCGAAAATGACCGGCAAGGTCTCCCATAAATCGGAGCAGACCCGCTCGACCGATACACGCGCGAAATACTCCATTCATACCCAGATTAAACGCCAGGAGCCACCTGAAGCTCTGCAGCGCGTAATTGATTACCTGACCAACGCCAAAACCAAGCCTGTCGCCGCGCAGTAATCTTCCACGCCGCGACATACGTGCGATTCCGTAATGCAGGGGCTACCCGGGTAGCCCTTTTTCCAGGAGCGAAATATGTCTTTTAAAAAATGGCTGCGCGGCGGCAAGGATGAAGAGCCGGAAAACAGGGCGGGCAAAGAGGATGAAGGCACGCCACCGCTACAGGAAAACACGCCTCCAGCGCCTCCAGCGCCTCCAGCCGATATTCCCGGCGTGCCGATCTCGCTTGAAGATATCACGCGCGGGATGCAGTACGCGGCCACTGCGGCCAACGAACTGATTGCTCAGCAGTATATGAAGGCGCTGGATCCCTTTTTCGAACCCGCAGAAGACGGTTCGTTGATTCCACGTACGGTACAGCTGGCACTGGATGAAAAGCACTACTTTGACCTGCCCTTAGTCGCGCTTTCAACACCGCGCGGGCTGATGCTGGAAAAGATGAAGGTCAACCTGACGATCCGCACGGAAGGCATGCAGGCACCTTCCCGCCAGTCCGGTGAGAACGAATTTGGCCGCTTTCACGTCAGCCTTTCACCTTCCAGCGATAACAAAGGCGGGCGTGACAGCCGCCACGTCGATGTGGAAATGCAATTTGCCGCGCTTGAGCCGCCGGAGAGCGTCATGCGTTTGATTGACGAATACACCAACAAGGTGATTCCCCGCCCGAAAGCAGAGGAGACTCCGTAATGCAAAAACAACCAGAACGTACCGGTGACAAGGGCATTCAGCTTATTTGCCAGTTTGAAGGGCTGAAGCTGGAGCGTTATCGCGATGCCGTAGGTTTATGGACCATCGGCTATGGCCATTTGATCCTCAAAGAGGAGATGGAAAAGCTCACCAAAATTACCACCGGCGAAGCCAAAGATCTGCTGCGCAAAGATCTGAAACGCACCGAGGACGGCGTGAAAAAACTGCTGAACCAACCAGCAACGCAGGTTCAATTCGACGCGCTGGTTTCATTCGCCTTCAACCTTGGCGTGGGCAATTTAAAGAAATCCACGCTGCTCAAAAAATTTAACGCGGGCGATATCCAGGGCGCCGCACTGCAGTTCAAAAGCTGGAATAAGGCAGGCGGTAAGGTTTTGACCGGTCTTACCCGACGCCGCGAAGCAGAAATGAAGCTATTTCTCAGTTAACTCAACAGGAAAAACACAATGAAACCACTCTCCATAGTGAAAATGGCCGTGCTGTCTGTTTCATTATTCACCGTTTTACAGGCAACCGCCGCCATGCCAACCTGCGAAGATGAAATAAAGGAAGCCAACGCCTTTTTATCTTCCCAGGGGATGCCGCCCGTCAATAACGTGACCGATCTGGCGACAACGCTTCGTCATATAAAAAATTTCGGACGCCTGCCCGACCGCTATATCCCCTCGGAGGAAGCCAAACGCCTCGGCTGGTCGGGTAGTGAAAGCGAATCGCTTTGGGGGGTGAAACTCACCCATCAAAAGTGGATCGGTGGCGATAAATACAGCCATAGCGCTCTTCCTGCCAGTCAGCCCTGGCTTAGCGCAGATGTCGATGTCGTGAAGGGATATCGCTCTCCCAAGCGTTTGATTTACAGCCTGTCAGGGCAACAGCGCTTTATTACGACCGATAGGTATCAGCATATTGTTGAGCTGGATCCCTGCCAATAATAAGCGCCCGTTACGATAATAAATCCCCTTTTCCAGGGGGATTTATCCTTGCAGAGGATGAACGTATGTCTGACATCTATCTCCCGACTCTCATCAGTGAAGCCTTGCTGGCTTTTTCAGGTTTATTTGGCGGCGTCAGTATCTCGTTTTTCTGGCAACCGCAGCGGTTGCACCAGCACAGCCGGTTTATGGCAGGCATTATTTTTGGTGGAATTAGCATGGGCGCGGCCGTCGCATTAGGTGGGTTATCAGCCCGCTGGTTAAAGATAGACCTCAATCAGGCCGATATCACGCTTGGTTTAGGGTATATCCTCGGTGCAATGAGTAATGGCCTGATCGTCTGGCTGGCAAACTTTTTCCGCCGGCATGAACAGCGCGATATTTTTGATGTTGCAAGCGTCATCAAAAGTAAAGTCAGACATGAGTCACTTTCTCCGCCTGATTTAACCCACAACAAACCCGATGGAGAATAAATGCTTAACATGATGAATGGCTGGGTGCTCCCCTTTATTATCTTCGTCGACCTGGTTACATCGCTGCTGATTTTGTTTGCCGCCTATAGCCGACGAGTCCATGCCCTGCCGGTAATGTGTAAAATCGGCTTGGCCGCCCTTGCCTTTGGTTTTTTTGGTGAGAGCAGCTTAAACATGAAATTTATTATTACCGGCGCTGATATACTGAGTGACAGCTTTCCGTTCTGGCTATTGCAGGACTTCGGAACGCTGGTGGTGGTGATATATTATTTTAAATCTCAGTACCGTTAAAAAACAAAGCGCAACAGAAGTCTGCCTGTTGCGCTTTTCTCTTAACGCGTGTTGACTGCAGCCCTTCGTTTTGCTGAAAATCGCTTAATTAGCCATATATTTAAAATAGAGCATTGCGGCCTGAGTCCGATTGTTGACCTGTAATCGGTGAAAGATGGATTCCAGATGCACTTTGACCGTACCTGCACTGATATTCAATTGCCTGCTGATCTGCTTATTTGTTCCTCCATTAGCCAGCAGCTTGAGAACCTCCTTCTGCCGACGACTCAGGGAGTGGATCGGCAAACCGCCAGTGGGTTGTTCCCGCTGGACCACGGCTTGCTCCGGAAAGCAGACCACTCCCGAGGAGACCATGCTAAGTATCTGGCTGATTTTTTCAGCGGGGAGATCCTTGGTAAATATGCCCTTAATGCTTTGGCGGATGTAGAAATTGAATATCTTATCCGTCGCTTTTCGTAACATTACCACGATCGGTAGCTCAGGCCAGTTTGTCATCAAATTAGTGATAAAATCACGGCACTTCATTTCACCATCCAGCAAAATAATGCTGACCGGCATAGCGGTTAAAATTGCGTGTGCATCTTCAAAATTGTTCGCTGCAAAAACAGTGCATTCCGGCATTACGCGTTCCAGCTCTGTTTTCATACCGTGAATGAAGATCGGTAATTCATCGATCATTAATATATTCATTGTAGCATAACCCCGTGTGAAATCTATTTTCTTAGATTATTCAACCAACTCATTCCGAAATTAAGTATGCGTGCTATTGCAAAACTGTAAAAACAGCATTCGGCATAAGGCGAATGTCATATGCCCTAAGCAAAAAGTTAAGCAGTACTACACATTAAACATAGCTATGTTTAATTAAGAACGATCTTATCGTTATCAAAAACAACCTGGGCCCAATAGCATATTCCCCGAAATATTGCTGACACGTATTATTTAACTACACGCGTGTCACCACTACATATTAATATTTCAATGAGGTCATTTATGACAATACTAACAGTGTATTTCTGTGGTACTGGTTCTAATAAATTTGATGAGTCTCATGCTAATTACTGGAACGGCGAACTCATCTCTTCTCTGGCTGCCAATAACAAGGGTAAAGAGTTCGCCGAATGGGTCATTCTTGATGGCCCGGGAAGCGGAAATTTACAAAGCGACGAGCTTTGGGTCAAAAGCGGAGAATATTCTCAGCTTCGCGCCCAGCTTCTGGGCAGCGGCTGGAATGAGAATGTTCAGCACGCGATCAATATTATAAAAGGGCACGTTGACTGGCAGCGTGAGAAGCTCACAAAAGAAAACTACGAGCAGCTCAAAAAGGCTGGCGTGCCGATTCAGGACGTTGAGGTTACCGGTTCTTTTTGGTGGCGTAAATATGACTATGGCGATCGTAAAGTAACCCAGCAGGCGCTGCAGCAGCAAATCATCAAAACCTTCCGTCAGGGGCAGATCCTACCCACTCAGGTGAATCTTGTTGGGTGGAGCCGGGGAGGAATTAGCTGCCATATGCTTGCCAATGCAATGCTGGCCGATCCCCTTTTAACGACGATCCCGGTGAATATTTTTGCGGTCGATCCGGTCCCGGGCATGGGTAATTTCCAGGCGGACAAAGTCACTCTGGGTAGTAACGTTAAGGAGTATGTGGCTTTCTACGCCAGACATGAGCGGTCAAAAGGTTTCTCGTGCGTCATTCCACAGACCGATAGTGCAACAAAAGTCCATATTTACCCCATGTCTGGCCGCCACGCTACGCTGGTGGGGAATGCTTCGGCCAATGGGAATAGCGGGGAAAAAGTCGTCCATGAACCCGGCACAATCGTGCGCCATTTCGCCGAAGTCTGCCTGCAAAGATGGGGCGTCAAGCTGGATAAAAAGCTCAATCTGGATGGAGTGCAGCTGCTGGAATTGCATCAGACCATTCAGCGTAACGCTCCGCTATTCGCCGAGATGCAGAAAACGGTGTACACCATTTCGGAAAACGATGGAGGAGAACGCTATGTCTCGCTGGGCAGCACTGGAAAACGGTTCTCGTCCATCCAGGGTTCACGCTTCACTCCGGAGTCAGGGCTAGCGTCGGATTATTTGACTAATCAGGCGATCTATAACGTGTTGAAATAAGCGTTACGCGTCCAACGGCAGCTTATGCCGTTGGACTACTCTATGCGAGTCTCAATCAATGTACTTCATCGCAACCCTTGAAGTCAGGCGCGTGATAAGTTCGTAAGCACTCACTTTTGTAATTTCAGCAATGCGTTCGACGGGCAAACCTTCGCCCCACATTACCACATCGTCGCCGGGCTTATCCTGGGCTTCAGGCCCCAGATCGACGCAAATCATGTCCATCGCCACGCGGCCAACAATCTTCACCTCGCGTCCGTTGACCAGAACCGGCGTACCCGACGGTGCAGCGCGCGGATAGCCGTCACCATAGCCCATCGCCACCACGCCGAGACGGGTATCACGCTCGCTGGTCCAGGTGCCGCCGTAGCCCACCGGCTCGCCCGCTTTATGGTCACGCACGGCAATCAGGTTAGAGACCAGCGACATAACCGGCTGGAAGCCAAAGTCCGGCCCCCAGGGTTTGTTCTCCAGCGGCGATACGCCGTAGAGAATGATGCCCGGTCGCGCCCAGTCGAAATGCGACTGCGGCCACAGCAGAATACCGCCGGATGCCGCAATCGAGCGCATCCCCGGCTTGCCTTCGCAGAAGGTGTTAAAGATATCCAGCTGCCGCTCGGTTGCACCGCACTCGGGCTCATCGGCACGGGCGAAGTGGCTGACGATGTTCACCGGCTGGCGCACGTTTTTGCACCGGCATAAACGCTGATAGAACGCTTCCGCGCTCTCCGGACGCACGCCCAGACGGTGCATGCCCGTGTCGAGCTTCATCCATACGGTCACCGGCTCGCTCAGCTCGGCGGTTTCGAGTGCGGCGAGCTGTTCATCGTTGTGTACCGCCGTATGCAGATGCTGGTCAGCGATGGTCGGCAGATCGCTGGCTTCGAAAAAGCCTTCGAGGAGCAGAATGGGTTGAGTAATGCCGCCCGCGCGCAGGCGGAGAGCTTCTTCAAGACGGGCGACACCAAAGGCGTCGGCATCGGGGAGCGTTCGCGCGGTCTCCAGAAGACCGTGTCCGTAAGCGTTCGCTTTCACGACTGCAACGAGCTTGCTGGCGGGTGCCAGTTCACGCAGACGTTGCAGGTTGTGTCGCAGAGCGCGGCGGTTAATAACAACAGTTGCCGCTTGCATTTGAATTCCTTAGAAATTACTCATCATCATATTGAGGACCGGCATAGTTGTCGAAACGCGACCACTGTCCGTTAAAGGTCAGGCGCACCGTCCCGATCGGGCCGTTACGTTGTTTACCAATAATAATTTCGGCGATCCCTTTCAGGTCGCTGTTCTCGTGATAAACCTCATCACGGTAGATAAACATGATTAAGTCGGCATCCTGCTCGATGGAGCCGGATTCGCGGAGGTCAGAGTTGACCGGGCGCTTGTCGGCACGTTGTTCCAGGGAGCGGTTGAGCTGCGACAGGGCAACGACCGGTACGTGTAGCTCTTTGGCTAACGCCTTGAGCGAGCGGGAAATCTCCGCAATTTCCAGCGTACGGTTGTCGGAGAGCGACGGAACGCGCATCAGTTGAAGGTAGTCGATCATGATGAGGCCGATGCCGCCGTGTTCACGGGCGATACGGCGCGCGCGGGAACGGACCTCCGTCGGCGTCAGGCCAGAAGAGTCATCGATGTAGATGTTACGTTTTTCCAGCAGAATGCCCATGGTGCCGGAGATGCGCGCCCAGTCTTCATCATCAAGCTGGCCGGTACGAATGCGGGTCTGATCCACGCGCGACAGCGACGCCAGAGAACGCATCATAATCTGCTCGGAGGGCATCTCAAGACTGAAGATAAGCACCGGCTTATCCTGCAACATCGCCGCGTTTTCGACGAGGTTCATCGCAAAAGTAGTTTTACCCATCGACGGACGCGCGGCGACGATGATCAAATCCGACGGCTGCAGGCCGGCGGTTTTCTTGTTCAAATCGTCATAGCCGGTGTTCACGCCGGTGACGCCATCGTGCGGCTGCTGGAACAGCTGTTCGATACGGGCAACGGTGGCGTCGAGGACATCGGCGATGTTTTTTGGGCCTTCGTCTTTATTGGCGCGGCTTTCGGCGATTTTAAAGACGCGCGACTCGGCAAGGTCGAGCAGGTCTTCGCTGGTGCGACCCTGCGGATCAAAACCGGCTTCGGCGATCTCGTTCGCCACCGAGATCATCTCGCGGACGACTGCACGTTCGCGCACGATATCGGCATAAGCGCTGATGTTCGCCGCACTAGGCGTGTTTTTTGACAGTTCCGCCAGATAGGCAAACCCGCCGCAGCTGTCGAGTTGCCCAAGACGCTCCAGCGATTCCGCGAGCGTGATCAGGTCGATTGGGCTGCCCGACTCCTGCAGACGCGCCATTTCGGTAAAGATGTGGCGGTGCGGACGGGTGTAGAAATCTTCCGCCACGACGCGCTCGGCGACGTCGTCCCAGCGCTCGTTATCCAGCATTAAACCGCCCAACACCGACTGTTCCGCTTCAATCGAGTGCGGCGGGACCTTTAACCCTGCGACCTGGAAATCACGCTCGCGAGGTTCAGTCTGTTTGTTGAAGGGTTTGTTTCCTGCCATAGTGAATGGAGTTACCGAGATAAAGAGTGGGTCGAAAGATTACCATATTTTTCTTACGGAGGGAGCATGGCAACGCGCATTGAATTCCAGAAACACGGTGGGCCAGACGTACTGAAAGCGGTGGAGTTCACCCCTGCCGCACCTGGCGAAAACGAAGTGCAGGTTGAAAACAAAGCCATCGGCATAAACTACATCGACACCTATATTCGCGGCGGTCTCTACCCGCCTCCGTCAATGCCGAGCGGCCTGGGCACCGAGGCAGCCGGTATCGTCGTCAAAGTGGGCAGCGCAGTTAAGCATATTAAAGAGGGCGACCGCGTGGTGTATGCGCAGTCCGCGCTGGGCGCTTACAGCTCCGTTCACAACGTTCCGGCGGATAAAGCCGCCCTGCTGCCTAACGCCATCTCCTTTGAGCAGGCGGCAGCCTCGTTCCTGAAAGGTTTGACGGTTTACTACCTGCTGCGCAAAACCTATGAAATTAAACCCGACGAGCAGTTCCTGTTTCATGCCGCAGCGGGTGGCGTCGGGCTTATCGCCTGTCAGTGGGCAAAAGCGCTGGGCGCGAAGCTGATCGGTACCGTAGGAAATGCACAAAAAGCGCAGCGCGCGCTGCAGGCGGGCGCCTGGCAGGTGATTAACTACCGTGAAGAGAGCATTGTTGAGCGGCTGAAAGAGATCACCAACGGTAAAAAAGTCCGCGTGGTGTATGACTCGGTAGGGAAAGACACCTGGGAAGCGTCGCTGGACTGCCTGCAGCGTCGCGGGCTGATGGTAAGCTTCGGGAATGCGTCAGGCGCGGTGACCGGCGTTAATCTCGGCATACTGAACCAGAAAGGTTCTCTGTACGTGACGCGCCCTTCCCTGCAAGGATACATCACCAACCGGGAAGAACTTGAGGAAGCCAGTAACGAGCTCTTCTCGCTGATCGCCAGCGGCGTCATTAAGGTGGATGTGGCTGATGCGCAGAAATACGCGCTAACCGATGCGCAGCGTGCACATGAAGTGCTGGAGAGCCGGGCAACGCAGGGGTCAAGTTTGTTGATTCCCTGAGCCCTAAAAAGAAATTGGGCTTCCCGTGGGAAGCCCTTTCTTTTTTTAGTTCGGCTGTATGTAGGGTACAGCTCGATGAATTCTTTAGCGGCAGTCATAGTGACAGATTCGATAAGTAAATCCTATTCTGTTCTAAGCCCTGCCGCCGGAAAAGTTACAAGTATGTGACGAACCCCTCAATACCTTAGTAACGGAAGCGGTTATTGCGCTGATAACTGGGCACTTTTGGCGATTTAATCGCCCGAATCACCCACACGACCGCAATGGCCAGCAGTAGCCACGGCAACAGCTTGATCGTCAGAGCAAACAGTCCGCCAATAAACATGACCACCGTCGCCACCACGATAGCCGCCAGAATGCCGAGCAGCGAAACGCCTGTCGCTAACAGCATGACAAAAAAGCCAATCACAAAAAGTAGTTCCAGCATGGTGCTCTCCCACGAGTTCCCGAGTCATGCAGTAAGCGTTACAAGAATCATGCCAGTATTAACCTGTTGTTATTAAAGCAAAACGCCCCGCGATCGTTCGCAGGGCGTGGTGAATTTGACGAACTTTTAGCGAAAGTTATCGCTTATCTGCCACCAGCCGCAGCGCATGTTCCAGCACCTCGATATCTGCACCGGCTTTATGCGCATTCTCGCTCAGGTAACGACGCCACTGACGCGCGCCCGGAATACCCTGGAACAGGCCAAGCATATGGCGGGTGATATGGCCGAGATAAGTGCCATTGCTCAGCTCGCGCTCAATGTAAGGATACATCGCACGCACGACGGCAACCGGATCGGCGTCTGCGCATTCGATGCCGAAGATTTCACGGTCCACCGTCGCCAGAATGCCCGGGTTCTGATACGCCTCGCGCCCGACCATCACGCCATCCATATGTTCCAGATGCACTTTGGCCTCTTCCAGCGACTTGATGCCGCCGTTAATGGACATCGTCAGGTGCGGGAAATCACGCTTAAGCTGGTACACGCGCGGATAGTCCAGCGGCGGAATTTCGCGGTTCTCTTTCGGGCTCAGGCCGGAGAGCCAGGCTTTTCGCGCGTGGATGATGAACATCTCGCACTCGCCTTGCCCGGATACCGTATTGATGAAGTCGCACAGGAATTCATAGCTGTCCTGGTCGTCAATGCCGATACGGGTTTTGACCGTGACCGGAATGGAAACCACGTCGCGCATCGCCTTGATGCAGTCCGCCACCAGCTGCGCGTTCCCCATCAGACATGCGCCAAACATGCCGTTTTGCACGCGATCGGACGGGCAGCCAACGTTGAGGTTGATCTCGTCGTAGCCGCGCGCTTCTGCCAGCTTCGCGCACTGCGCCAGCGCGGCCGGATCGCTACCGCCCAGCTGCAGGGCAACCGGATGCTCTTCTTCGCTATAGGCCAGATAGTCGCCCTTCCCGTGAATGATTGCGCCCGTGGTCACCATTTCGGTGTACAGCAGCGTATGGCGGGAGAGCTGGCGCAGGAAATAGCGGCAGTGTCTGTCCGTCCAGTCGAGCATCGGCGCAATGGAGAAACGGTGTGCGGGAAAAGCGGTCTGTAATTCTGACGACATGGCGAAGTTTTAAGCATCTGGTGGAAAAGGGGCGCTACTATAGCACAGGCTCAAAAAGGATACGATCCGGCTTGATATGATATCAAAAAGTGATATCATCACATTCAAGTTTGGCGGCGAGGAAAAAATCAACATGGAATCTATTAAAAATGAAAACATTGAACGCCCGCCACCAAAAAACATTGCAGTTGATTTTCTCTGTGCCAACGCCCAGTTCCCTGGAATGGCGCAGGATTGAAGCGCTTTTTATCGCATTGGGTGCGAAAGCCTCAGAAGGCAACGGCTCAAGGGTAAGATTCGAAATCAATGGAGTTGTGGCTTCGTTTCATCGTCCTCATCCGGATAAAGAAGCGAAGGTTTATCAGGTTCGCGACGCAATGGCTTTTCTCATCGCAACAGGGGTATCTCCATGATTAACACTATGACTTATAAAGGCTATGCCGCAAAAATAGATTACAGCGACGACGATCTGTGCTTCGTTGGGCATGTTGCTGGCATAAGAGATGTTATCGGTTTTCATGCTGATAACGTCGCTGCCCTGCGTAAAGCGTTTGAAGAAGCAGTTGATGATTATCTGGCTTATTGTGCTGAGCAGGGCCGAGAGCCTCTGCGACCAGCTAGCGGAAAAATCAGTTTGCGCATCTCGCCAGAAGTCCATTCAGCGATCAGCATTGCCGCTGAAGTTTCAGGTAAAAGCGTGAATCAATGGATCAACGATACGCTGGCTAAAGCAGCACACGGATAAGTGTAAAGGGCACCAGCCGGGGTGCCCTTTGTGTTTAGAACGTCATGCTCAGCTGAGCCCCTGCGCCCCAGGTTTCGTCTTCACCGTACAGGCCCATCAGGTCAACATGAACGGTACTGAACGGCGCGAAACCGACACCGCCGGTAAAGACATTGCTGTCGTTACCCTTCACGTCCGCGCGATAACCCGCACGCACCGCCAGCCAGCTGAGCGGCGTAACCTCGGCACCGACGCCCACATACTGCGACGTATCTTCGCTCTTGAAGCCTTTGGTTTCCGTCAAATCGCCATCGGCGGTCAACGTCACCAGATCGTTGTGCCATGCGGCACCGGCGGTCACTACAGGACTGATTTGATAAGTATCACGCACGCCATCCACTTTCTTCGTGTCGATATCCCGGGAGAAGAGATTTTGTCCGGTTAAACCAACGGTCCAGTTATCGCCGAAGTCAGCAGCAAGACCGGCGTCAACGTTAAAACCAGTATCATCATTACGATAGCGACTACTATTGATATCGCCGCTGTCGAAGTTGTAGATGGAAACCGTATAGTTATAGAGCCAGGTTTTTTGCAGCTTTGGCGTGATACCTACGGAGACCGGTACACCGCTAATGTCAAACTGACGCGCCACCGCCACACCATAGTCCGAAACGATCGCCGCGCGACCAAAACCTTTTGACTTCAAATCATTCGGATTTACCGCTAACGCGGTGGCTGGAACGGCCTCAATACCGCGCAATGTGTCAATATCGCCCTGATCAATATAGGAACTCACGCGTGCGCGCGCATTCGCTTTTGCGACGAATGCTACGGATAACACGTCATTAGGAATACTGACAGCAATCCCGGCACCCGCTTTACCGCTGGCGGTTTTTCCTTTCAGAGAATCCAGTTGATTAGCAAGATCGCCCGCAGCGGCTGAGACGTTCCGGGAGGCCGGACTCGCGGGATTGAGGAGATCGAAAAGATTGATATTATCTAGCGTGCTGCGATATTTGCTGACGTCGTCGCTGATATCATCAATCTTATCGCGCAGATTGTCCTTATCCGAAATTTGAGCGCCAATTGACGGCAGAATAACCGTAACATCATCATCCGGCTTTGCCTTTGCCAGCAGCGCCGGGTTTATCAATACTGCACTGCCATAGCTCCCAGCCGCAACGCCAGTGCCACCCATTGCGTCACTGCGTGCTTCTGTCCAGGTATTGGCTGCTCCCGCCTGATTTGCCATAAACAAGGAAACAGCGATGCTAACCACCGAAAATTTAAAAATTTTTTTCACAGTATGCCCGTTATAGTCTGTTATGAAATAACCCCTGTCTGTTATCACCCAAACAGGAACGAACTATTGCTGTGAATAAGTAGTAAAAGACCCGCTATTTCTATCCCTAAGTAAAACTCCCTTACGGCCTGTTATATTTTGTGACGGCCCTCAATATTTATAGAAGAGGAAATTATTTTTTCCCAGGTTTTCCATCATGCGGTCCAAAAAACTGGGGGGGATGGTCTACCCAGCGATCCTCACGGGTCGCGGCATACACGGGGTTGAGTGGATAGTAGATGCGGTTCTGCTTCTTGTTGGCCTCGCCCACGACCAGCAAACGCACCTCTTCCTCCGTATTGTTGATAAAGGTGTGGCAGATACCGGTTCCGGCAGGGAACCCCACGCTGTCGCCCGGTTCTAGTTTCCATAAATAGCCATTAATCCACGCTTCTGGATAACCTTCGAGCACATAAATGAACTCTTCTTCATCGCTTTCCGCATGCGGATAGGACGTCCTGCGCCCGGGCGGTAAACGCTCATGATGGATACCGATGCGCCCGAGCCCGAGCTTGCGGGCCAGCGGAGCGCCGATAGAAAACAGCTCGTCGCTGTCTGGATAGGTTGAATCATCCGCGCCTTCAACGTCGCGCCAGTGCCGAATACAGTCAGGTCTTTTCATTGTGTATTTCCCGGTTTGCAATGGGTCAGGTATAGCACAGACTGGTGGATCTCGGTGTTTTTACCAGAACATGATAAAGTGGGGGTTTTCCGTCCTATAACATCCGGGGTGCTACATGGATAAGTCCACAAAAGAGCTGTTAGCGCAGGCCGAAAAGCTGTGTGCGCAACGCAATGTGCGCCTGACTCCGCAGCGCCTTGAAGTCTTACGCCTAATGAGCCTGCAGCAGGGTGCTATCAGCGCTTACGATCTGCTCGACCTGCTCCGCGAAAGCGAGCCGCAGGCGAAACCACCGACGGTGTATCGCGCGCTGGATTTCCTGCTTGAGCAAGGGTTCGTGCATAAGGTTGAATCCACCAACAGCTATGTGCTATGCCACCTTTTCGATCAGCCAACGCATACATCGGCCATGTTTATCTGTGACCGCTGTGGCGTGGTGAAAGAAGAGGCTGCGGAAGGTGTGGAAGATATTATGCATACGCTGGCAGCGAAAATGGGTTTTGCCCTGCGCCATAATGTAATTGAAGCGCACGGGCTGTGCTCTGCCTGCGTTGAAGTGGAAGCCTGTCGTCATCAGGACGCATGCCAGCATGACCACTCTATTCTGGTGAAGAAAAAACCGCGTTAGCGGTAAAAGCAAAGGCGGCACATGGCCGCCCTCAGGGTGTACTTCCTTGTACTTTCGGGTATAGCCCGGTTACCAGCGGTAGTCGTTGCGTTTTTCCCAGTCGCCCACTTCTTTCTCCGCCTGGTCTTTTGCGTAGCCGTAACGCTCCTGGATTTTACCGACAAGCTGATCGCGTTTACCTTCAATGACGGTCATATCGTCATCAGTCAGCTTACCCCACTGTTCTTTCGCTTTACCTTTGAACTGCTTCCAGTTGCCGCCGATTTCGTCTTTATTCATCATCGTGTCCTCTTAGTTAAGCGTCGGGTCGTAACGTCCGTTACGTTCTTTTCTGCTGGACGTGATAATTATTGTAGTTAAGGATTCGGTGGTTGATTTCATATTCGGAATCTTTAACCGTCACGATATATCGTGGCGCGAGGGAAACCAGGTATTGTTTTGCCAGTGGCGGTGCCAGATAAACGCCAGCGATATCCCTCGCAGCGAGAGGAAAACGGCCAGGGCCAGCCACAAGCCGTGATTACCCAGCCAGGGAAGCGTCAGCAGCGTCAGACCAAACCCTGCCGCCGCGACCGCCATGCTGTTGCGCATTTCCGCGCCGCGCGTCGCACCAATAAACATGCCGTCCAGCAGATAACACCAGACGCCGACCACCGGTAAGATGACTTGCCAGATGAGATAGTGACTCGCCAGCTCGCGCAGCGCTGGGATAGACGTAAGTAACGCAACGATCTGCTCACCAAAGCAGGCGTAAAGCAGACCGAATGCCAGCGCAACCAGTCCCGACTGACGGCAGGCTGCCCGCCAGACGTCCCGAAGCTGCCCGCTTTCGCGTGCGCCGTACGCCTGCCCGGAATGCGCTTCTACCGCATAGGCAAACCCGTCCAGCGCGTAGGCGGTAAAGGTCAGTAGCGTCATCAATACCGCGTTGACCGCAACGATTTCTGGCCCCAGCCGGGCCCCGAAAACCGTCAGCGCGCCGAAGCAAAGCTGAAGCAACAGCGAGCGCAGCATGATGTCACGATTAAGCGCCAGCAGCTTACGGATATTGCCGCGCCATGCGGTTTTGAGCAGCGCCAGGGAGATGCCGCGCATCGCCAGCACGCGCCAGACCATCCACAGACCAATAATAAAGGTTCCGTATTCGGCAATTGCCGTCGCCAGCGCCGCGCCCCGAACATTCATATGCAGGCCCATTACCAGCCAGACATCCAGCACAATGTTGAGAAGGTTGCCTACCACCAGCAAAATGACTGGCGCACGGGCATACTGAACGCCCAGTAGCCAACCCAGCAGAACCAGGTTAGCCAGCGAGGCGGGCGCGCTGAGCCAGCGGATTTCAAGGAAACGTCGCGCCTGCGCCAGTACCGCCTCGCTGCCGCCAACAACATGGAGCGCAAGGTCGATCAGGGGCGCACGTAATAAAACGATTAACGCCCCCGCACCAAGCGCAAGGATCAGCGGCTGGACCAGTGCGCGCGCCAGACGCAGCGGATCTTTTGCACCATAAGCCTGGGCTGTGAGTCCGGTGGTGCTCATGCGTAAAAAGAGCAGCAGCATAAACAAGAAGCTGGTTGCCGTCGCACCAATTGCCACGCCGCCGAGATAAACCGGGGAATCAAGATGACCAATAACGGCAGTATCGACCAGACCCAGCAAGGGCACGGTAATATTGGAGAAAATCATCGGCAGAGCAAGACGCCACAATGCCTTATCGGATGCCGTCAGCAGTGACATGAAAAATACCGGGAGTGGGAAACGAAGCAGGCTACAGCGGCGCCATAGCCTGACAGGAAGAGGTTACAGCCATTCACCGTTGCGAATGACCCCAACCGCCAGTCCTTCGATAGAGAAGTTCTGTTCGCGGAGATCGACCACAATCGGCGAGAACTCGTTGTTTTCAGGCAGCAACTGAACGGTGTTACCTTGTTTTTTCAGACGCTTGACGGTGACTTCATCATCAATGCGCGCGACAACCACCTGGCCGTTACGCACATCCTGCGTTTTGTGCACCGCAAGCAGATCGCCGTCAAGAATGCCGATGTCTTTCATCGACATACCGCTGACGCGCAGCAGGAAATCCGCGCTCGGTTTAAACATGGCCGGATCGACCTGGTAGTGGCCTTCAATATGCTGCTGTGCCAGTAAAGGCTCACCGGCAGCAACACGCCCCACCAGCGGAATGCCCGTCTCTTCTTCCACCAGCAGGCGGATACCGCGTGACGCGCCGGAAACAATCTCAATCACGCCTTTACGCGCCAGCGCTTTCAGGTGCTCTTCGGCAGCATTCGGAGAACGGAAGCCCAGACGCTGCGCGATTTCCGCACGCGTGGGTGGCATACCCGTCTGGCCGATATGATCCCGGATGAGATCAAACACCTCTTGCTGCCTGGTCGTTAACGCTTTCATTCCGCCCCCTGGGTGTATATACAGTTATGCTGTGAGTATATACAGTCAAAGGCGATTTTGGAACCAAAAACTGCACAAAAAACCAGGGACTTAATTATTCCTCGAGGCTCATCGGAAATGTGACCAAAGCAGTGTGACCCAGGTGATAACGGCAGTGATAATCGCCAGCAACACGGCAGCAGAGCCCATGTCTTTTGCGCGGCCAGAAAGCTCGTGGAAATCTGAACCAATGCGATCAACAACGGCCTCAATAGCGCTATTAAGAATTTCCACTATCATCACCAGAAGCACGGAACCGATAAGCAGTACGCGGGTAATAGCATCAACATCAAGGAAACAGGCGATAATCACCGCGATGATAGCGGCGACGCCCTCCTGGCGAAAGGCGGCTTCGTTGATCCACGCAGCCCGGAACCCTTTCCATGAATAGCCAGCGGCTTTGATGATACGCGTTAACCCAGTGGTATTATTGGCCATTAAAAGAACCTTTTAAGAAAAAAAGCGTCAGTAACAGGAACTGTAGCGCGTTTCGCTACAGCCTGAAGTATGACGGGTAACAACAGAAATTTTGCGCGCTTTCTGTTATCCTTGCGCCGCAATTGCATTATTAACCAGAGGCTTTACATCGTTTATGTCCGGCTGGCCACGAATTTACTACAAATTACTTAATTTACCATTAAGCATCCTGGTAAAAAGCAAGTCTATCCCAGCAGAACCCGCGCTGGAATTGGGGCTCGATACGTCGCGTCCTATTATGTACGTTTTGCCTTATAACTCGAAGGCAGACTTACTGACGCTTCGCGCCCAGTGTCTGGCGCATGACTTACCTGACCCGCTTGAACCGCTTGAAGTTGACGGCACTTTGCTGCCGCGCTACGTGTTCATTCACGGCGGGCCGCGCGTGTTTACCTACTACACGCCAAAAGAAGAGTCCATCAAGCTGTTCCATGACTATCTCGACCTGCATCGCAGCAACCCCGATCTGGATGTGCAGATGGTGCCGGTATCGGTGATGTTTGGCCGTCGTCCGGGCCGTGAAAAAGGTGAAGAGAACCCGCCGCTGCGCATGCTTAACGGCATCCAGAAGTTCTTCGCGGTCTCCTGGCTGGGACGCGACAGCTTTGTGCGTTTCTCCCCTTCCGTTTCGCTGCGTCGAATGGCGGACGAGCACGGCACCGACAAGATCATCGCGCAAAAACTGGCGCGCGTGGCGCGTATGCACTTCGCTCGTCAGCGCCTGGCTGCCGTAGGGCCGCGTCTCCCGGCGCGTCAGGATCTGTTCAACAAGCTGTTGGCCTCCAAAGCGATCGCCCGTGCGGTTGAAGACGAAGCGCGCAGCAAGAAAATATCGCATGAGAAAGCCCAGCAGAACGCCATTGCGCTGATGGAAGAGATTGCAGCGAACTTCTCTTACGAGATGATTCGCCTGTCCGATCGTATTCTCGGCTTTACCTGGAACCGTCTCTACCAGGGCATCAACGTTCATAACGCCGAGCGTGTACGTCAGCTGGCGCATGATGGCCATGAGATTGTCTATGTTCCCTGCCACCGCAGCCACATGGACTACCTGCTTCTTTCCTACGTGCTCTATCACCAGGGGCTGGTACCACCGCACATTGCTGCCGGTATCAACCTGAATTTCTGGCCAGCAGGTCCGATTTTCCGCCGCCTGGGCGCCTTCTTTATCCGTCGTACCTTCAAGGGCAACAAGCTCTACTCCACCGTGTTCCGGGAGTATCTGGGCGAGCTGTTCAGCCGCGGCTATTCCGTGGAGTACTTCGTCGAGGGCGGTCGTTCCCGTACCGGACGTCTGCTCGATCCGAAGACCGGCACGCTGTCGATGACCATTCAGGCGATGCTGCGCGGAGGAACCCGTCCAATCACGCTGGTGCCTATCTATATTGGCTATGAGCACGTGATGGAAGTGGGCACGTACGCCAAAGAGCTGCGCGGTGCGACCAAAGAGAAAGAGAGCCTGCCGCAGATGCTGCGCGGCTTGAGCAAGCTACGCAATCTCGGTCAGGGCTACGTGAACTTCGGCGAACCGATGCCGCTGATGACATACCTGAACCATCACGTTCCCGAGTGGCGCGAATCCATCGATCCTATTGAAGCGATTCGTCCGGCCTGGCTGACGCCAACGGTCAACGGCATCGCGTCCGAGCTGATGGTGCGCATTAACAACGCCGGTGCGGCTAACGCCATGAACCTGTGCTGTACGGCGCTTCTGGCTTCGCGTCAGCGCTCGCTGACCCGTGAACAGCTCACGGAGCAGCTGGATTGCTATCTGGACATGATGCGAAACGTGCCGTATTCCGTTGATTCAACCGTGCCTTCTGCTACCGCCAGTGAGCTTATCGATCACGCGTTGCAGATGAACAAGTTTGAAGTCGAAAAGGACACGATCGGCGACATCATCATTCTGCCGCGCGAGCAGGCAGTGCTGATGACCTACTACCGCAACAACATCACCCATATGCTAATGCTGCCGTCGCTCATGGCAGCTATCATCACCCAGCATCGCCGCATCTCGCGTCAGGAACTCTTGCGTCACGTTGAGACGCTCTACCCGATGCTGAAAGCGGAGCTGTTCCTGCGCTGGAGCAAAGATGAGTTGGCGGGTGAGCTGGACAAACTGACGGAAGAGCTGCGTCGTCAGGGGCTGATCACCGTCTCAAACGATGAGCTGCACATCAATCCATCACGCTCCCGTACCCTGCAGCTGCTGGCGGCCGGTGCGCGCGAAACGCTGCAGCGCTACGCCATTACGTTCTGGCTGCTGAGTGCGAACCCGTCTATCAACCGCGGTACGCTGGAGAAAGAGAGCCGGACGCTGGCACAGCGCCTGTCCGTTCTGCACGGCATTAACGCCCCTGAATTCTTCGACAAAGCGGTCTTCAGTTCCCTGGTGCTGACGCTGCGTGACGAAGGCTTTATCAGTGATACGGGTGATGCCGAGCCGGAAGAGACGCTGAAGGTGTACCAGATGCTGGCAGAGCTGATCACCTCGGATGTGCGTTTGACGATTGAGAGCGCGACGCAGGGCGAGTAACGCAATGCCGGGTTATGGCCCGGCCTGATGTCCTGGATAATAAAAAGGCCCGGTAAGCGCTTACGCTACCGGGCCTTATTTTTAGCCTTGTTATATCACCGCATTTAGCTGAGCAGCGTAAAGGCAATCATCCCAACAATCGCCCCCGTCGTGCCGAGGATGGTTTCCATCAGCGTCCAGGTTTTCAGGGTTTGCGCTTCGGTGGCACCGGTAAATTTACCGAACAGCCAGAAGCCCGCGTCGTTAACGTGAGAGACCACAATTGAACCGCCCGCGATACAGATAGACAGCGCCGCCATCTGCGCACCGGAGTAGTTCAACTGTTCAATCACCGGCATCACCAGACCCACGGCGGTTAAACACGCCACGGTTGCGGAACCCTGGATGATACGCACCGCCGCGGCCAGTACGAAGCAGGTTACCGCAATCGGCAGGCCCATCCCGGTCAGCGCTTCGCCCAGAGCCGGACCTACGCCAGAATCCACCAGCACCTGCTTGAACACGCCGCCTGCACCGATCACCAGCAGGATAATACCCGCAGGCTGCAGCGCGGCACCGCAGATCTCCATCACGCGGTCTTTCGGCATCCCCTGGCGCATCGCCAGGCCGTAAATCGCCACCAGACACGCGACCAGGATCGCCGTGAACGGGTGGCCGATGAACTCAAACCATTCATAGGCGCTGGAGCCCACCGGCACAAAGCGCGCGGCAATGGTTTTCAGACCCACGAGAACCAGCGGCAGCAGGATCAGCGACAGGCTGAAGCCGAAGGACGGCATTTTGCCTTCGCCGAGGTGCGGCTCGGTGATGTCGTCGGGAATGTGCAGCTCAACGTAGCGGCTGATGAAGTTGCCCCACAGCGGACCGGCAATAATCATCCCCGGGATTGCCGCGCACAGGCCAATCAGGATCATCCAGCCAAAATCAGCGTGCATTTGGGACGCCAGCAGCATCGGCGCAGGCCCCGGCAGCAGAAACGCTGCGGCGGCCGCCACGCCCGCAAACAGCGGAATAACCAGCTTCACGAGGTTAGTGCCGGTATGGCGCGCCATGGAGAACGCGACGCTTATCAGCAGCACAACGGCCACTTCGAAGAACAGCGGCAGCGCGCAAATCAGGCCAGCCAGACCAATCGCGTAGTGCGCACGGCTGTGGCCGAAGGATTTCAGCATCTTGACGGCAATCTGGTCGACCGCGCCCGTCTCGTGCAAAATCTTGCCAAACATCGCGCCAAGGGCGACCACAATCGCCAGGAAGCCCAGCGTACCGCCCATCCCTTTTTCCATCGTCGCGGCGATCTTGTCGAGCGGCATACCGGAAAAGAGACCTGCACCTATAGAAACCACCATCAAAGCAACAAAGGCATGCATACGCGCCTTCATCACCAAAAACAGCAGCAGCAATACGGAACCCACTGCTGTCAAAACTAGCGTTAATGTACTCAAAACTTACTGCCTTTTATTAATGACCTCGATGGTGCTGGCAACAACACCTTCCAGTGACTGATCGATATCAACCACTAAGACGTCTTTCTCATCTTCACCCGGCTCCTGCAGCGCTTCGAACTGCGTCACCAGCATCTGGGTTTTGAAGAAGTGACCTTTACGCGCCTTCAGACGGCTTTCAATCACCTCGAAATCCCCTTTCAGGTAGATGAAAGAGAGATTCGGGTTGCCGTCGCGCAGCAGGTCGCGGTAGGTTTTTTTCAGCGCGGAGCAGACGATCAGGGAGACTTTGTTGGTACGCTGCATAGCGAACGCGGCGTCATTCAGCGCCTGCAACCACGGTTTGCGGTCGTCGTCGTTCAGCGGCTCGCCGGAGGCCATTTTCATGATGTTGCTGCGCGGATGGAGGAAGTCGCCATCAAGGAACGCAGCCTGGAGTTGATGCGCCACTTCGCTGGCTACGGCTGATTTCCCGCTACCGGAAACGCCCATCAGGACGTAGACGTGGTGATCGTGATTAGTCGTGCTCAAAGGGTGTCCCTCAGTCAATTGTTACGGGTAACAGTTATCGGTAACATTGTCCTGCCGGGGCAAAAGAGAAGCAATATCCAAACGTGCGCGAAGTGAATAAGTGTGAGCTAGTTCAAATTTGTCAGTTCAAATAGATCCACCCGGTGACAAGGTGAAACCTAAATCTAACATTTTTGGAGTCACCGTCTCACCACGAATGCGCGCCAGCAGGCGTTCTGCGCCAATACGGCCCATACGTTCACGCGGAGTCAGGACGCTCGCCAGACGCGGCTCCATCACCTGGCCGATGTCGTGGCCGTGGAAACCGGCGATCGCCATATCATCCGGGATCTTCAGCCCCAGACGCTGACACTCAAATGCCGCGCCGACCGCAAGGTCATCATTGGTACAGAAAATACCGTCCAGTTGCGGATACTCGCGTCGCGCCTGACGCATCAGCTCAATACCCGACGTGTAGGAAGAGGACTGCTCCACCATCACGCTGTAGGGGGTTAAGTTGGCGTCGAGCATCGCCTGCTCGTATCCCTTCTGTTTGATGATAGTACGTTCATCAAGACGCGCACCCAGATAGGCGATATGACGATGCCCGCGGGCGATGATGGCCGCCGTCATCTGGCGCGCCGCTTCGAAGTTATCGAACCCAACGGCGATATCGAGGCACGGCGACTGGCTGTCCATCAGCTCCACCACCGGAATACCGGCCACTTCAATCATTTTGAGCGTGCGGGCAGTGTGGGTACGTTCGGTTAAAATCAGGCCGTCAATGTTCCAGGAAAGCATGGATTCAAGACGTTCCTCTTCCAGTTCCGGCTTGTACCCATAGTGGGCGAGCATGGTCTGGTAGCCAAAAGCATCAGTGACGCTTTCAATTCCCCGCAGTACTTCGGCGAAAACCTGGTTGGTCAAGGATGGAAGCAGGACGCCCACCGCACGGCTGGTCGCATTGGAGAGAATATCGGGCGCGCGGTTGGGGATATAACCCAGTTCATCAAGGGCGGCGGCAATCTTGCCACGCAACGCCACGGAAACCTGTTCCGGGTTACGTAAAAAACGGCTGACCGTCATTTTGGTCACACCGACGCGATCGGCGACATCCTGAAGTACGGGGCGTTTCTTTTTCATCGTCCTGAGAAATCTTGAAGTGAGAGATTTGCTCAGTTTATCACGGACAAAGCTCAACCTTCCCCGTTTAAAGGGAAGGTTGAGAAATTATTTAGACCGGCGGCAGGTCAAACAGCAGGATTTCACTTTCACTGTCGGCGTGCACGGAGAGCGCCTGCTCATCCCAGACGGCCAGACCATCGGCGGTGGTGGCTTTGGTGCCGTTGATGGACACTTCACCTTTCACCACCTGGATCCAGACGCGGCGGTTGGCGGCAATCTGGTGCACAGACTGTTCGTCTTTTGCCAGCGCCCAGCGATACAGCTCCATATCCTGATGCACCTTCAGGGAACCTTCACGCGCATCCGGGGAGAGCACCAGCTGTTTGCCCTGTTTCGCGTCGAAGCGGCGCTGCTCGTAGCGCGGCGTGATGCCGGTTTCTTCTGGAATGATCCAGATTTGATACAGGTGCAGTTTTTCCGTTTTGCTCGGGTTGTACTCGGAGTGACGCACCCCGGTACCCGCGCTCATAATCTGGAACTCGCCCGCCGGAACCTGCTCTTTGTTGCCCATGCTGTCCTGGTGCTCAACCGCCCCTTCAAGCACATAGGTCAGGATTTCCATGTCTTTGTGCGGGTGGGTACCGAAGCCCTGGCCTGCATCAATCACGTCGTCGTTAATCACGCGCAGTGCGGAGAAGCCCATGAAGTTTGGGTCGTAGTAGTCGGCAAACGAGAATGAATGCCATGAGTCCAGCCAGCCATGATTCGCGTGACCACGTTCGTTTGCTTTGCGTAAGTAGATCATTGTTTCACCCTCAGTTCGTTTCGATGGAGTAAGTGTGGACGCAAACCGCCTGGGATCATAGAGGGTGAAAATTGACTCCTCTGTTCAAAAATTATGAACAAGCGCAGAGGAGCCGTTTTTGCTTATTTCGCGAGGGTTACCGTGGCAGGAGAGGCCTGCTCGAAGGCCCGCTCAAGGATTTCCAGGTTGGTCAGAACGTCAGATTCCTTGACGTAATTCGGCGCGCCGGCTGTGAGGGTTTCATACAGCGCATCGTACACGCGGCCATAGTCGCCCGTTTCCGGTTTCAGCTCTTCCCTGACCGTCAGGCCCTCGTCGTTCACGTACTCCAGCACGCCCACGGAATCATCCGCCGCAAAACCCGGTTCGCCCGGCATGATATTGGCCTTCAGGCTGGTCTCCTGCTGGTCAATACCGTACTTGATGAACGAGCCTCGGGTGCCGTGAACGATAAATTTCGGATAGTCGATTTTCACCAGATGGCTGGTTTTGACGATGGCTTTCAGGTCGCCGTAGAACAGCTGCGCTTCAAAGGTGTCGTCCGGGTTGGCTTTATTACGCAGGCTGCGAATGTCATACGCCACGTGGTCCGGGCGTCCAAACAGGGAGATGATCTGGTCCATGGTATGCACGCCCAGACCATAGAAAGAGCCGTCCTGCGGCAGGCCGGGCTGGGTCTCCGCCACCGGACGGTAGTAATCGAAGTGGCTTTCTATTTCCACGATGTCGCCAAGCTTGCCGCTTTCAATCGCTTTTTTCGCCGTCAGGAAGCAGCTGTCAAAGCGACGGTTCTGATACGGCGTAACGGTCAGGCCTTTACTTTTCGCCAGCGCGAACAGCTCTTTTGCTTCGGCGATAGTTGGGGTGAACGGCTTTTCCACCAGCACGTTTTTACCCGCTTCCAGCGCGCGTTTCGCGTAGTCAAAATGGCTGTCGGCGTGGGTGCAGACAACAACCAGTTTGACCTGAGGGTCGTTAAGTACCTCATCAAGATCGCTGGTGAAATGGATGTGGGAATACTGCGGGGATTGCTCTTCCGGCTTCGCGCGGCGGCGGTAGATATGGGCCACATGCCAGCTGTCTTTACGGTTGAGAACATACGGCAGGTGGTAGCGGGTGGTGCTTTTACCAAATCCAATAAATGCGCAATGTAGTGTCATGGCTCAGTCCTTTTGGAAGGTTACTGAGTCTAACCATAACAAAAAAAAAGCCAGCTCGAAGCTGGCTAAAGTAATACTGGAAGCAATGTGAGCAATGTCGTGCTTTCAGGTTCCCGTAGAGGTCTTCCTGAACGCAGAGCAATAATAATCATTCTCATTCGCACTTGTCTACTTTTTTTTGCAAAAAATAGCGGTTGACTCAAATTTTAAAGTCATTGATGTTGAAAGGGACGTTTAACTGACTGAGGAACAAGGAATGAGTGAGATAGTGATACGCCACGCGGAACCAAAAGATGCCGAAGCCTTACGCCAGAACTACATGCATCCAGGGGTGTATCACGACACGCTACAGCTACCTCATCCTTCCCTTGAGCACTGGCAAGAGCGGCTTCATCCTAAACCTGGCCAAAAACGTCTGGTCGCATGCATCGATGAAAACATCGTCGGTGACCTGGCGCTGCAGGTAGAAGCCAGCCCGCGACGCAGCCATGTGGCAACCTTTGGTATCAGCGTTGCGGCGCACGCCCAGGGGCGCGGCGTGGGGAGCGCGCTCATGCGCGAGATGATCAACCTGTGCGATAACTGGATGCGCATCGAACGTATCGAGTTAACGGTTTTTGCCGATAACCCAGCAGCACTGGCGCTGTACCGGAAGTTTGGCTTTGAAATCGAAGGCACCGGCAGGAAATTCGCCCTGCGCAACGGCGAGTATGTGGATGCGTATTATATGGCGAGAATGAAGTAGTTATTTGCCGGGTGGCGGCTTCGCCTTACCCGGCCTACGTTCGTGCAGTTGTAGGCCCGGTAAGCGCAGCGCCACCGGGCAATACGTTAATACCCCGCCGACAAATCATCCACCGAACGCGGGTCCGAGGCCCCAAACAGCGCCCCGTCCGGCCCCACCATAATGCTCTGGGTGCTGCCCATCGCCTCTTTCACCGCCACCTTCTGACCGCGCTGCTCCAGCAGTTTGATGGTATCCGGGCTAAAGCCCTTCTCCACGCGCAGCTCGTCCGGCAGCCACTGGTGATGGAAACGCGGGGCGTTGGTCGCTTCGGCGACGTTCATCCCAAAGTCGATGCTGTTCACTACCATCTGCAGCACGGTGGTGATAATACGGCTGCCGCCAGGGCTGCCGGTCACCAGCCAGGTTTTCCCGTCTTTCACGACAATCGTAGGCGACATGGACGACAGCGGACGTTTCTTCGGCCCTACCGCATTCGCATCGCCGCCCACCAGCCCGTAGACGTTCGGCACGCCAGGCTTGGCAGAGAAGTCATCCATCTCGTTGTTCAGCAGAATGCCGCTGTTGCCCGCCACAATCCCGGTGCCGAAGGTGGTGTTGAGCGTATAGGTCACCGCCACCGCGTTTCCGTCTTTATCCACCACCGAGAAGTGGGTGGTCTGGTTGCTTTCATACGGCGCCAGCTTGCCGGGGCGGATCTCGCTCGACGGCTTGGCCTTGTTAATGTCGATCTGGTCGGCAATGGATTTGGCATACGCCTTGTTAGTAAGCGCCTGCCACGGCACCTTCACGAAGTCCGGATCGCCGAGATACTCCGACCGGTCGGCGTAGGCGCGTTTTTCCGCTTCCGCCATCACCTGCATGGCGTCCGCGCTGCCGAAGCCGAACTTGTGCATATCGAAGTTTTCGAGAATATTGAGGATCTGCACGATGTGGATCCCGCCGGAGGACGGCGGCGGCATGGAGAAGACCTCGTAGCCGCGATAGGTGCCGCTAATCGGCTCGCGCTCCACCGCCTTGTATTCCGCCAGATCCGCTTTGGTGATGAGCCCGCCGTTCTTCTGCATCTCTTCGGCAATCTGGTCGGCAATCGCCCCTTTGTAGAAGGCGTCCGGGCCGTGCTCAGCAATCAGCTCCAGGCTTTTGGCGAGGTTCTTCTGCACCAGCCTGTCGCCCTTCTTCAGCGGCTCACCGTCTTTCCAGAAGATAGCCTTGCTGTTTTCATGATTGGGAATGACTTCGCTGCCGTAGGTCTTGAGATCGTCCGCCAGCGCATCGTTTACCACAAAGCCGTCGCGCGCCAGCTTGATGGCTGGCTGCACCACCTTGTTCAGCGGCAGGGTGCCGTATTTTTCCAGCGCCAGCGAGAAGCCCGCGACGGTACCCGGCGTGCCGGAGGCGAGATGCGAGGTCAGGGATTTTTTGCTGTCAGGGTTACCCTGATCGTCGAGGAACATATCGCGGGACGCCTGAGAAGGTGCCATCTCGCGGAAGTCGATGGCGGTGGTTTTGCCGTCTTTAGTGCGCAGCATCATAAAGCCGCCGCCGCCGAGGTTACCCGCCTGCGGATGCGTTACCGCCAGCGCATAGCCGACGGCGACCGCTGCATCCACCGCGTTACCGCCCTGCTTGAGAATATCGACGCCCACTTTCGTTGCCAGCGCGTCCACCGACGCCACCATGCCATGCGTCGCCCGCACGGGATGGAAAACATCTTCCTCCACGCCGTAAGAGACGGGAGGCGCCGCGGGCGGGTTGGCCGCCACGCTAAATGTGCCGCCGGCCATCAGCGCGGCGATCGCTACCCAGCGCAAAAACGTTGGTTTCATCATTATTGTTCTCCAGGTGATGGGGTCCATGCTCCCCGCTTAAGCCTGGTTCACAACTCCTAAAAAATCATCGTCATGGTGAAATCAGGGTAAACTTAAGAGAGACCTCAAAAGGAGGAAATGACAATGAAACGCTTGATGATTCTTGCGGCGCTGATCCCGTTTGCCGCGCTCGCACAGCCACTCAACACCCTGAACAACCCGAACCAGCAGGGTTACGTTATCCCGAGCCAGCAGCGCATGCAGACCGAGATGATGAGCCAGCAGCAACAGCAGAAAGGGATGCTTAACCAGCAGCTTAAAACGCAGACCCAGATGCAGCAGCAAAGCCTGCAAAATCAGATGAACGCCAACACCCAGCGCGTGCAGCAGGGGCAGGTGCGCGAGCAGCCGCTGCCGAATAAAAACGGCGGGATGTTAGGTGGGATGACGTCGTCAGGCAGCGGACAGCAGCATATGCTGCCGCCGCAGTCGAATGGCAGTATGCTTAATCCGCAGAACTAAAGTCCGGGCCGATCAGGTCGATTGCATCGGTACAGATGCTGTCCACGCCCCAGCGCAGCAGTTCGGCTGCCCGCTGGGGCTTGTTGACCGTATAAACCAGAATATGCAGACCCGCGTCTTTCAGCATCTTCACCCGCGCCTCATCCAGCAGCTTGTGATTGAGATGGATAGAGACGCACGCTAAGCGCGTCGTCAGTTCGCGCCAGTCCTCGCGCCACTCGTCAAGCAGCAGCCCGCGCGGCAGCGCCGGCACGGCGGCCTGTGCCGCTTCCAGGGCGTCAATTTCAAACGAAGAGAGCAGCGGCGCGGTCATCCCTTCCCACAGCTCACGCGCGGCCAGGGCAATCAACTTGCCCGTCAGCGGCCCGGTACCGGTGGTTGGTTTGATTTCGATATTGGCCATCATGCCGTGCTGGCGACAGCGATCGGCCACTTCCGCCAGCAGCGGCAGCGGTTCGCCTTTGAATTCGCCGCTGTACCAGCTTCCGGCGTCCACCTTCAGCAGATCGCGCCACGGCAGTTCACCCGCCACGCCCCAGCCGTTGCTGGTGCGTTCGAGGTTATCGTCATGCAGCAGGAAAATTTCGCCGTCTTTCGACAGCTTGGCGTCGAACTCGATCATCGTGTGACCGTAGCGCGCGCCGACGTCAATTGCCGCCAGGGTGTTCTCCGGCGCCAGCTTACCGCCGCCCCGGTGGGCGACGACGTGGGGATAAGGCCAGTTGCTCATACTCGTTGTCCTGTTTCACCGTCAAACAGGTGCAGATGGTTTTCCGGCAGGTGCAGCCACAGCGTGCTGCCGCCTTTCGGGCGCTCCTGATGCGCCAGGCGCACCACCATTTTTTGTTCGCCCCAGCGCCCGTGCGCCAGGTTATCTGCACCCAACATCTCCAGCGTGTCCATCACCAGCGGCACGCCGCCGTCCGCCTGAGAGGTTAAACCGATATGCTCCGGGCGGATACCGAGCGTCATCTTACGCCCGGCGTAGCCACGATAGTACCAGTTGATCGGCAATGCCATCCCGCTTTCCAGCTCAAAATGCGTGCCCGCGCTGCTGATACGCCCTTCCAGCAGGTTCATTGCCGGGCTCCCAATAAAGCTCGCCACAAAGCGGGTGGCCGGTTTCTCATACACTTCCACCGGGGTGCCAATCTGCTCGGCGATGCCTTTGTTCATCACCATCACGCGCTGGGCGAGGGTCATGGCTTCGACCTGATCGTGGGTCACGTACAGGGAGGTGGTTTTCAGACGACGATGCAGCTGCTGCAGCTCAAGACGCATCTGCACGCGCAGCTTGGCGTCGAGGTTAGAGAGCGGCTCGTCGAACAGGAATACCGCCGGGTCGCGCACGATGGCGCGCCCCATCGCCACGCGCTGACGCTGGCCCCCTGAAAGCTCGCGCGGGCGGCGCTTCAGCAGGCCGTCCAGCTCCAGAATGCGCGCCGCTTCTTTCACCCGCTCCTCGATATGGCCTTTTCCCATGCCGCGGATTTTCAGCCCCCAGGCCATGTTCTCTTCCACACTCATGTGCGGATAGAGGGCGTAGTTCTGGAACACCATCGCGATGCCGCGATCCTTCGGCTCCATCTCGGTCACGCGCTGACGGTCAATCCAGATATCCCCGGAGGTGACGCGCTCAAGTCCCGCCACCATGCGCAGTAGGGTCGATTTGCCGCAGCCGGACGGGCCGACCATCACGATGAATTCCCCATCCGCCACGTCGAGCGTTAACGGCTGAATGACCTGGGTTTTGCCATCCCAGCTTTTGGTGACTGCCTGAAGTTTTAAACCTGCCATCTTATTTCTCACTGTCCACTAAACCACGCACAAACGCACGCTGCATGGCTAAAACGATAACGACCGGGGGGATAAGGGTGAGCAGCATTGCCGCCATCACCTGGTTCCAGAGGGTGGTGCCTTCGCCGGTGGCGATCATGCCTTTGATGCCCGCCACGGCGGTGCCGAGGTTGACGTCCTGAATAATCAGCAGCGGCCACAGGTACTGGTTCCAGCCGTAGATAAAGGTGATCACAAACAGCGCCGCAAGGTTGGTTTTCGACAGCGGCAGCACGATATCGCGGAAGAAGCGCATCGGCGAGGCGCCGTCGATGCGCGCGGCTTCAATCAGCTCGTCCGGCAGGGTCATAAAGAACTGGCGGAACAGGAAGGTGGCGGTCGCCGAGGCCATCAGCGGCAGGGTTAAGCCCGCGTAGCTGTCGAGCATCTTCAGGTTGGCGATCACCTCCACCGTCGGGAAGATACGCACCTCCACCGGCAGCATCAGGGTGATAAAAATCATCCAGAAGAAGAGGTTACGCAGCGGAAAGCGGAACCAGACGATGGCTAAGGCCGAAAGCATCGACACCGTAATTTTGCCGACCGTAATGCCAAACGCCATGATGAAGCTGTTGAGCATCATCAGCCAGAACGGCGCGCTGTTGGCGCCCACGCCCTGGGTCCAGATGGTCTTCATATTCTCGAACAGATGTGTGCCTGGGATCAGCGTCATCGGCGTATCAAATACGGCTTTGGTGTCCAGCGTGGCGGCGACAAAGGCCACATACAGCGGGAAGAGGATGACGATAATCCCTAAAATCAGCATGGTATGGCTGAAAATCGTCAGCCCGCGACGGTTCTCAATCATTGGTAGCGCACCTTACTTTCGACATAGCGGAACTGCACCACCGTGAGGACGATGACGAGGAACATCAGCACCACGGACTGCGCGGCGGAGGCCGAGAGATCAAGACCGGCGAAGCCTTCGCGGTAGATCTTATAGATAAGCGTGGTGGTCGCCTGCACCGGACCGCCTGCGGTCGCCGCGTCGATCACCGGGAAGGTGTCGAAGAAGGCGTACACGAGGTTGACCACCAGCAGGAAGAAGCTCACCGGGGCAATCAGCGGCAGCGACAGTCTGAAGAAGCGACGAATCGGCCCTGCGCCGTCAATCGCGGCGGCTTCCACCAGCGAACGGGGAATGGACTGCAGCGCGGCAAAGAAGAACAGGAAGTTATAGCTGATCTGCTTCCATACCGAGGCGAACACCACCAGGAACATCGCCTGACCGCTGTTCTGGGCGTGGTTCCAGTCGTAGCCGAACTCTGCCAGAAAATGGGTAATCAACCCTCGCCCGGGGTTAAACAGGAAGATCCACAGCACGGCGGCGACGGCGGGCGCCACGGCGTACGGCAGCAGCATCAGCGTTTGATAAATACGGCTGCCGCGCACCACGTAGTCCACCAGCGCGGCGAAAAACAGCGATGCCAGAAGGCCGCTGACGGTGACCAGGGTGCTGAACTTTATCGTCGTCCAGAAGGCGTCGATGTAGTAGCTGTCGTGCCACAGTGCAGCGAAGTTATCCAGACCAACAAACTGGCTGGAGAGCCCGAACGGATCGACGCTTTGTACCGAGTACCACAGCGCTTCGCCCGCAGGCCAGATAAAGAAAACAACGGTGATGACCAGCTGCGGCGCGACCAGCAGGTACGGCAGCCAGCGGGAACGAAACACCGGACGGGATGATGACATAGGTTTGCTCTGTAGGTATTCACCCCTCACCCCGGCCCTCTCCCCAAAGGGGCGAGGGAGAAAAGACGGCTCCGCGCAGTCCCCTCTCCCCTACGGGGAGAGGGTTAGGGTGAGGGGCAGGTTTGAATTACGATTTGGTGGACTGCTCAAAGCGGCGCAGCAGCTGATTCCCGCGCTCTACCGCGGAATCCAGCGCCTGCTGTGGCGTTTTCTTACCGGTCCAGACGCTTTCCAGCTCTTCATCCACGATGGTGCGGATCTGCGGCATGTTGCCCAGACGCAGGCCTTTGGTGAACGGCAACGGCGGCTTGTTCAGCATCTGACGCGTCGCGATATCCGCGCCCGGGTTCTTGCTGTAGAAGCCCTGCTCGCGGGTCAGGTCATACGCGGCTTTGGTGATCGGCAGGTAGCCGGTCTTCTGGTGCCACTCGGCGGCGTTTTCCGGCTTGGCCAGGAAGTCGAGGAACTCGGCTACGCCTTTGTAAGTGCCTTTGTCTTTACCCTGCATCACCCACAGGCTCGCCCCGCCGATAATGGCGTTCTGCGGCGCGCCCTTCACGTCAGCGTCATACGGCATCATGCCCACGCCGTAGTTGAATTTGGCGTAGTGACGGATATCCGCCAGCGAGCCGGACGAGGCGGTGGTAATGGCGCAGTCGCCGTTGTAGAACTTCTCGGTGGATTCGTCCTTACGCCCGAAGTAGCTGAAATCGCCCTTCTTGTTGAGTTCTTCCAGCAGCGCGATGTGCTTCACCTGCTCCGGCTTGTTGAACTCCAGCACCGCATCGGTGCCGTCGAAACCGTTGTTTTTGGTCGCCACCGGCAGGCCGTGCCAGGCGCTGAAGTTTTCAATCTGGATCCAGCCCTGCCAGCCGCTGGCGTAGCCGCACTTCATCCCCGCCGCCTTCAGCTTCGCGGTGTACTCCGCCAGATCCTGCCAGGTTTTTGGCGGCTGCTCCGGGTCTAAACCAGCTTTCTTGAAGGCGTCTTTGTTGTAGTACAGCACCGGCGTAGAGCTGTTAAACGGCTGGGACAGCAGGTGGCCGGTTTTGGAATCGGTGTAGTAACCCGCTACGGTCGGCACAAACTGCGACTCGTCGAAGCTGATGCCCGCTTCTTTGAAGACTTCATAGACCGGCTTGATGGCTTTGGAGGCCATCATGGTGGCGGTGCCCACTTCATAAACCTGTAACAGGGCCGGCGCGTTGCCGGTACGGAAGGCGGCGATGCCCGCGCTCAGGCTCTGCTCGTAGTTGCCTTTATACACCGGCACAATTTTGTAATCCGGGTGGGTGTCGTTGAAACGCTGCGCCAGGGAGTCAACTTCTTTACCCAACTCCCCTTCCATGGAATGCCAGAACGGAATGGTGGTGACAGCCATTGCGTTCGTCGCAAAAGCCAGACCCAGTGCCAGACCCAAAGCTGTGTGTCGTAACGATGTCATTGTCATCTCTCTTATTGTGCCGGATGCGCGATATCACGCGTTTTATGCTCGCGAGGTAACATGACATGCTCGAATTACAGAAAAATAACTGTTTGTTTACAGATAAGTGACAGCCAGGCGTCAGGGGGATGATGGTTGTGTGAAGGGGTGTAGTGGTTAAAAAAGCCGGGTGGCGGCTACGCCTTACCCGGCCTACTCGATCCCTGTAGGCCCGGTAAGCGCAGCGCCACCGGGCAACACAGACGGCTTAGCCTCCGAGGTACGCGCTCCGCACCGCCTCGTTCGCCAGCAGCGCGTCACCGGTATCCTCCAGCACCACGCGGCCGTTCTCCAGCACGTAGCCACGGTCGGCGAGCTTCAGCGCCTGGTTGGCGTTCTGCTCGACGAGGAAGATGGTCATCCCCTCTTTACGCAGCTGTTCGATGGTGTCGAAGATCTGCTGGATGATGATCGGCGCCAGACCGAGCGACGGTTCGTCCAGCAGCAGCAGGCGCGGCTGGCTCATCAGCGCGCGGCCAATAGCCAGCATCTGCTGCTCACCGCCGGACATGGTGCCCGCACGCTGGATGCGGCGCTCCCACAGGCGCGGGAAGAGTTCGTATACCCACTTGATGCGGGTCTGGTATTCATCGCGGTGGGCAAAGAAGCCGCCCATCGCCAGGTTCTCTTCCACCGTCATGCGGGAGAAAACGCGGCGCCCTTCCGGAACAATCGCCACCGCCTCGCGCATGATTCTGGCGGTCTGCCAGTCGGTAATGTCTTTACCATCGAACACAATCCGCCCGCTGGTGGCGCGCGGGTCGCCGCACAGGGTACCGAGCAGCGTGGTTTTGCCCGCGCCGTTGGCGCCAATCAGGGTCACGATTTCACCCTGATTGATATGCAGGCTGACGTCGTGCAGCGCCTGAATCTTGCCGTAGTGCGCATTGACCTTGTCGAACGTTAACATCGCTTTTTCCATCTTATGCCTCACCAAGGTATGCGCGGATCACGTCCGGGTTGTTGCGGATCTCTTCCGGCGTGCCGTTTGCCAGCGGCGTGCCCTGGTTTACCACGTAGATACGGTCCGAAATGCCCATCACCAGCTTCATGTCGTGCTCAATTAGCAGGATGGTGGTGTCATGACTGTCGCGCAGCTCGGCAATCAGCTCGTCCAGCTCTTTGGTCTCTTTCGGGTTGAGCCCTGCCGCCGGTTCGTCGAGCATCAGGATTTCCGGCTGCGTCACCATGCAGCGCACAATCTCCAGGCGACGCTGGTCGCCGTAGGCCAGGTTGCTCGCCTGGCGGTTGGCATGCTGCAGCAGGCCAATTCGGTCAAGCCAGGTAGCGGCGCGATCGAGCGCTTCATCCTGCGCGCGGCGGAAGGCCGGTGTTTTCAGCAGGCCGGAGAACAGCCCGGTTTTCAGCTGCTGATGCTGTGCTACCAGCAGGTTCTCAATTACCGTCATCTCGCGAAACAGACGCACGTGCTGGAAGGTACGCACCACACCCATGCGGGCAATCTGCTGACCCGGTAAACCTTCGAGGTGCTGGTCGCGCAGCATGATGGTGCCGCCCGTCGGCTTGTAGAAGCCGGTCAGGCAGTTGAAGACCGTGGTTTTCCCCGCGCCGTTCGGGCCAATCAGGGAGACAATCTCTTTCTTGTGCAGATCCAGACTCACGTTGTTGACCGCCAGCAGGCCGCCAAAACGCATCATCAGACCGTTAACGGATAATAAAGGCTTCATGCCTGCTCTCCTTTCGCCTGAGTGCGTTTCAGCTTCAGCTGTGGACGGGTCATCGGCAGCAGCCCCTGCGGACGCCAGATCATCATCAGCACCATTAAACCACCCAGCATCAGCATGCTGTATTCGTTAAAGTCGCGCATCAGCTCGCGCGAGACCACCAGCAGGATGGCCGCGAGGATAACGGCAAACTGCGAGCCCATCCCACCGAGCACCACAATCGCCAGCACGAAGGCGGATTCGGCAAAGGTGAACGATTCCGGGCTGACGAAGCCCTGACGCGCGGCGAACAGCGTTCCGGCGAAACCGGCAAACGCGGCGCTGATGGTGAACGCGGTCAGCTTGATGCGGGTCGGGTTCAGGCCCAGGGAGCGGCAGGCGATCTCATCTTCACGCAGCGCTTCCCACGCGCGGCCCAGCGGCATGCGCAGCAGACGGTTGATCACGAACAGGGTAATCACCACCAGCAGCAGCGCCACCAGATAGAGCCAAATCACGCGGTCGGACGGGTCATACTTCACGCCAAAGAAGTTACTGAAGGTATCCCAGCCGCCTTCGCGGGCGGTACGGCTGAACTCCAGGCCGAAGAAGGTCGGTTTCGGGATCTGGCTGATGCCGTTCGGGCCGCCGGTCACTTCGGTGTTGTTGAGCAGCAGGATACGGACGATTTCGCCAAAGCCTAAGGTCACAATCGCCAGGTAGTCACCGCGCAGGCGCAGCACCGGGAAGCCAAGCAGGAAGCCTGCAGCGGCAGAGACCAGCCCCGCCAGCGGCAGGCACGTCCAGAAGCCGAGGCCGTAATAGTGGTTCAGCAGCGCGAAGGTATAGGCACCGATGGCGTAGAAGCCGCCGTAGCCCAGCACCAGCAGGCCAGACAGCCCCACGACAACGTTCAGACCGAGACCGAGAATCACGTAGATCATGGTCAGAGTGGCGATATCTACGGTGCCGCGAGACACCACAAACGGCCACGCCACGGCGGCCACCAGCAGCGCCACGAGGAACAGCTTCTGCTTAACCGTAGAACCGTCGATTGCCGGCAGCACGAATTTTGGACCGGAGACGTTTTTCAGCGTCTTCTGGAACAGCGGACGCAGCAGCTGGAACAGGAACACCACGGCCGTACCGATAAATACCCACTGCCAGCGGATGTCAGCTGCGGTATCGACAACCAGTTTGGTGCCATTCAGCTCAAGCTGGACGCCCATAAAGACGCTGGCCAGCACGAAGAACATGGCGGCAGAGAGCAGCGCCATTGCAAAATGCATCGGTTTCATACTTTCTCTACCTCCGGACGGCCCAGAATACCGGTAGGCATCACCAGCAGAACCAGAATCAGCAGGGCAAACGACACCACGTCTTTATACTCCGTGCTCAGGTACGCCGAGGAGAGCGCTTCCGCCACGCCCAGGATCAGGCCACCGATCATCGCGCCCGGAATACTGCCGATACCGCCCAGTACCGCGGCGGTGAAGGCTTTCATCCCGGCCATAAAGCCGATGTACGGGTTGATCACGCCGTAGAACTGGCCGAGCAGGACACCCGCCACCGCCGCCATCGCGGCACCAATCACGAAGGTCAGGGCAATCACGCGGTCGGTGTTGATGCCGAGGAGACTCGCCATCTTCAGGTCTTCTGCGCACGCGCGGCAGGCGCGTCCCATACGCGAGTAGCGGATGAACAGCGTCAGGGCGAGCATCGCAATAAAGGTCACGACCCAGATAACCAGCTGCATGGTGGTGATAGAGGCCGCGAAGTTTTCGCTGGCCCCCACAATCCACTGGCCGTTAAACAGGCTTGGCAGCGCCACGTCGCGCGAACCTTCGGTCAGGCTGACGTAGTTTTGCAGGAAGATCGACATCCCGATGGCGGAGATCAGCGCAATCAGGCGTTTTGAACTGCGCACGGGCCGGTAGGCCACGCGCTCGATGCTCCAGCCGTAGGCGCTGGCAATCACAATCGCGCCGACAAACCCGGCGGCGACCAGCAGCCAGCTGCTGTCGATGCCCATCATCATCAGGGCGGCGATAATCATGAAGGAGACGTAGCTACCGATCATGTACACCTCGCCGTGGGCGAAGTTGATCATGCCGATAATGCCGTAAACCATCGTATAGCCGATGGCGATCAGCGCGTAGGTGCTTCCCAGCGTAACGCCGTTAAACATCTGCTGCAGGAAATAGAGAAACTGCTCGGACATATGCAAACCTTTTTATACCCGCCCGTCATGCCGGGCGGTGGGATAATTATTTGGCGGCCGAGGATGAACCGTCGGCGTGCCACTTAAAGACACCAAACTCAAATCCCTTCAGATCGCCTTGCTCATCCCAGTTCAGCGGCCCAATCACGGTGTTCGCCCCGTGCGCTTTTAAATCTTTCACCAGATCCAGCGGTTCTTTGCTGCCGGAGCGATCCAGCGCGGTGGCCAGAGACTGTACGGCCGCGTAGGTGATCCAGACGTATGGACCACTCGGATCTTTCTTCTGCGCCTTGAGCGCATCCACGATAGCCTTGTTGGCCGGATCCTGGTCATAGCGTTTTGGCATCGTCACCAGCATGCCTTCGGCAGAATCCCCCGCGATGTTTGACAGGGAGGCATTGCCCACGCCCTCTGGCCCCATAAACTGGGTTTTCAGACCGGTGGCGCGCGCCTGACGCAGCATCTGGCCCATCTCCGGGTAGTAGCCGCCGTAGTAAACGAAGTCGATGTTCTCTTTTTGCAGACGGGCGATCAGCGCGGAGAAGTCTTTCTCACCGGCGGTAATGCCGTCGAAGAAGACGATGTTTGCGCCGCCTTTTTTCAGGCCGTCCTGCACGGAGCGCGCCAGGCCTTCGCCGTACTGCTGCTTGTCATGAATAATGGCAATGCGCTGTGGCTTAACGGTCTCGAGGATGTATTTGGCGGCGGTGGGGCCCTGCGAGGAGTCCAGACCGGCGGTACGCATGATGTGCTGATAGCCGCGCTGGGTCAGCTCAGGGTTAGTTGCGCCTGGGGTGATCATCAGGATACCTTCGTCTTCGTAGATGTCAGACGCAGGCTGGGTGGAGGATGAACACAGGTGGCCGATCACATACTGGATACCGTCGTTGACGATTTTGTTGGCGACCGCGACGGCCTGCTTCGGATCGCAGGCGTCGTCATATTCCACGCCCACCAGCTTGTCGCCCTTGATGCCGCCCTTAGCGTTGATGTCTTTAATGGCCTGGCGCGCGCCGTTGAACTCCATGTCACCCCACTGGGCAACAGGGCCGGACATTGCACCCACTACCGCAACTTTAATGTCCTCCGCCATAGCGGCATGCGAGATCGACAGTGCGACCATCCCCGCGATTAACGTCTTCGCGTTCCTTTTCATCTCTGAATCCCCATTCGTGATGTCGTGTTTATATTTTGTTTTATTATGGTTAAAAAGCATTCTGTACTTTTAATGAACAACGCTATTTTTACCAGTGCCTTTAATGGTTTAGCGCAGGTTTTTGTCAAAAACCAGACTAAAATCTCTATTTTTCAGGCGATTAAGCAAAGATAATATTCTGAAATCAGGCAGAGATAAACAAATAAAAGTGCAGTTTGCAGCATAAAATAACGGTACAAAGCGCCGAATAAATCACTACCATTCAGGTTAAAATTCTGCTTATTTTTCGATCCATGTGTTTTCAAACTGCCCATTGCGTTGCCAAAAAACTAATCACCTGGTTAATGAGAATAAAAAGAGGAAGCCGCTGAGTGAATAAATTGAGTACACTGCCTCTACTCAATTTGATTTGGACAAGTAGCTAATGAAACTGACTATCGTGCGTCTGGTGACCTTTAGCGACCAGGATCATATCGACCTGGGCAAGATCTGGCCGGAATATTCCCCTTCGTCGCTACGCGTTGATGAGACCCACCGTATTTATGCCGCGCGTTTTAACGAACGCCTGCTGGCTGCGGTTCGCGTGACCCTGAGCGGTACAGAAGGGGCGCTGGACTCGCTGCGCGTGCGTGACGTCACCCGTCGTCGCGGTGTGGGACAGTATTTAATTGAAGAAGTGATCCGTGAAAACCCGAGCGTGACCTCATGGTGGATGGCTGACGTGGGCGTGGAAGACCGCGGCGTGATGGCGGCGTTTATGCAGGCGTTAGGGTTTACGGCGCAGGAGAGCGGGTGGGAGAAGCGCTAAAAGAAAGCCGGGTGGCGGCTGCGCCTTACCCGGCCTACATTATCTCCCGCATTTTCCCAAGCATTTCGTGTTGCAGGAAGGCGGCAAGTTATGAAATCCCCGGGAGCTTACTTAAGTAAGTGACCGGGGTTGAATAACGCAGCTAACGCACCTGCGGCGCGAAAGGCGACGGGAAAATTATTTGGCGTCGGTCGCCGTCCCGTTCGCATGCCAGTCAAACACGCCGAACTCGAAGCCCTTCAGGTCGCCCTTCGCGTCCCAGGAGAGTGGACCCATGACGGTCTCGACGGTGTTCGCTTTCAGCCAGGTGGCAATCTCTGCCGGATCGGCTGACTGGTTCAGGCCCGCCTGCAGAGACTGCAGCGCCGCGTAGGTGGTCCAGACGAACGCGCCGCTTGGATCCTGTTTCTTCGCCTTGATGGCATCCACGATAGGTTTGTTCGCAGGGACCTGGTCGTAGTTCTTCGGTTTGGTTACCAGCAGGCCTTCGGCTGATTCACCTGCAATGTTAGACAGGGAAACGTTCGCCACGCCTTCCGGCCCCATAAACTGGGTTTTCAGGCCCGCAGCGCGCGCCTGGCGCAGGATCTGGCCCATTTCCGGGTGATAGCCACCGTAGTAAACGAAATCAATATTCTCTTTCTTCAGACGCGCCACCAGGGTGGAGAAGTCTTTCTCACCGGCAGTGATCCCGTCGAAGAACACCACGTCAGCATTCGCTTTCTTGAGGTTGTCCTGCACTGAACGCGCCAGACCTTCACCGTACTGCTGCTTGTCATGAACGATAGCAATGCGCTTCGGCTTCACTTTTTCAACGATGTATTTCGCCGCGGTTGGACCCTGGTCAGAGTCCAGACCGGTGGTGCGCAGGGTCAGCTTGTAGCCACGCGCGGTCAGCTCTGGTGCGGTCGCTGCCGGGGTGATCATCAGAATACCTTCGTCTTCGTAGATGTCAGACGCTGGCTGAGTTGAAGAAGAGCACAGGTGACCGATAACGTACTTGATCCCGTCGTTCACCACTTTGTTCGCCACCGCGACCGCTTGTTTCGGGTCACAGGCATCATCATATTTTACGATCTGCAGTTTTTCGCCTTTGATACCGCCCTTAGCATTAATGTCTGCAACCGCCTGCTCAGCGCCGGTAAATTCCTGGTCGCCGTACTGTGCTACCGGACCGGACATTGCGCCAACAACAGCCACCTTGATGTCTGCCTGTGCCATGGTGCTGAATGCCAACGCGATACATCCTGCCAGTAACGCTTTACCCTTCATGTTCATCCTGAGATTCCCCATTATTATGGTTATTACGATTGTTGTGATGTTGTTGTGCAGCGCTTTATTTCAGTTATAGGTGTGCTGTCCGCGCTTTTTCAGCATACTCTGCTAAAACATACCCGATTTTTATGATTTTGGAATAGCTAATTTGAAATGAATATATGATAAGCCCGGCAGGGTTTTCGCCGGGCATGTGGCTTTAACGTGTCAGCGACGCGGAGATAATGTCCAGCGCTTTGCGGAACTGCGCTTCAGGGATAGTCAGCGGATAGAGGAAACGAATGACGTTACCGTAGACGCCGCAGCTCAGAAGAAGCAGCCCTTCCTGCAACGCGCGATCCTGAACCTGGCGGGTAAATTCCGGCGAAGGCTGACCCGTTTGCGGGTCGTTAAACTCCACCGCCACCATCGAGCCTTGCGCGCGAATGTCAGCGATATACGGGCAGTGTTCCTTCGCCTTATTCAGCACTTCCACCAGGTGATGGCCGAGATGCGCCGAGCGCGTGCAGAGATCCTCTTCATCAATCACGTCGAGCACGGCATGCGCCGCCGCAATTGCCAGCGGGTTACCGGCGTAAGTACCGCCCAGCCCGCCCGGCGCCGGTGCGTCCATCACCTCCGCACGGCCCGATACCGCCGAAAGCGGCATGCCGCCCGCCAGGCTTTTCGCCATGGTGATCAGATCGGGCTTCACGCAGTGGTGTTCCATCGCGAACAGCTTGCCGGTACGGGCGAAGCCGCTTTGCACCTCGTCGGCAATCAGCAAAATACCGTGGGTGTCGCACAGAGCGCGCAGCGCCTGCATAAAATCAGCTGGCGCAATGTTGAAACCGCCCTCTCCCTGAACCGGTTCGAGAATAATGGCCGCGACCTGATCAGGGGCGATATCCGCTTTAAAGATACGCTCCAGGCTTTTCAACGCTTCCGCCGTGCTGACGCCGTGCAGTTCATTCGGATACTGCGCGTGATACACCGAACCGGGGAACGGGCCAAAGCCGAGCTTGTACGGCGCCACTTTGCCGGTCAGCGCCATGGTCATAAAGGTGCGGCCGTGGAACGCGCCGCCGAAAGTGATAAGGCCGGGACGTTTGGTGTACGCCCGGGCGATTTTGACCGCGTTTTCGACCGCCTCTGCGCCCGTAGAGAAGAAGGCGGTTTTGGCGGGACCGTCAACGGGGACGCGCTGGTTGATGCGCTCGGCAAGCGCGACATAGCTCTCATACGGTACAATCTGGTACGCCGTATGGGTAAATGCGTGGAGTTGCTTTTCAATGGCGGAAATGACTTTTGGATGGCGATGGCCGGTATTCAGCACCGCGATCCCGGCGGCGAAGTCGATGTACTCGTTGCCTTCCACGTCCCACACCGTGGCGTTTTCGGCTTTGTCGGCATAGAAATTACACATCACGCCGATGCCGCGCGGCGTCGCCTGTAAACGCCGGTCGTTCAGTTCGTTATTTTTCACCCTGTCCCCCTGAGAAAGTCGCCTGCTTAGCGCATCAGTAAGTGTTTGCCAGGGGGAGGGAATTCGCCAGAGCGGGCGCTAAAAAAACAAAACCCCCGAATTTGCATTCGAGGGTTCTCGGTGTACTTCGCGGAAATTACGCTTCGATAGCGGCGCGAAGTTTTTTCATGGCGTTCTTTTCAAGCTGACGGACACGTTCCGCAGAAACGCCGTAGCGGTCGGCCAGCTCCTGCAGCGTGGACTTGTTGTCTTCGTCCAGCCAGCGGGCGCGGATAATATCCTGGCTACGTTCGTCGAGGCCTTCCATCGCATGGGTCAGCTTGTTCGCGGCCTGATCTTCCCAGTTATCCTCTTCGATGCCGTCAGCAAAGTTAGAGGTTTTATCCTGCAGATACAGAACCGGTGCCATCGGCTGGCTGTCAGATGCGTCGTCGTCGGAGGACATATCAAAGGTCATGTCCTGCGCGGCCATACGGGATTCCATCTCACGCACGTCTTTGCTGGTTACGCCCAGCTCGCGCGCCACCATTTCCACTTCATCCTGATTGAACCAGCCCAGACGCTGCTTGGCTTTACGCAGGTTGAAGAACAGTTTGCGCTGCGCTTTTGTCGTGGCGACTTTCACGATACGCCAGTTGCGCAGCACGTATTCGTGAATTTCAGCTTTGATCCAGTGCACGGCGAAGGAGACCAGTCGAACACCCACTTCCGGGTTGAAGCGACGTACAGCCTTCATCAGGCCGATGTTACCTTCCTGAATCAAGTCCGCCTGCGGCAGGCCGTAGCCCGCATAATTACGAGCAACGTGAACAACAAAGCGCAGGTGAGACAGGATCAGCGTCTTAGCTGCTTCCAGATCGCCCTGGTAATGCAGCTTTTCAGCAAGCTCCTTTTCTTCCTCGGCCGTTAACATCGGCCAGGTGTTCGCAGCCCGGATGTAAGATTCCAGGTTACCAACAGGGGCTAAAGCTAAAGTTTGCATTTCTTTGGTCATTCATTCCTCTCAATGTTTCTTCTGGTCCAGGTCGTCCCCGTCAGGCAACAACCATGCCAAAGCGTTTGAGCAACGAGATTAGCATTCACTCTTTTATCAGACAGTGATTTTATCCACAAGTTCCAGGTGCAACGGTGAATAAATTACGCACAAAATGTGACATGGAAATGAAAACAGGGGAAGCGACGACAGGGACGCTTTCCCTGCAGAGCGAACATCTCGGTGCAGGGAAAGATTATATCACGCTTTTATTAGTCGGGAGTAAAGTGACGTAAATGTTGAACGGTTGCCAGCCATGCGGCCACCCACCCAATCATCGAGCAAACCAGCAGCAGTAACAGGCACTCATCGAATCCTAAGCCACTGATATCAAACTTCGTTCCGAAAACCTGCGCCACTTCAGTCACGGCGGAAGAAAGCCGCATCACCAAAATTTCTGACAATATCAGTGAAAGAAATGCGCCGGAAAAACCGAGCAATGCACCGCCGTAAAGGAACGGTCGGAGGATGAAGCCATCCGTTGCCCCAATCAGTTTCTGCACGTTGATGGTATCGCGACGGGCAAAGATGCTCAGGCGTACGCTGTTGCCGATGACGAGGAAGACCGCCGCCACCATCAGCACGCCAATCATCGCCGCGACGCGTCCTACCAGCCCGGTCAGGGCAGAGAGACGCGCAAACCAGCTGTCATCCATGCGCACTTCATCAATGCCCTTAATGCGCGTGATGCGATCGCGCAGGGTGTTAAGCGAATCGGTCCCCTGGAAATCCAGCTTCGGGATCACCACCGCCACGGCGGGCAGCGGGTTCTCTTCGAGCATATCCAGCGCGCCGCCAAAGCCTGACCAGTTACGGAACTCGCCCAGCGCGTCTTCGCGTGAGAGATAGTTGACCTTCTCCACGCCCTGCTCGGCCTGGATTTGCCCAACCACCTGCGCCGCGGCATTATCGTCGAGCGCTTTATCCATATAGACCGTGATCTGCGGGGACGGATAATACTGAGAAGCCGCCTGGTTGACGTTTTTATAGACCATATAGCAGACGCTTGGCAGCGTCAGGGAGATGGCAATCACCATCACCGTCAGGAACGTCGCCAGCGGTTTGCTTTTCAGGTCCTGCAGCGCGCCGTGGAAGGCGTAGCGCACCTGCTCGTTAAACACGTTGGTTTTACGGGAGGCCGGTTTTGGCGCGGCCTTCTGGCGCTTCGGCGCATTACGATTGCCGTCACCACCGCCCTGCGGCTTACGGAAACGGTCAAACCGGTTCCCGAACTGCCGAATCTGGTTCATTGCATCACGCTTGTTCACCGTGGCCTCCGTGCAAATGCCCGTCGCTCAGGGTCAGCATGCGGTACGAACGACGGGAAATGAGCCCGATGTCGTGCGTCGCCATCAATACCGTGACCCCTACGCGGTTGAATTCCTCAAACAGACGCAAAATCCCTTCGGACAGGGCATCGTCCAGGTTACCGGTTGGTTCATCCGCCAGCAGCACCGCAGGCTTGTTCACCACCGCGCGGGCGATGCCCACGCGCTGCTGCTCACCGCCGGAGAGCTGGATCGGGAAGTTCTTCGCTTTGTCCAGCAGCCCGACCTTATCCAGCGCCGCAGAAACGCGGCGGCGGATATCGTCATAGCTGGCGCCGGCAATAATCAGCGGAATGGCCACGTTATCGAAAACGGTGCGATCCATCAGCAGGTGGTGATCCTGGAAAATCATGCCGATCTGACGACGCAGGAACGGCACTTCGCGGTTTTTCAGGCGGCTGATCTCATGGCCACCGAAAAAGATTTTCCCGGCGCTTGGCCGCTCGATCCCACAGATAAGCTTGAGCAGGGTACTTTTCCCCGCGCCGGAATGGCCGGTCAGGAATGCCATCTCGCCCGGCTGCAGGTGGAATGTCACCCCCTGCAGCGCTTGTCTCCCACCGAGATAGGCCTTGCTGACGTGTTCAAAGCGAATCATTGTTAGTCCTCTCGGGCAAATAATGCCTCAATAAAGTCGTCCGCTTTAAACGGACGCAAATCCTCAATACGCTCGCCCACACCGATGTAACGGATAGGAATGCCGAACTGATCGGCCACGGAGAAGATCACCCCGCCTTTCGCGGTGCCGTCCAGCTTGGTCAGCGCGATCCCCGTCAGTCCTACCGCTTCAGTGAACAGCTTCGCCTGGCTGATGGCGTTCTGTCCGGTGCTGGCATCAATGGTCAGCATAATTTCATGCGGTGCGTCTTCGTCCAGCTTCTTCATGACGCGAACGATTTTCTTCAACTCTTCCATCAGGTGCGATTTGTTCTGCAAACGCCCTGCGGTATCGGCAATCAGCACGTCCACGTTGCGCGCCTTCGCCGCCTGGATGGCGTCGAAGATCACGGATGCGGAATCCGCGCCGGTATGCTGGGCAATCACCGGAATGTTGTTGCGCTGGCCCCAAACCTGCAGCTGCTCAACCGCCGCCGCACGGAAGGTATCGCCCGCCGCCAGCATCACCGATTTCCCCTGCTGCTCGAACTGACGCGCCAGCTTGCCGATGGTGGTGGTTTTACCCACGCCGTTCACGCCAACCATCAGAATAACAAATGGCGTTTTGCCTTCAATATTAAGCGGTTCGTCAACTTTTGCGAGAATTTCGCCCATCTCGTCTTTCAGCAGACCGTACAGCGCTTCGGCGTCGCGCAGCTGTTTGCGGCTCGCCCCTTCGGTCAGGTTGGCGATGATCTTACGGGTGGTTTCCACGCCGACGTCCGCAATCAGCAGCTGTTCTTCCAGCTCTTCAAAGAGATCGTCGTCGATCTTCTTGCCGCGGAAAAGACTGATAAATCCGGAACCTAAGTTTTCTTTGGTTTTGAGCAGGCTGCGCTTCAGGCGTGCGAAGAAACCTTCTTTGGTCGGTTTTTCCTGCTCCTGAACGATCTCTTCTTCCGGTTCTTCTTCCACCGGCACGACGATGACCGCTTCTTCAGCCGCTTCCGCTGCCAGCGCCTGGGCTTCCAGCTCTTCGTCGGTCAGTTCTGGCTCAAGTGCCGCTTCTTCTTCCACCGCCTCAACGATTTCAACGGTTTCCGCTTCGGCCTGCCACTCTTCGGCAGACACCTCTTCGGCTTTCACCTCTTCCGGCAGCGGCAGCTCTTCGCGCTCGATTACAGCCTGCGGCGCTTCGGCAACGGCCTCGATGACAACCGGCTCTGGCTTCTCGCTCTCCTGAACCTGTTCAGTGACCTCAACCACCTCTTCTGCAAAGGATTCAATCTCTTCTTTGCTGTGCGCCGTTTCTTCCGCGTCGACTACCGCGGCGGTTTCTACAGGCGTTTCAGGCTGTGACTGCTCTTCAACGGCTTGTTGCTCTTCGGTTTTCTGTTCTGTTTCTTGCTCTTTTTCACCGAAGCCCAGCCAGGAAAAGAAGCCACGTTTTTTTTGTTTTGCCATCTGCGACTACACTCCTCGCGGCGCTATATACATGGAAGCTAAAAAAATGATGAAATAGTCTAACACTTTACTTAATTGACATCACCGCCCGCAATCGCAGGCCAATTGTTAACAGAGCTTTCCTGAGATGAAGAAACCCAACCGCGCCCCGGCCGGTCAAATTCGTATTATCGGCGGTCAGTGGCGAGGCCGGAAATTACCGGTGCCGGATAGCCCCGGTTTACGCCCTACTACCGACCGCGTGCGCGAGACGCTGTTTAACTGGCTGGCCCCGTCAATGGTAGACGCCCACTGCCTGGACTGCTTCGCCGGAAGCGGTGCGCTCGGGCTGGAAGCGCTGTCGCGCTATGCCGCCAGCGCCACGCTGCTGGAGATGGAGCGCGGCGTGGCGCAGACGCTGCAGCAAAATCTGGCGACGCTGAAGGCGAGCAACGCCAAAGTCGTGAACACCAACACGCTGAGTTTTCTTGCGCAGAAAGGCACGCCGCATAACGTGGTGTTTGTCGACCCGCCGTTCCGCAAGGGGCTGCTGGAGGAGACGTTATCCCTGCTGGAGCAAAACGGCTGGCTGGCGGATGACGCGCTAATTTACGTTGAAAGCGAAGTGGAAAACGGTTTACCGCCGGTTCCCACTCACTGGGATCTGCACCGTGAAAAAGTCGCGGGTCAGGTTGCTTATCGTCTGTATCACCGTCAGGCACAAGGAGGCTCCGATGCCGGTACTGATTAACCTGGGACGTTTGCTGATGCTGGGCGTCTGGGCATTTTTGATTTTAAATCTTGTGCACCCGTTCCCGCGTCCGATGAACATTTTCGTTAACGTGGCGCTGATTTTTACGTCGTTCATGCACGCCCTGCAAATGGTGATGCTGAAAAACGGCCTGCCGAAAGACGGCCCGCAAATGACCGGATGGCAGCAGCTGCGCGTCTTTATTTTCGGCGTGTTTGAACTGCTGGTGTGGATGAAGAAGTTTAAGGCGCAGGTGAAGAAGTAAGGTGCGTTTAATTGCCCGGTGGCGCTGCGCTTACCGGGCCTACGAAACCCCTTAGGCCGGGCAAACGCAGTGCCGCCCGGCATTACCGCTCCGGTTCAAACCCTTCAAACCGCGACCCTTTGTAGCTCAGCGTTCCTTTCTCTCCCACCGTCAGCTGATGGTACTGCTGCGCCTCAAGGCGGAAGGTCATCTCCAGGCCGCCCGTTTCCGGCTTAAAGCTCGCTTCATAGCGTATTGCTGTGCCCGCAGGCGTCACCTGCTGCTGGCGCGAGCGGCGGTCGTTGAGCGGTTTCTCACGCTTGTTCGTCACCACCACGCGCTTTTGCATCAGCGGCGCGGCGTCGTTATCCGCCTTCTCGCGGCGCTGCTGCACAAAACGGAACGAGGCGGCAATAATGATAATCGCCACCACGATAATGAAAAAAAGCGGCATCTTGCTCATTCGATAATCCCATCAGATTTTGCGGAATTCAGGATACCTTGCCTGTACCGGCATTGCCAAACGCCCGCCCGCGTCACTACACTGGATCAGAAACTGATTATTCAGACTTAACAGATACAGGGAGTTAATATGCTTTGGTCATTTATCGCTGTCTGTTTTTCCGCATGGCTTTATGTCGATGCGTCCTACCGCGGTCCCACCTGGCAGCGCTGGTTGTTTAAACCGGTTACGCTGTTGCTCCTGCTGCTGCTGGCCTGGCAAGCGCCGATGTTTAACGCCGTCAGCTATCTGGTGCTCGCCGGGCTGTGTGCGTCCCTGATAGGCGATGCGCTGACTCTGCTCCCCCGCCAGCGTCTGCTCTACGCCGTTGGGGCGTTCTTCCTCTCCCATCTGCTGTATACCATCTACTTTGCCAGCCAGATGACGCTCTCCTTCTTCTGGCCGTTGCCGCTGGTGCTGCTGGTGATTGGTGCCCTGCTGATTGCGGTGATTTGGTCACGTCTGGAAGAGATGCGTTTGCCGGTCTGTACGTTTATCGCCATGACCCTGGTAATGGTGTGGCTGGCGGGCGAGCTGTGGTTCTTCCGTCCGACCGCTCCGGCAATGTCCGCGTTCTTCGGTGCCGCGCTGCTGCTGATCGGGAATATCGTCTGGCTGGGCAGCCACTATCGCCGCCGCTTCCGGGCGGATAACGCGATTGCCTCCGCGTGTTACTTTGCCGGGCACTTCCTGATTGTGCGTTCGCTGTATATCTAAATAGCGCTTGACTCTGGAGTCGACTCCAGAGTGTATGCTGCGGTTAATGAGAAAATTATCATTGCCGGAGACTGCCATGTCGACTCCAGAAATACCTAAAAAAGTTCCTCAATTCTCGGCACTTAAGCTCAGTCCGGTTCCGTCGAAAGACGAGTGCTGCTGCGAAGGCGCGTGCGAAACGCAAACTGAAATGCTGCCTGAAAGCGGCAACCGCTACAGCTGGGTCGTCAACGGCATGGACTGCGCGGCCTGCGCCCGCAAAGTGGAAAACGCCGTCAAACAAGTGCCGGGCGTGAGCCACGTTCAGGTGCTGTTCGCCACCGAAAAGCTGCTGGTTAGCGCCGATAACGACGTCAGCAAGCAGGTTGAAACCGCCGTCAGCAAGGCGGGCTATACCCTGCGCAGCGAAACGGCACCCGTTGAAAAAACCGCCTCCCTGAAAGAAAACCTGCCGCTCATTACCCTCATCATCATGATGGCCCTGAGCTGGGGTCTTGAGCAGATTAACCACCCGTTCGGCAATCTGGCGTTTATCGCCACCACGCTGGTCGGGCTGTTCCCGATTGCCCGTCAGGCGCTGCGCCTGATGAAAAGCGGCAGCTGGTTTGCCATCGAAACGCTGATGAGCGTGGCGGCGATCGGCGCGCTGTTCATTGGCGCGACGGCAGAAGCGGCGATGGTGCTGCTGCTGTTCTTAATCGGCGAACGTCTTGAAGGCTGGGCGGCGAGCCGGGCGCGTAAAGGGGTCAGCGCGCTGATGGCGCTGAAGCCGGAAACCGCCACTCGCGTGATAAACGGCACGCGTGAAACGGTCGCCATCAACACGCTGCGCCCGGGCGACGTGATTGAAGTGGCTGCGGGGGGGCGTCTGCCCGCCGACGGCGCGCTGCTTACCGCAACCGCAAGCTTTGATGAAAGCGCCCTGACCGGGGAATCCATTCCGGTAGAGCGTGCCGCGGGTGAAAAAGTGCCTGCGGGTGCCACCAGCGTCGACCGTCTGGTGCAGCTCACCGTGCTTTCCGAGCCGGGCGACAGCGCCATCGACCGTATCCTGAAGCTGATTGAAGAGGCAGAGGAGCGCCGCGCGCCGGTCGAACGCTTTATCGATCGCTTCAGCCGGATTTATACCCCTGCCATCATGCTGGTTGCCCTGCTGGTCACCGTCGTCCCACCGCTGTTCTTTGGCGCGCCGTGGGAGGGCTGGATTTATAAAGGGCTGACGCTGCTGCTGATTGGCTGCCCGTGCGCGCTGGTGATTTCCACCCCGGCGGCGATTACGTCAGGCCTGGCGGCGGCGGCACGTCGCGGGGCGCTGATTAAGGGCGGCGCGGCGCTGGAGCAGCTGAGCCAGGTCCAGCACATCGCCTTCGATAAAACCGGCACGCTGACCGTCGGCAAGCCGCAGGTAACCGGCGTGTATCCGCAGGACATCAGTGAAAATGCGTTGCTTACGCTGGCCGCCGCCGTTGAACAGGGTTCCACTCACCCGCTGGCGCAGGCGATTGTGCGTGAAGCGCAGGCGCGCGGGCTGAACATCCCTCCGGCAACCGCCCAGCGGGCGCTGGTTGGGTCAGGGATTGAGGCTGTCGTCGAGGGTAAAAAGGTGCTGATTGTCGCGGCGGGCAAGTCGTCCAATCCAGAGGTTGAGGCGTTAGAACAGACCGGACAAACCGTCGTGACCGTGATGCAGGACGGCGTCGCGAAAGGGTTGCTGGCGCTGCGCGATACCCTGCGCGATGACGCAAAAGAAGCCGTGGCGGCGCTGCACAAGCTGGACGTGCAGGGCGTTATTCTCACCGGCGATAACCCTCGCGCGGCGGCAGCGATTGCCGGTGAGCTGGGTCTGGAGTTTAAAGCCGGATTACTGCCTGCGGATAAGGTCAGCGCGGTAACGGAGCTGAACGTTCGCGCTCCGCTGGCGATGGTCGGTGACGGGATTAACGATGCCCCGGCGATGAAAGCCTCCACCATTGGTATTGCGATGGGCAGCGGTACCGACGTAGCGCTGGAGACCGCCGACGCGGCATTGACCCACAACCGCCTGACCGGGCTGGCGCAGATGATTAGCCTGGCGCGGGCGACGCGGGCCAACATCCGACAAAACATCGGCATTGCGCTCGGTCTGAAAGGGATTTTCCTGGTGACGACCCTGCTCGGCATGACCGGACTGTGGCTGGCGGTGCTGGCGGATACCGGGGCAACGGTGCTGGTGACGGCGAACGCGCTTCGGCTGCTGCGCCGCCGGTAAAAAAACGCCCGGTGGCGCTGACGCTTACCGGGCCTACATGTTCTGCTAACGCGCAGATCGGGCAAGGCGAAGCCGCCACCCGACTTTTTTATAAGAAATAGCTCATCGCCAGGCCTAAAAACAGCACCAGACCGACGTAGTTATTATTCATAAACGCTTTAAAACAGGCGTCACGTTCACGCTTCGCAATCAGCTTTTGCTGGTACGCAAACAGCAGTCCCGCCACCAGCACGGACCAGTAAAACTCCCAGTTCAGCCCGTTCAGGCGACCGATCGCAACCATCAGCGCCAGTACCGCGACCTGCAGGATACCGATAATCAGCTTGTCCTGACGACCAAAGAGGATGGCGGTGGATTTGATGCCAATTTTCAGGTCATCGTCGCGGTCTACCATCGCGTATTGCGTGTCATACGCCACGGCCCAGAGAATGTTCGCCAGGAACATCAGCCAGCAGCTGAGCGGTAAGGACTCACTAACCGCCGCAAACGCCATCGGAATCGACCAGCCAAACGCCGCGCCCAGCACCACCTGGGGCAGGTGGGTATAGCGCTTCATAAACGGATACACCCAGGCCAACGCCAGCGCCGCCACGGAAAGCAGAATGGTCATGGTGTTGAGGGTTAACACCAGCAGGAAAGAGAGCAGCACCAGAATGATGAACAGCACGCGGGCTTCTTTCCCGGTGACCTGCCCGCTGGGTAACGGACGACCGGCAGTACGCTTAACATGGCCGTCGAATTTACGATCGGCATAGTCATTCACCACGCAGCCCGCCGCGCGCATCAGCCAGACGCCGGCAACGAACACGCCCAGGATCCACAGCGGCGGCACGCCCGGCGTGGCCACCCACAACGCCCACAGGGTCGGCCACAGCAGCAGCAACGCGCCGATGGGTTTATCAGTACGCATTAAGCGGTGATACGCCAGCAGCTTATTCTGCGTCAGGCTCCACTCCATTTTTTCTTCCTCTTAGTACAACGGTGATGCCGGTAAAAAAAGCTCCGTCAGAATTAACGGCTTACCGCTCAGGCGAAGGCGGGAACGACGCCCCCACAGTTCGGCATCACGACCAATCTCAATAAAATCCCGGGTAAGCTCAGACGAGGTGAAAAGGTAACGCCCCAGCGGCGTTTTCCCCAGACGTTGCAGCGCCAGTTCTGGCCCGGAAAGGGTGGACTCGGGCACCACCGTCCGTCCGGCAAGCCATGGCTCACCATCAGCACAAAGTAAAATTTCGCGCAGCCAGTAGCGTGGCTCTTGCGGCAGCAGCGGCAGCTCGCTGGCGATCTCATCGCCAGAGACAAACCCTTCCTGAATCAGGGTCACCGTGACCGTTTTACCCTGTTGCTCAAAACGTTTCGTCATGGAATCTTCCAGCAACAGCCAGTCCAGTTGCTGCGGATCAAGCGCAGGTATTTGGTCGAAATAGCGCAGCGCACGCAGTTGCGTTAGCGCAGGGTGTGACATGCCAGACTCTCCGATACATAACGTAATGGCATTGTATCGCAGAAACACGGATTGAGGGGGGCCAAACGTTATTTAACGATCACGATCGCAACATGGGCGCAACAGCCTGGCGGATACGAAAAAAAGTGCGCCCACTCAGGCGCACCAAACTACTAACAAATCAGCACTGTGGGGAAACGGTTACCCCTTGCCTTTTACACTGCTGATAAAGGTGGAACGGGCAGTGGTTGAACCTAAACGTTCGGCTTCATCAAGCAGTTTCAGCGCTTTATCGACATCGCCGCGCTTCACCGCCTGCTTAATGGCGTTGTTGAAGTACTCTTCGGTGTCGTTCAGAACCGGCTCAGCTTTCTTCGCCGGGGCAGGCGCTGCGGTCGCCACCGGTGCGGCTGCCGTGGCAGCTGGCGCGGTATAGGCAGGAGCAGCAGTGTTACCTACAGTGACAGGGCCGGTACCGGACGAGCCAAACAGCGGGCCGACCAGCACGCTGGACGCATTGTTCGTTGAGACTTTCAGCTTGAGCAGGCCGTCGGTGACGTGGCGCGCTAACGGATCCGGGATATCCGGAACAGAGTTACCCGTTCCTTTGGCGTAGGCTTTTGCCGGATCGATAAGCTTAGTGGTCTGCTGGAGATCTTTTTCAGTCGTGAAAACCAGAACATAGATCTTCTGCTGTCCCAGCGCTGGCGTCAGACGCATTTTGCCTTCCAGACGATCGGCGCTCATGACGCCAGGCTCCTGGTAGCTAAAGTACTCGCTTGGGAAGAAAGCAGATGGCGTCAGATTCTGATCCAGAATCAGCACGTTTGGCGCAAAGACGCTGGTTTGCTTGTTCACTTCGCTGGTCAGCGTCAGGGTCAGCTCACCAATGTTGGCCGGCACGCTATAGGCGGCAACAGGCCCGGTGATCCCAGGCACGTTCAGCTGCTGACCGCCCGTAGAAAGCTGTGTCGACTGGGTTTTGGATTGATCAACAGGCGTCCATGTCAGCTGCTGGAGCGCCGCCGCCGGGATAGCCGGCGCAGCGCTGGTATTTTGTGGTACGAAATTCACGTCTGCAAAGGAGACCGCCGGAACACAGGCCATCAGCCCCGCAGAGAGGCACAGCGCGACGAGACTTTTCTTCATTTTCATTGTTATTACCTCTGATAGCGTGAGCACTGCGGTGGCCAGGCAATAGCGCGCAGCACCCTAAGGATAGAGGGGCTTGCGCCCCTCTTTTAGGTCATTACGTCAGGTCTAACGAATTACCACCAGATTTCCATCTGGGCACCGAAGGTCCACTCATCAGAGTCGCCGCGGCTGAAGGTTTTTGCGGACGTGTCGCTGTATGCAATACCAGAGTCATAGCCTGCACCGGAGTCGCCGTTCGCGTAGCCCCATTTCTCATCCCATTTCGCGTAGGTTGCGAAGACACGGATAGCCGGACGGGACCAGATGCTGTCGCCAGCCTGCCATTGCTGTGCCAGGGTAATTTTGTACTGGCTGTTAGTGTCGTCAGTTTTCTGAGACTTGACGTTGTCGTAGCCCACTTCCAGCAGGGTACTCATGATTGGCGTCCATTTGTACATAGGACGAACACCGACGGTCCACCATTTGGTGCCGTTGTTGTTATCCAGGTTGATGTCCTGGTACATACCCACGTACATCAGATCCCAGGAGTCGCCCAGAGAGATCGCACCGTGGTCCAGCACACGCCACATGTCGCCGTTGTTGTTGATGCTACCACCTTCCGGACGGCCTTTGCCGTTGGAGGTCATAGAGTCAGTTGCGTACTGCAGCACAAACTTGTTAAAGCCCTTCAGCATGCTCTGGGTATGTTCAGCGGTGAACATCCAGCCGTCTTTAGACGCGCCAGGCTGCAGGTAGTAGTCATCTGGAATATTGGTGTGACCATAATCAACACCGAACTCCAGCGTACCGCCTTCGTTGACCTGCATCTGTGCTAAACGGACGTCGAAGACATCGTTCGGTACCAGGTTGTCATAAATACGGTTACCCAGCGCGTCACGATCGGCAAAGGTCGCTGAGCCGCCCGCTTCAGAAGAACGGGTTGCGGCCAGAGAGAGCTTACCGAAGCCCAGGTCGATGTTTTCGATACCCGCACCAGGACCTGAAATATCCCAGTAGTAGAAGTCGATCATGTGAACGTCATGACGCTGATAGAAGCGCTTACCGGCCCAGATAGTAGAACCTGGCAGTGCGTCAATGAGGTTTTTACCCTGCACGTTAGCTTCACGGAAGGCTGGGCTGGTGGATTCCCAGTCGTTCTGCTGAGAGACGGAATACGCGACGTTGGTGTCGAAGTAGAAGCTCTTATCGCCCTCTTTCCACACTTCCTGGCCCAGTTTTAATTCCGCATAGGTTTCACATTCGTTACCGAGACGGTATTTAGTCCCGCCAGTACCTGTCGTAGCAAAACATTGTTGTTCACCGCCACTCCCGGTCCAGCCAATGCCGGAACGAGCATAACCTTTAAAGTCCACGGCGCCTGCCTGGGCAGACAGGATGCCTGCCGCAACGGCGATTGCCAGAGGGACTTGTTTGCGCAGAGTAATCATCATTCTATCTCCTGAGATCATTGCTTTTCTTTGAACACTTCACCTGTCGGTTTCGTGTCTTCTTTTGGGATTGCTTAAACGCCTGGCTCTTTGTGCAACCGACGACATGCAGTGCCATCCTCACGGAACAGATGGCAACGCTCTGGCGGCAAGCCGATAGCGAATGTGGCACCCTCTTCTACCAACACCACGTCATTCTGGCGGTAGACCAGGTTCTGACGGATGGCGGGGATCTGGATATGAATCTGTGTTTCGTGACCAAGCTGTTCGACGACCTGAACGTCACCTTCCAGGGTCACATCAGCGATGTGGCTCGGCAGCAGATGCTCAGGACGAATACCGAGGGACATGTTCGCCCCAACCTGTACGTTGGCGCTGTCGACCGGCAGCCAGACCTGCTGGCGGTTTGGCAGCTCCACCTGTACCTGTTCAATGGCTGTCGCGGTCACTTTGACGGGCAGGAAGTTCATCTTTGGCGAGCCAATAAAGCCCGCAACAAAGCGGTCTGCCGGGTAGTGGTACAGCTCCAGCGGTTTACCTACCTGCGCTACGCGGCCGGCATCCAGCACCACGATTTTGTCGGCGAGGGTCATCGCTTCGACCTGATCGTGGGTGACGTAAATCATCGTGCGGCCAAGACGCTTGTGCAGACGGGAGATTTCAATACGCATCTGGACGCGCAGGGCGGCATCCAGGTTAGAAAGCGGTTCATCGAGCAGGAATACGCGCGGTTCGGCCACCAGGGTACGGCCAATCGCCACACGCTGACGCTGACCACCAGAAAGCGCTTTTGGTTTACGCTCCAGCAGGTGAGCCAGCTGTAACACTTCCGCCACCTGCGTCACGCGCTGGTTAATGACCTCTTTCTTCGCGCCGGCCAGCTTCAGGCCAAAGGACATGTTCTCGGCAACGGAAAGGTGGGGATAGAGTGCATAAGACTGAAACACCATGCCTACGCCACGTTCGGCAGGCGGGATGTCGTTCATTCGGGTATCACCGATCAGCAGGTCGCCGCTGGTGATGGTTTCAAGACCGGCAATCATACGCAGCAGAGTAGATTTACCACAGCCTGATGGGCCAACAAACACCACGAATTCGCCTTCGTTGATGTCCAGATTGATGTCTTTCGACACCACAACGTCACCCCAGGCTTTCGTTACATTACGCAGCTGTACGCTCGCCATGCCCTTCTCCCTTCGTTACAACCTGTCACCGACAGAAACATTCAAGATAAGTTCACTATGGGGTATCCATTACTTTCCCGAATCCTCCACCCCCCGGCTTTTTTATGGGGGAGGAGGCGGGAGGATGAGGGAGCAGGCTCTGCGACCGGCGTGGGAGGGCTGAGGCAAAATTCGTGAAGCCGCCTGCAAAATTCGGTGGGGTTTTATGTGCGCCAGCACTCATAACTTAAATTTATGCAACGGAGATCACACAAACGGGGGGTGGGGCGTAGGGATTGGGAGGATGGAAAGAGGATGTCAAATAAGGAGACTGAGTCACGTTGAACCACCTTATGTATCCACGAGCACATCACCAAAAAGGATGGCAGATATGAATATCAAGACTGGCGCACGCGTTTTCGCATTGTCCGCCCTTGCAGCAATGATGGTTTCCGCCCCAGCGCTCGCCAAAATTGAAGAAGGCAAGCTGGTTATCTGGATTAACGGCGACAAGGGCTATAACGGCCTGGCCGAAGTGGGCAAAAAATTCGAGAAAGACACCGGTATCAAAGTGACCGTAGAACACCCGGACAAGCTGGAAGAGAAGTTCCCGCAGGTTGCGGCAACCGGCGACGGCCCGGACATTATCTTCTGGGCGCATGACCGTTTCGGGGGCTACGCGCAGTCTGGCCTGCTGGCTGAAGTCACGCCAGACAAAGCTTTCCAGGACAAGCTGTTCCCATTCACCTGGGATGCCGTTCGCTATAACGGCAAGCTGATCGCTTACCCTGTCGCGGTTGAAGCCCTGTCTCTGATTTACAACAAAGACCTGGTGCCAAACCCGCCGAAAACCTGGGAAGAGATCCCGAAACTGGATAAAGAGCTGAAGGCGAAAGGTAAATCCGCCCTGATGTTCAACCTGCAAGAGCCGTACTTCACCTGGCCGCTGATTGCTGCCGACGGTGGTTACGCGTTCAAGTTTGAAAACGGCAAGTATGACGTGAAAGACGTGGGCGTGGATAACGCGGGCGCGAAAGCGGGTCTGACCTTCCTGGTCGATCTGATCAAGAACAAACACATGAACGCGGATACCGACTACTCCATCGCGGAAGCGGCGTTCAACAAAGGCGAAACCGCGATGACCATCAACGGTCCGTGGGCCTGGACCAACATCGACAAGAGCAAAATTAACTATGGCGTGACGCTGCTGCCAATCTTCAAAGGCAAGCCGTCTAAACCGTTCGTTGGCGTGCTGAGCGCGGGTATCAACGCCGCCAGCCCGAACAAAGAGCTGGCGAAAGAGTTCCTGGAAAACTACCTGCTGACCGATCAGGGTCTGGATGAAGTGAACAAGGACAAACCGCTGGGCGCCGTTGCGCTGAAATCCTTCCAGGATCATCTGGCGAAAGATCCACGTATCGCGGCCACCATGGATAACGCCCAGAAAGGCGAAATCATGCCGAACATCCCACAGATGGCCGCGTTCTGGTACGCCACCCGTACCGCGGTCATCAACGCAGCAAGCGGTCGTCAGACTGTCGATGCCGCGCTGAAAGATGCTCAGGGTCGTATTACTAAGTAAGTCTGAAAAACGGCGGGTGGCGCATGCGCTTACCCGCCCTACGACTACGGCACGATCCGTAGGTCAGGTAAGCGCAGCGCCACCTGACGATAAGTTTCCACCGTTGTAGAGGAAAAACCCCATGGATGTCATTAAAAAGAAACGCTGGTGGCAAAGCGACGCGCTGAAGTGGTCAGCGATTGGTCTGCTGTGTCTGCTGGTGGGTTACCTTGTTGTTTTAATGTACGTACAAGGGGAATATCTGTTTGCCATCATGACGCTGATTTTAAGCTCTGCTGGCCTGTATATTTTCGCTAATCGTAAAGCCTATGCCTGGCGCTATGTTTACCCGGGCGTGGCCGGGATGGGGCTGTTTGTCCTGTTCCCGCTGATTTGTACCATTGCCATCGCGTTTACCAACTACAGCAGCACCAACCAGCTTGCGCAGGAACGCGCGCAGCAGGTCCTGCTGGATCGCTCATATCAGGCAGGCAAGACCTTTAACTTCGGCCTGTATCCTGCCGGTAACGAGTGGAAGTTAGCGCTTACTGACGAAGCAAGCAGCAAGTACTATGTCTCCGACGCGTTCAAATTTGGCGGCGAGCAGAAGCTGGCCTTAAAAGAGGCACCGGCCCTGCCGGAAGGTGAACGTGCCAACCTGCGCGTCATTACCCAGAACCGTCAGGCGCTGACCCAGCTCACCGCCGTGCTGCCAGACGAAAGCAAAGTGACCATGAGCTCGCTGCGCCAGTTCTCCGGCACGCAGCCGCTTTATACCCTGGCGGACGACGGCACGCTGACCAACAACCAGAGCGGCGTGAAATATCGTCCGAACAACGACATTGGTTTCTATCAGTCCATTACTGCTGACGGAAAATGGGGTGATGACAAGCTCAGCCCTGGCTATACCGTCACCATCGGCTGGGACAACTTTACCCGCGTGTTTACCGATGAAGGCATTCAGAAACCGTTCTTCGCCATCTTCGTCTGGACGGTGGTCTTCTCGGTGCTGACGGTGATCCTGACCGTGGCCGTGGGCATGGTGCTAGCCTGTCTGGTGCAGTGGGAATCCCTGAAAGGCAAAGCGATTTACCGCGTGCTGCTGATTCTGCCCTACGCCGTACCGTCGTTTATCTCGATTCTGATTTTCAAAGGGCTGTTTAACCAGAGCTTCGGTGAAATCAACATGATGCTGAGCGCGCTGTTCGGCATCAAACCGGCCTGGTTCAGCGACCCGACCACCGCCCGCTCGATGATTATCATCGTGAATACCTGGCTCGGTTATCCGTACATGATGATCCTGTGCATGGGGCTGCTGAAGGCTATCCCGGACGATCTGTACGAAGCCTCGGCGATGGACGGCGCGGGCCCGTTCCAGAACTTCTTCAAGATTACGCTGCCGCTGCTCATTAAGCCGCTGACGCCGCTGATGATTGCCAGCTTCGCCTTTAACTTTAACAACTTCGTGCTGATTCAGCTGTTAACCAACGGTGGCCCGGACCGCCTTGGCACCACAACGCCAGCAGGCTATACCGACCTGCTCGTAAGCTACACCTACCGTATCGCCTTCGAAGGCGGCGGCGGCCAGGACTTCGGTCTGGCGGCAGCGATTGCCACCCTGATCTTCCTGCTGGTCGGCGCTCTGGCGATTGTGAACCTGAAAGCCACACGTATGAAATTTGACTAAGGAGGGCACTGAACATGGCTATGGTACAACCCAAATCTCAGAAACTGCGCCTCCTGGCGACGCACTTAGGCCTGCTGATTTTTATCGCGGCGATCATGTTCCCGCTGCTGATGGTTATCGCCATCTCCCTGCGTTCGGGTAACTTCGCCACCGGGAGCCTGATCCCGGACGAAATCTCCTGGGAGCACTGGAAGCTCGCGCTGGGCTTCAGCGTGGAACACGCCGATGGCCGCGTCACGCCGCCGCCGTTCCCGGTGCTGCTGTGGCTGTGGAACTCAGTGAAAATCGCAGGCATTACCGCTATTGGTATCGTGGCGCTGTCCACCACCTGCGCCTACGCCTTCGCCCGCATGCGCTTCCCGGGCAAAGCAACGCTGCTGAAAGGGATGCTGATTTTCCAGATGTTCCCGGCCGTGCTGTCACTGGTGGCGTTATATGCCTTGTTTGACCGTCTGGGCCAGTACGTACCGTTTATCGGTCTGAACACCCACGGCGGCGTGATCTTCGCCTATCTTGGCGGTATCGCACTGCATGTATGGACCATTAAAGGCTATTTCGAAACCATCGACGGCTCGCTGGAAGAAGCCGCCGCGCTGGATGGCGCAACCCCGTGGCAGGCGTTCCGTCTGGTGCTGCTGCCGCTGTCGGTGCCTATCCTGGCGGTGGTATTTATTCTGTCGTTTATCGCTGCGATCACCGAAGTACCGGTTGCCTCACTGTTACTGCGCGATGTGAACAGCTACACCCTGGCCGTCGGTATGCAGCAATACCTCAACCCGCAAAACTACCTGTGGGGCGACTTTGCCGCGGCGGCCGTACTTTCCGCCATCCCGATTACCGTGGTGTTCCTGCTGGCGCAGCGCTGGCTGGTCAACGGCCTGACGGCGGGCGGTGTGAAAGGTTAAGTTTCATTTGTTATGCCACTGCAACCCTCAACTTTAGACGTATTGTATTGACCCAACTTGTGACTGTTGTTAGGCGGCCTCCGGGCCGCCATTTTTTTATTCGCGCTTCAGCCGCTTCGAGTTACACAGCCAGAGGGTGATCACCAGCAGCAGGATCGCCGCCGAGTAGATCAGCACGTCGAGCGGGGATTTATGATCGACGATGATCAGCCGCACTATCGCGGTGATCCCAATGTAGACAAAATAACGCAGCGGGAAGTGAAAGCCGGACTGAAAATACTTCACAATCAGGGCGATAAATTCAAAGTAGAGAAAGTAGACCACCAGGCCTTCCACCAGCGCATATTTGCTGGTTTGTTCAGGGGCAAACAGCACATCCGCCAGATGCACCGTCTCTTTACCCAAAAAGACGACCAGTATCAGGCCAAGGCTCAACAGACCGAGGTTCAGCACGGTCTGGAGGATAGTTGAGATAAACTCAACGCGCGGGCGAGTCAGGGATGTCATACAGCACCTCATTCTCCAGGGCGAGGTTTCTGTATAACGCAAAAATGTGACGGAGATCTATATTTTTTAATTATGTTTTATGTTGGGAGGTAACCGATGGATCGTAAACCAACCGGGGTTCGCAACGTGACCTGCGGCGACAATGTGACCGTATATGAACCCACTAATCTTTACGACTGTGTACTGGGCAACGGCGTATTCGTCGGCCCGTTTGTTGAAATCCAGGGCAATTCGCGCATCGGTGACGACAGCAAAATTCAGTCGCACACCTTCATCTGTGAGTATGTGACCATTGGTAAGCGTTGCTTTGTTGGCCATGGCGTGATGTTTGCCAACGATATGTTTCGTGAGGGGAAACCGAACGCCGACCGGGCCAGCTGGGGCCATATTACCGTCGGGAATGATGTGTCGATAGGCAGCGGTGCCACCATTCTGGCGGTCTCCATTTGCGACGGCGCGGTTATTGGGGCGGGAAGCGTGGTGACGAAATCGATTGTCGAGAAAGGTGTCTATGCCGGGAACCCGGCAAGGCTGCTGCGACGCTTATGATTCGCCCGGTGGCGCTGCGCTTACCGGGCCTACAAAAACCGTAGGCCGGGCAAACGCAGTGCCGCCCGGCGTGAAGCATCAGCGGAAGTTAATGTTTTTATCGCTCGTCATGTCATACAGCTGGAACTTACGTCCAAGCTGCTGACCGCCGTCGCGCGTCAGCGGCGTCCAGCCGATGGCCGCGCGGCTGCGGGTTGGGCCTGACGAGAAGAGATCCAGCGGAATCGACACGTAAACCCCTTTGGTAAAGTCCCCTTCCCCGTACTCGTCCGGCGAGACGTTGGTGATGGTCGCATAGCCGCCCACCACCACGCCGCTGTCGAAGTGTTTGGAGATATCCAGCGTGCCGCCCTTATCACCCGCCAGATACTGACCGACGCTGGCTTTCACCAGCACGTCAGGCGCGAACGACGGCGTCCAGTAGGCGGTCAGATGGCCGGTTTTGACGCTGTAGTCGGTGAACTTCATCATGTCCTGCGCGCTGCGCCAGTCACGCTGCTTGACGTAGTTGGCATCAACCCCGAACGCCCAGTTGCTGTCAACCGGACGATAAAGCACTTCCGCCCCCGCGCCGCCGTACATGGTTTCCAGATACCCGCCGTACACCTGCCCGTAGAAGCCGTTGCCGAAGTACTGGAAGTAGTTGGCCTGCAGGTTATTCACGTAAGCATCGTTCTGCACGTACTCACGCACGCGGGTACGCACGCGCGGCAGCGTCGAGTCTTTTGGCGGGTTGGTGTAGTTGAACTTGTCGTAGTTGTTGGCGATGTTGCCGAACAGGCTGCCGGTAGTCAGCAGGTGGTCGGTGAGCCACAGATCAGCCGTTGCCATGACGCCCAGCTGATACATGTAGAAGTTTTCAGGCCCACCCACGGACTGGTTCAGCACCGGATCGATATGGAAATCGAAGCGCGACTTGTCGATATACCAGCCCTGCTCGGTGGTCTCCGGCACGATCGGCTCAACGCGTTTTTGCACCAGCTCGGTTTCATGCCCGAGCGGCTCGCCTTCCAGATGACGCTTAAGGCTGGCAACGTCCGTTTCGGTCGTCACCTGCGGCAGGTTGAGGCGGTTTTCCGTCACGCGGATCGTGCGGATCCCCTCCGGCAGATCGTTCATCACGATCCGGTTGGCGCGCTCGATCCCTTCGCGCGAGTCGCGGTATTTCACCTGCTCGCCGGTGACGTACAGCGTATCGCCCTTGGTTTGGATCTTCGGATCCGCCAGGCCGGCATTGTATTTCAGCAGCGTCAGCTGGTTTGCCACCACGGAGTGCTGCAGAATCGCATCCTGCGGCTCCGGCTGGTATGCAGGCCGCGCGTTATCATTGTAGTGCGGCCGCATGTCGTTAAAGTTGGTGCGCAGCGTGAAGCCAAACATCACCGTATTGCCGCGCTCGTAGCTGAGGTTAACGTCGGCCCAGTCGGTGACGCGATAAATGGCGCCGACGTTAAACTTGCTCTTCTGCTCAATCTTTCCGGCGAAGTCCTGCGAGTAGTCATTCCCTTCATACTCCAGCTTCAGGCGTAACGGCTGCCAGGGCGTTTGATACTCCACGCCGCCAAACAGCGATGCCGGGCCGTGGAACATCTGATCCCCGTTGATGGAACCCGCTTTCTTATAGCTGTTATCGCGGTAGCAGTATTTATCGCTGTAGGAGCAAAACGGGTTTTTGACGTTACCGCTGGTGCCGAGATAGCCCCACCCCAGGCCGAGCGAGAAGTCGAACGGCCCCCAGGCTTTGCTGGCCACGATGTATTCCGCATCAAACAGGCCGGTACCACCGATATCTTTGGCGCCCACGGAGACCTGCGGCATCCAGTAGCTCTCTTCCCACAGGCGCAGCTTGACGTCGAAGGCTTTATCTTTGTAGGTCTGATCGCCGGAGAACGCCTCAACGCTGCTGTACCGCTTCGTACGCACGTCGGTATAGCGCAGCGTGGTTTCAAGCCACGGGAACAGCTGCACCGACGCAGAGTAGTAGCGATACTGGTCGTTATCACGGTAGTTAAGGCTAATTTCCCCTTCACGCGCCATCCGCGCGGTGGGCGTTTGCAGTAAACCGACGCCGCCGAAATCTGACTGAGACGGGCCAATGGGTGCCGGATACGTTTCTGCATGGCAGGCGGCACTCACGCAGAGCGCCAGCATGCTGTAGAGATAAGTTCTTTTCATTATTCCGGTATCCGCTGAATCAGGGAGTGAAGGATATCGGCGTTAAGCCCGTCATACGCCTTCGTCCAGAAATGGTCGGCAAAACCGACAAAAATGATGCTGCCCGGCATAGGTTCGATATGCCGTTTATTCCAGTAAGCAACGGGGGCTTTCTGCGTGTGCCCGTCAGGGTAAACCACCCAGGCGTAGCTGTTATCGGCACCGCTCAGCAGGCTCTGCTCGTCGAGGTAGCTCGCCACATCACGACCGGGCGTAAAGGGCTTTTTACCCGGGCTGCTGATAAGCCCCATCACGGTCACCGTCGTCGGCTTCTCCGGCAGCCAGAGCGTATACTCCCCTTCAAGCGTCGGGTTGCCTTTTTCCGTGACGCGCACTTCATCGGGATCAAGGTTCACGTTCTGACGGCCCGTCACCTTCAGCGCCTGCAGCTGCTGGCGAACGCTGTTAATGGCCGCCGCGTCGTCGCCGTCTTCCTGCTCGGCTAACCCCGTTAGCCTGGCAAGGAGCGCCTTGTGCTGTTGTTCCGCCTCAGCGCTCTTCTGACGTTCAGCGATCACTGCCCCCGGCCACCAGCTGTTGGCGAGCCTTGGCTGTCCGACGAGATCGAGCAAATGCTCGGCGTGGGTTAAGGTTTTGGGTTTTTCACTGTCCGGCGTGTAGACCTTCACCGTCCCTGCGGACCATGCCAGCGGCGCGGCAAGGCTGGCGAGAAGCGCAACGTGGATGAGCGTTTTCATGATTTCGCCGCCTTGATCAGGGTGGTTTTCACCGGGAAGAATCCGGCACCGAGATACTGCAGGGACTGGCGGATCTGCCCGTCTTCGTCGATCCAGAAGCGGTTGTGCCAGGTGGCCTGGTCGGTGGTGACCTCTTCATCCAGCACGCGAACACGGGTTTCGTCGCTGCCGACTTTCACGCTGTCCGTGCCGTCCCAGCGGAAGGTCGAGCGTGCCGTGGCGTAACGCACCTGCTTATGTTCGGTCCAGCCCATCGTGCGCGTCCAGCTTGCGCCGTCGGCGATCTGGTTCGGCTTGATCAGCGGATCTTCCGCGAGGTTGTTGACCTCAAGCAGATTGTCGCCGCCAAGCAGCGTTTTCACAATTCGACCATGCTGCGTCACGATGGTGGCCCGATCCTGCGTCACCCATTTCTGCTGCCCGTTTTCATCGAAAGCGAGCACCACAAACAGCTGCGGGCCATCGTTAAGCTGCATGTACTGACTGGCATAGGGCATGTTTTGAAGTTCGTCATCGGTCAGATGTACGCCCGGTGTGCCGAACACGCTTTCCCACAGTGAGTTTCCCAGCCCTTTAGTGGTGGCCGAGCACGCCTGCAGCAGCAGGCAAATCAAAATGATTGCTGGTCGCTTCACGACTCTTCTCCGAAGGGGCGAAATAACCACACCGAAGTGTGGTTATGATTAAAACACCCGCTATTACTGGGTGCTGGTTGTCGTGGTGGTCGTGGTTCCGGTATTGGAGCCATCACCGCCACCGGTTGCCGCCAGCGCGACACCCACGGCTGAACTTACGGTGCTGGCGCTGGCTGCGGTAGAACTTCCCGCAGACGCAGACGTCGCAGCCGACCCTGCCGCTTCCCCGACCTGAACCGGAGCTGCATAGACAGATGTCGCCGCAAGCGCAGATATGGCAAAAATGCCATACAGTACTTTCTTCATAACAATTTCCCTTCAATGAATGAATGGAGATTTGCCCGAAAAGAATTTCAGGCGGAATCGAGTATACACAACTACTGCCGTGGGTTTGCCGTAAGGGGAAATAGGGGGAGGGTTTTCGGACTAATGGATAAAATCGAAATGAAAGACAAACAACATAAATATATAATTAAATAAAATCAAAAAGTTATAATATGGAAATATTAAATTCCTTCTGCGTATTTTCTTAAAATAAACCGCAGCAATTAACGGGTTAAGCGTCTTTTTCGGATTAAACTCAGATCCAGAATTTGAGTTAACTAACAGACATCAGGAATTATCCGATAAAAAAATGCCGGCATTAAGCCGGCACGTTTTCATGACGTTTTAATTACGCACGCCATGCTTTATAACGGTTGATCAAACCGTTTGTCGAGCTGTCGTGGCTGTCGATAGCTTTATCGTCACCCAGCTCTGGCAGAATACGGTTTGCCAGCTGTTTGCCCAGCTCAACGCCCCACTGGTCAAAGGTGAAGATGTTCAGGATAGCGCCCTGTGTGAAGATCTTGTGCTCGTACAATGCAATCAGCGCACCCAGGCTGAACGGGGTGATTTCGCGCAGCAGGATGGAGTTGGTTGGACGGTTGCCTTCGAACACTTTGAACGGCACAACGTGGTCCAGCGTGGCCGGATCTTTACCCTGGTCACGGTATTCCTGCTCAACCACCTCGCGGGATTTACCGAACGCCAGCGCTTCGGTCTGCGCGAAGAAGTTCGACAGCAGCTTCGGATGGTGGTCAGACAGCGGGTTATGGGTGATAGCCGGGGCGATGAAATCGCACGGTACCATTTTGGTGCCCTGGTGAATCAGCTGGTAGAAGGCATGCTGGCCGTTGGTGCCCGGCTCGCCCCAGATGATTGGACCCGTCTGGTAATCCACCGCGTTGCCGTTACGGTCAACGTATTTACCGTTGGATTCCATGTTGCCCTGCTGGAAGTAGGCCGCAAAGCGGTGCATATACTGGTCGTACGGCAGGATCGCTTCGGTTTCAGCGCCGAAGAAGTTGTTGTACCAGATACCGATCAGCGCCAGCAGCACCGGCAGGTTTTTCTCTGGTGCGGTCGTGGAGAAGTGTTTATCCATTGCGTGCGCGCCGGAGAGCAGCTCAACGAAGTTGTCGAAGCCCACGGACAGAATGATGGACAGACCGATCGCAGACCAGAGTGAGTAACGGCCACCCACCCAGTCCCAGAACTCGAACATGTTCGCGGTATCAATGCCGAACTCGCTGACGGCTTTACCGTTGGTAGACAGCGCCGCGAAGTGTTTCGCCACGTGCTTGTTGTCGCCTGCGGTTTTCAGGAACCAGTCGCGCGCGCTGTGGGCGTTGGTCATCGTTTCCTGAGTGGTAAAGGTTTTGGAGGCAACCAGGAACAGGGTGGTTTCCGGGTTCACGTTCTTCAGCACTTCGGCGATGTGGGTACCATCGACGTTAGACACAAAGTGCATGTTGAGGTGGTTTTTGTACGGACGCAGCGCTTCGGTCACCATGAACGGGCCGAGGTCAGAGCCGCCGATACCGATGTTAACCACGTCGGTGATCGCTTTGCCGGTGTAGCCTTTCCAGCTACCGGAGATGATCGCTTCGGAGAAGGTTTTCATCTTTTCCAGCACCGCGTTCACTTCCGGCATCACGTCTTTGCCGTCAACGATGATTGGCGTATTGCTACGGTTACGCAGCGCCACGTGCAGCACGGCGCGGTCTTCGGTGCGGTTGATCTTCTCACCGGAGAACATGGATTTGATGGCGTCGGCAAGCTCGGTCTCTTTCGCCAGATCCTGCAGTTTTGCCAGCGTCTCTTCGGTAATGCGGTTTTTGGAGAAATCCACCAGCATCAGGTCGTCGAAGGTCGCGGAGAACTTAGAGAAACGATCGGCATCTTTCGCGAACAGATCCGCAATAGTGACGTCTTTCATTTCATCAAAATGTTTCTGAAGTGCCTGCCAGGCAGCGGTCTGCGTTGGGTTGATGTTTTTCATTAGCAATACTCTTCTGATTTGAGAATTGTGACTGCGGTCGATTGTAGCGCCTGCAAATAAAAATTGTGATGGTTTTTATGCCATTGCCCTGGCCTGCATCAAACGCAGGTGAAAAGACCCGAAAAGTATAGCTGCTGAAGTGGCCTCCTGCGGCGGCGAAATGTCGCCCAAAACAGGCTAAAACGGAGCATAAAATATGGCCCTGTTATAAGTCCTGTTTCTCAGGGGTACCCCCCCATAAAAAATCCGCATAATCCCAGCATTGACAGGACCTCCCCCGCATTTTATTTATAGGGCCGTATTTTGCGCCTGCACCTGTTTTCGTTTCACTCTTGTGCCAAGGTCGCTTATTCATTCCCTGACACGAGGTTGTTATGACGAGTTTTGTGGTCGCCAAATTTGGCGGCACCAGTGTGGCCGATTACGATGCCATGAACCGCAGCGCCGATGTGGTGCTGGCCGATCCGAATACCCGCCTGGTGGTGCTGTCTGCCTCCGCCGGCGTGACGAACCTGCTGGTTTCTCTGTCTGAAGGACTGGAAGCGACAGAACGTTTCGTGAAGCTGGATGCACTGCGCAAAATTCAGTTCGACATTCTTGAACGTCTGCAGAACCCGAACGTCATCCGCGAGGAAGTGGAACGTCTGCTGGAAAATATTACCACCCTGGCAGAAGCTGCTTCTCTGGCGACGTCCACCGCCCTGACCGACGAACTGGTCAGCCACGGGGAGCTAATGTCCACCCTGCTGTTTGTTGAAATCATGCGCGAGCGTAACATTCAGGCGCAGTGGTTTGACGTGCGTAAAGTGATGCGTACCAGCGATCGCTTTGGCCGCGCCGAGCCGGACGTTGAGGCGCTGGCGGAGCTGACCAATCAGCAGCTGGCACCACGCCTGGCAGACGGTATCGTGATCACCCAGGGCTTTATCGGCAGTGAAGCGAAAGGCCGCACCACCACGCTTGGCCGTGGCGGCAGCGACTACACCGCCGCGCTGCTGGGCGAAGCCCTGCATGCAACGCGCGTGGATATCTGGACTGATGTTCCGGGCATTTACACCACCGACCCGCGCGTCGTTTCCGCGGCTAAACGTATTGATGTGATCGCGTTTGAAGAAGCGGCCGAAATGGCCACCTTCGGCGCGAAAGTGCTGCACCCGGCAACGCTGCTGCCGGCCGTACGTAGCGATATTCCGGTCTTCGTCGGCTCCAGTAAAGATCCGAAAGCGGGCGGGACGCTGGTCTGCAAGAAAACGGAAAACCCACCGCTTTTCCGCGCCCTGGCCCTGCGTCGTCGCCAGACGCTGGTGACGCTCCACAGCCACAATATGCTGCATTCCCGCGGTTTCCTGGCGGAAGTGTTTGGCATCCTGGCGCGCCACAATATCTCGGTGGATCTGATCACCACCTCTGAAGTGAGCATCGCGCTGACGCTGGACACCACCGGCTCCACCTCCACGGGCGATACCCTGCTGACGCAGTCGCTGCTGATTGAGCTCTCCGAGCTGTGCCGCGTGGAAGTGGAAGAAGACCTGGCGCTGGTTGCCATCATTGGCAACAAGCTGTCGCGCGCCTGCGGCGTGGGTAAAGAGGTCTTCGGCGTACTCGACCCGTTCAGCATCCGCATGATTTGCTACGGCGCATCCAGCTATAACCTCTGCTTCCTGGTGCCTGCCGATCAGGCCGAGCAGGTGGTGCAGAAACTTCACCAGAATTTGTTTGAATAACTTTTTTGCAAAACAGATAAGCCGGGCCCTGTGCCCGGCTTTTTATTTTGTTGTCTCACCCGGCCAAATATCACAGGGCATAAAGCAAATTTTCAGTCATTGAAACTTTCTTTAGTTTCAACAGGCACACACTTTTGCTGAAGGAAAATGAGATGAAAAAAGCCCTGATCGTTATCGCCGCACTCTTCGTATTTACCCACCAGGCTCTGGCGGCCCCACGGCCCATTGCTGCTGGCGCCTACAAAATCACTATGCCGAACGTTCGTAATGGCTCATGTTTCCCTGCCATGCCTAATTACAGTAAAGACCTTACTGTTGCTGGCGGCGCTGAGCCTGTTCATGTATCAAGGCATCACATCATCCCTTATAACCTGCTGCGCGATTTTTATAACCGGGCGCTGCAAGAAAACGCGTTACCTAAACTTCGCGGTGTCTTTTTGACTCTCCGGGATAATCTGCGGGGTTATGCCACCGCAGGAAATTGTGCTGTTAACGCCGACGATTTAGCGGGAACAGCAAACCTTATCGATATGATAATCAACGGCACGGTGACCAATAATTCTGCGGCGGCATTTCCTGACTATTTTGACGACTTTGCATCGTTCTATGCCTGGCTACCGGGTAATTTATTTATTGGACCGACAAACAGAAATGACGACCCCGAAGATGAGTTCGAAGCCAGAGCAGGCGTCGTCGTGGGTGATAACTTCTCGCTTTATGAACGCGCAAATAAAAACATGAAATCCTATGTGGCAACAGGTGATGCTAGTTTGCTTTTAAGCATTAACAGCGACTTAACGAGTATCGCCAAAAAGAAAAGCGTATATCCGCTGGACGGCCACAACTGGAACCTGTCTCGTGAAGGAAACTATGTTTTGCGCTAAATAAGACTCAAAAATGATTTAACCGCACGCGTGGTAATCATATATCTGGCTGTCAGTATGTTTTACACTGAAGCCTCCCCATCAGGAGGCTTCAGCAATGGCTACACCACGTTTGACCCAGAAAGACATGACGGAAGCCGAGCAGCGCGAACTGAAAACGCTTCTCGACCGCGCCCGTATCGCGCATGGCCGCACGCTGACGAACGCCGAAACCAATCAGGTGAAAAAAGAGTACATCGATAAGCTGATGGCGCAGCGTGACGCCGCGGCGAAAAAAGCCCGCAAGCTGAAAAAAGAGCAGGCTTATAAACCCGATGCAGAGGCGACCTTTTCCTGGTCGGCCACAACCTCTACCCGTGGAAGGCGCTAATCAGCGCCCTTTCTTTTTGCGCCCCGGCTGGGTAAAGCGCTTTCCGTTGCCCGGCTTGCCTCGCCCTTTCTCTTCCGCCTGCGGTGCCTTCACCACCGGGCGCTTAATCGCCTGGGTTTTCGGTTTTGCTTTAGCCTTCGGCTTCGCTTCTGACGAGGAGTTCTCGATAAGCTTGAACAGCTCAATCAGCTCGTCATCGGTTAAATCACGCCACTCGCCGAGGGGAATGCCCGACAGGCTGACGTTCATAATGCGCGTGCGTTCCAGCTTCGTCACCTCGTAGCCGAAGTGCTCGCACATGCGGCGGATCTGGCGGTTCAGGCCCTGCACCAGCGTAATGCGGAACGCGAACGGTGCTTCTTTCTTGACCTTACACTTTTTCGTGACGGTACCGAGGATCGGCACGCCTGCGCCCATGCCGCGAATAAATTCGTCCGTGACCGGCTTATTCACCGTAACGACATACTCTTTCTCGTGGTCGTTACCGGCACGCAGAATTTTGTTGACCAGATCGCCGTGGTTGGTGAGGAAAATCAGCCCCTGAGAGTCTTTATCCAGACGGCCAATCGGGAAGATACGGCTGCTGTGGTTCACGAAATCAACGATGTTGTCCCGCTCGCCGTCTTCCGTGGTGCTGACAATCCCAACCGGTTTGTTCAACGCGATAAACACCAGGTCTTCAGCATCACGCGGTTCGATGACCTGACCATTCACTTTAACCACATCGCCAGGGACCACCTGGTCGCCGATGGTGGCGCGTTTGCCGTTAAGAAACACGTTACCTTGTTCAATGTAACGGTCAGCCTCGCGACGTGAGCAGATCCCGCTCTCGCTAATGTACTTGTTTAATCGGGTTGATTGAGTTGGCAGCATAGTTTCTCCTGTGAAGGGCGAAATATACCTTACCTTAAGGCTGACAAAAAAGTGTTAGTAACCGTTGATCAAAAAATCGAGTGCATCCCGCAGTGAAGCCCGGTTTTGCGTAAGATCGGCAACACGCTCGCCTAACTCTTTTGGCGATATGCCAGCCATCATGTGCATCATGACCACGCAGGGCTTACCCGCTATCTCAACGACAGGGCACACTTTCGCAGGCGGCTGAATGCCTCCCAGGTGGCTAAGCTCAACTGCGGGAGCAACCAGGACATGTTTCATCACATTGGCCACGGGATGCTGCATATTGATCAGCCAGGGATAGGCGGCTTTCCCCTTACCTTCATTCTCATAAGCAAAATATTGCTCCATCAGAACGACCTCTGAAAGTCACTAAAGGAGCCGTTTTCATCAACCCATTGGTTAATGGCCTCGATAGACGCTTTATTTTCTGCTAACCACTCTGCGCGCTGACGCGCACGAAACTGCTCCTGCAGTGCAGCCGTGAGCACGGCAGAGAGATTAAGTTTAAGCCGTCTCGCCTCTTCCAGGATTTCTGGCGCTAACGACACATTGACTGATTTTTTGATGCCATGAGTAGTGCGCATGAGAGCCCCCATAGGAATGCGCATGAATTGGCGAAGTGTAGCGTAATAAACGAGCATTTTCTATTCCCTTAAAAATGTAAGGTCTGAAGAGTAAATGACGCTTTATAAGGTGTCTCGCCTCGCAAAACGGTTTTGCGAGGCGCTTTCAGAGATTAATACTCATCCCGCTCGTCGTCTTCATCCGGCTGCTCCATCACGCTGTACGCCACCGCGCAGAACAACGAGTTGAGACGCTTCATATCCCCCAGCAGCCCCAGATGGAGTGAGCTGGTCTCGATACTCTGCACGTTCTGCTGGTGCAGACGCTCAACGTGGGCGTGCGAGTAGCGGCGGTTCAGAATGCGGAAACGATGCTTGTTCCGACGCAGGCGGCGCGCGCTCGGCACGTCGCTGGAGAAGAAGACCAGCATCGCCAGCTTGAGGTTGCTGACCAGCTGTTCGTGCAGCGCTTCCAGCTCCTTCAGGCCTTCACCTGAAAACGCCCGACGCGCGGCAAGGGATTTGTCGGCGATCTCGCTGCCCATACGCTCCACGATATCGGAGGCCTGCTCAAGGTTGAGCGACATCTCGATGATTTCCGCCCAGCGGCGGGACTCCTCCTCCGCCAGCTCGTCCTGCGGCATGCGCGCCAGGTAAAGCTTAATGGCGGTATAGAGCACGTTGATATCGTCCGCCAGTCTGCGCAGCTCTTTCTCCTCCCGCGGCTCGCCGTGCATCACCTTTTGCAGGCCTTCGAGCATGGTTTCCATCGCGTCGCCCATGCGCAGCGTCTCGCGCGCGGCATTCGCCAGCGCCAGCGCCGGGGTATCCAGCGCGGACGTATCCAGGTGCTTCGGTTTCAGGCGCGCATCCAGCTCCGGTTCGTCCTGAATAAGGCGTTCGCAGAAGCGGGCCATTGGCCCAGCAAAAGGTACCATCGCCAGGCAGCGCACCAGGTTGTAGAACACGTGGAAATAGATGACCAGCTCCGCCTTCGGCAGCGGGAGGTTGTCCATGAGGTTCGCCAGCGGGTGAACGAACGGCAGAATAATCAGGCTGCCCACCAGCTTAAACAGCAGGCTGCCGAGGGCCACGCGGCGGGCGGCGGCATTGGCGGCGCTGTTGTTGAGCATCGCCAGCAGGCCGGAGCCGAGGTTGGCACCGATCACCAGACACAGCGCCACCGGGAAGGAGATCGCCCCTGCGGCGGTGAGCGTGGCCGTCAGCAGAACCGCCGCCAGGCTGGAGTAGCTGACGATGGCAAACACCGCGCCAATGAGCGCGTCAAGCATGATGTCCCCGGTCAGGGAGGCGAAGATGACCTGCACGCCGTTCGCCTGGGTGATCGGCGTGACCGCCTGTACGATCAGCTCCAGCGCCAGCAGGATCAGCCCCAGGCCAATCCCTACGCGCCCGAGCTGCCCGGCGCGCGTCTGCTTACGACCGAGGAAAAAAATAACGCCGATAAAAATCAGCAGCGGCGACAGCCAGGAGAGATCGAACGTAAGAACACGCGCCATCAGCGCGGTACCTACATCCGCCCCCAGCACAATCACCAGCGCCGGGGCGAGCGCGACCAGATCCTGTGCCACAAAAGAGGTGACAAGCAGGGTCGTGGCGTTACTGCTCTGAACCAGTGCCGTTACGCCAATGCCCGCGCAGAAGGCGAGCGGCTTCTTCTCAACGCTGCTGCTGAGAACGGTACGTAAGCGCGCGCCGAACACGCGCATCACGCCGGTACGAACGATATGGGTGCCCCATACGAGCAGTGCGACTGCAGAGAGCAGGTGTAACAACGTCAACACGGAAGGTGTTCCTCCTTATCGTTATTTGTTTTCCTGAGGTGTAGCGCGTAGGCCCGGTAAGCGCAGCGCCACCGGGCAATAGGGTTAGAACCTTATTTCAGTATAAGGGTTTAAACGTAAGAAAGAGACAGGGCGCCCCATGAGCGCCCTGTTTGTTGTAAGGAAAAGTGATTTTAGTCAGCGTCGTAGCCCAGATTAGGGGCCAGCCAGCGCTCCACTTCTGACACGCTCATGCCTTTGCGCAGGGCATAATCTTCGATCTGATCCCGCTGCAGCTGCGCCACGGCGAAGTACTTGCTGTCCGGATGGCTGAAGTACCAGCCGGAGACGGACGCGCCCGGCCACATGGCGAACGACTCGGTGAGCTTCATGCCGGTATGGGCTTCCACGTCCAGCAGCTTCCAGATGGTGCCTTTTTCGGTGTGCTCCGGACAGGCCGGATAGCCCGGCGCCGGGCGAATCCCCTGGTAGTTTTCGCGGATCAGCTCCTCGTTGCTGAGGTTCTCATTCGCCGCGTAGCCCCAGTGTACTTTGCGCACGCGCTCGTGGAGGTACTCAGCGAAGGCTTCCGCCAGGCGGTCGGCAATCGCTTTCACCATGATTTTATTGTAATCATCGTGCTGCGCTTCGAACGCGTCCGCCAGCGCATCTTCTTCCAGACCGCCGGTTACCGCAAAGGCGCCGATATAGTCGGCTTTACCACTCAGCTTCGGCGCGACGAAATCGGCCAGGCAGTAGTTGGCAAAGCCCACTTTCTCCGTTTGCTGGCGCAGATGGCGGCTGACCGCCAGCACGTGGGTGCGGGTTTCATCACGATAAATTTCAATGTCGTCGCCCACGCGGTTCGCCGGGAACAGGCCCACCACGCCGCGCGGGTTGAGGGTTTTCTCTGCGCTCAGCGTGTCGAGCATGTCGTTGGCATCTTTAAACAGGCGTTTCGCCTCCTCGCCTACCACCTCATCTTCCAGGATGCGCGGATATTTGCCCGCCAGCGACCAGGTCATAAAGAACGGCGTCCAGTCGATGTAGTTACGCAGCGTCTCGATGCTGACCGTCACGTCCTGCACGCCCAGACGATGTGCCACCGGTGGCGTGTAGCTGGACCAGTCGAAGGCCAGATCGTTGTCGCGCGCCGCCTGAAGCGAAACAGGCGGGGTGCGCGGCTTCTTACGGCCGTGCTGGATGCGCACGGTTTCGTACTCTTTGCGGGTGCGCGCCACAAAATCGTCGCGCTGGGTGTCGGAGAGCAGCGCGGAGACCACGCCCACGGTGCGCGAGGCGTTTTGCACGTAAACCGTCGGGCCGCTGTAGTTCTGCTCGATTTTCACCGCCGTGTGCGCTTTCGAGGTGGTCGCCCCGCCAATCAGTAGCGGTATGGTAAAGCCCTGACGCTCCATCTCTTTCGCCACGTTGACCATTTCGTCCAGGGACGGCGTAATCAGCCCGGAGAGGCCAATCAGGTCGGCGTTCACCTCGCGCGCGGTCTTGAGGATTTTATCCGCAGGGACCATCACGCCGAGGTCGATAATCTCGTAGTTATTACACTGCAGCACTACGCCGACGATATTCTTGCCGATGTCGTGCACGTCGCCCTTCACGGTGGCGATAACCATTTTTCCGTTAGTGGAGCCTTTCTCTTTGCTGGCTTCGATATAGGGTTCAAGATAGGCCACCGCCTGCTTCATCACGCGGGCGGATTTTACCACCTGCGGAAGGAACATTTTGCCTTCGCCGAACAGATCGCCGACCACGTTCATGCCGTCCATCAGCGGGCCTTCGATCACTTCGATTGGACGGGCGGCCTGCTGGCGCGCCTCTTCAGTATCGAGCTCGATAAATTCGGTAATGCCTTTGACCAGCGAATACTCCAGACGCTTTTTCACGTCCCAGGCGCGCCACTCGGCCTGCTGAACGTTTGCCGCCTCATCCGATTTGCTGCCGCGGTATTTCTCCGCCAGGTCCAGCATGCGCTCGGTAGCGTCGTCGCGGCGGTTAAGGATCACGTCCTCTACGGCATCGCGCAGCTCGGCAGGAAGGTCGTCATAAATCGCCAGCTGGCCGGCGTTAACGATCCCCATGTCCATGCCGTTGCGGATGGCGTAGTAGAGGAACACGGCGTGGATCGCCTCACGCACCGGGTCGTTGCCGCGGAACGAGAACGACACGTTCGACACGCCGCCGGAGATCAGTGCATGCGGCAGCTCGCGCTTGATGTCTTCACACGCCCCGATAAAGTCCTGGGCGTAGTTGTTGTGCTCTTCAATCCCGGTCGCGACGGCGAAAATGTTCGGGTCAAAGATAATGTCTTCCGGCGGGAAGCCCACCTCTTCGGTCAAAATCTTATACGCGCGGCGGCATATCTCAATTTTGCGCTCGCGGGTATCGGCCTGGCCCACTTCGTCAAAGGCCATTACCACCACGGCGGCACCGTAGCGGCGGACCAGCTTCGCGTGGTGGATAAAGATATCAACGCCCTCTTTCATCGAGATAGAGTTGACGATGCCTTTACCCTGAATGCACTTCAGCCCTTTTTCGATGACTTCCCATTTGGACGAGTCGATCATGATCGGCACGCGGGCGATATCCGGCTCACCGGCAATCAGGTTGAGGAAACGCACCATCGCCGCTTCGGCGTCGAGCATCCCCTCATCCATGTTGATATCAATAATCTGCGCGCCACTTTCCACCTGCTGGCGGGCGACGTCCAGCGCTTCACTGTACTTCTCTTCTTTGATCAGGCGCTTGAACTTTGCCGAACCGGTAACGTTAGTCCGTTCACCCACGTTCACAAACAGGCTGTCGTCGCCGATGGTCAACGGCTCCAGGCCGGACAGACGACAGGCTACCGGAAGCTCGGGTAGCTTGCGCGGTGGAAGCCCGGCGACGGCGCGGCTCATGGCGGCGATATGCTCAGGCGTGGTGCCGCAGCAGCCGCCGACGATGTTCAGGAAGCCAGACTCGGCCCACTCGCGGATTTGCGCCGCCATGGTGTCGGCATCAAGATCGTATTCGCCAAACGCGTTCGGCAGACCGGCGTTCGGGTGGGCGGTGACGTAGCATTCCGCGATGCGGGAAAGCTCCTGCACGTACTGGCGCAGTTCATCCGGCCCCAGCGCGCAGTTCAGGCCGAAGGAGAGCGCTTCGGCGTGACGCAGGGAGTTATAAAACGCTTCGGTTGTCTGGCCGGACAGGGTACGGCCGGAGGCGTCGGTGATAGTGCCGGAAATCATGATCGGCAGGTCGACGCCGAGCGCCTCAAACTCCTCTTTCACCGCGTAAATCGCGGCTTTGGCGTTGAGGGTGTCGAATACCGTTTCAATCAGGATCAGATCGGAACCGCCTTCCACCAGCGCTTTGGTCGATTCACGGTAGGCCGCGACCAGCTGGTCAAAGGTGATATTACGAAACGCCGGGTCGTTGACGTCCGGTGAAATCGACGCGGTGCGGTTCGTCGGGCCAAGCACCCCGGCGACGTAGCGAGGCTTGTCCGGCGTGCGGGCCGTCCACTCGTCGGCGCAGGCGCGTGCCAGCTTTGCGGCTTCAAAGTTGATCTCCGCCGACAGGGATTCCATCTGGTAATCCGCCATGGCGATGGTTGTCGAGTTGAAGGTGTTGGTTTCAACGATATCCGCACCCGCTTCAAAGTAGGCGTTGTGGATATCCTTAATAACCGACGGCTTGCTGAGCACCAGCAGGTCGTTGTTCCCTTTCAGGTCGCAGGGCCAGTCTGCGAAGCGCTCGCCGCGGAAATCGTCTTCACTCAGACGATAGCCCTGGATCATGGTGCCCATGCCGCCGTCCAGCACCAGAATTCGTTCATTTAACTGCGCACGCAGTTGCTCTACTTTGCTGCTCACACTTGCTCCCGACAACGCTCAACAAGGCCAAAAGGCTGGGTTCCATACTGGCACAATCTCGCAGGGTCGAAAAGTCACACAGCGGTAACATGAGACATGTTCACTATCACTCCTCCGATCAGTCATGAAAGCGGTTGCAAATTCACCAAATAAAACGAAAATGATTTCCACGATACAGAAAAAGGAGATCGTCATGGTCGCGACCATTCCCGCCAAACGCGGCAGAAAGCCTGCTGCCACCACCGCCGCACAACAGGGCGGACAGGTTCAATCGCTCACGCGCGGTCTGAAGCTGCTGGAGTGGATAGCCGAGTCGCACGGCAGCGTGGCCCTGACCGAGCTGGCCCAGCAGGCTGGCCTGCCGAACTCCACGACGCACCGCCTGCTGAGCACCATGCAGCAGCTGGGCTTTGTCCGCCAGGTCGGCGAGTTGGGGCACTGGGCGGTGGGCGCGCACGCGTTTATCGTTGGCAGCAGCTTCCTGCAGAGCCGCAACCTGCTGGCGATTGTGCACCCGATTCTGCGCAAGCTGATGGAAGATTCCGGCGAGACCGTAAACCTGGCGGTGCTGGACCAGAGCGACCATCAGGCGATTATCATCGACCAGGTGCAGTGCACGCAGCTGATGCGCATGTCCGCACCGATTGGCGGCAAGCTGCCGATGCACGCCTCCGGGGCGGGGAAAGCGTTTCTCTCGCAGCTGAGCGAGGAGCAGGTGACGGGGCTGCTGCACCGTAAAGGTTTGCACGCCTATACCCACGCCACGCTGGTATCGCCCGTGCATCTGAAAGAAGATCTGGCCCTGACCCGCAAGCGCGGCTATTCGTTTGATGACGAAGAACATGCCCTGGGCCTGCGCTGCCTGGCGTCCTGTATTTTTGACGAGCACCGCGAGCCGTTTGCCGCCATCTCCATCTCCGGGCCGATTTCGCGCATGACCGATGACCGCGTGACCGAGCTGGGGGCGCTGGTGATTAAGGCGGCGAAAGAGGTGACGCTGGCGTACGGTGGGATTCGCTAAGTTGGGTTCCGGCGAACATTCGAACCGTAGGCCCGGTAAGCGCAGCGCCACCGGGCGATGGGGTTGCACTGCGGCCTGATGCCCTCACCCCGGCCCTCTCCCACAGGGAGAGGGAGAAAACATGATGCCCTCACCCTGCGAGAGAGGGTGCAAACATGATGTCCTCATCCTGCGAGAGAGGATGCAAACCTAATGCAAAACCTCTGCTTGCGGCGGTAGGCGTACACATCTTCGACATGCCCATTTTTGATCCGCGCTTGCAGTCCGCGCCAGTAGCTGGCGCGGAACAGATCCTCATGCATCTCTTCGAATAGCGGCCCGATGCGCGGGTCGGCACATAGCCAGTGGCGAAACTCCTCCGGAAACACATCGCCCGGCGAGACGCTGTACCACGGCTCGCTGGAAAGCTCATCTTCCGGGTAGCGGGGCTGTGGTATATCGCGGAAGTTCACTTCGGTCATGTAGCAAATTTCGTCGTAATCGTAGAACACCACCCGCCCGTGACGGGTGACGCCGAAGTTTTTAAACAGCATGTCGCCCGGGAAAATATTGGCGGCGGCAAGCTGGCGAATCGCGTTGCCGTATTCTTCAATGGCATCCCGCAGCGCCTGACCTTCGGACTGCTCAAGCCAGATATTCAGCGGCACCATGCGGCGCTCAATGTAGAGATGGCTAATGGCAATTTTGTCGCCAAGATCGGTGATTTTCGCGGGCGCTTCCTGCATCAATAGCGCCATGAGCGCCGGGTCGATCTGCTGTTTATCCAGCACAAAGTTTTCGAATTCCTGAGTATCCGCCATGCGCCCGACGCGATCGTGTTCTTTAACCAGCTGGTAGCAGGCGCGAACATGGGCTGCGGTCATCTCTTTCTGCGGCGCGAATCTGTCTTTAATCACCTTAAAGACCCGGTCGAAGCCCGGCAGCGTAAAGACCAGCATCACCATACCGCGGATGCCGGGCGCTTCGATAAACTGCTCATCCGCCGTGGTGACGTAGCGCAGGTACTCCCGGTAGCTTTCCGTCTTGGCGTGCTTCTGGCAGCCAATCGCCATATACAGCTCGGCGGTGGTTTTGCCCGGCAGGATCTCGCGCAGCCACTCCACCAGCGCGGCAGGCAGCGGGGCGTACACCATGAAATAGGAGCGGGCGAAGCCAAACACGATGCTGGCCTCGGCGCCGGTAGTCAGGCAGGTATCGACAAACAGTTCCCCGTCAGCGGTGCGGTGAATGGGCAGCAGAAACGGTACAATGGCGGTCGGCGTAACCAGTTTGCCCACCAGCCAGGCGGCTTTATTGCGGTAGAAAAGCTCATTGGCCACCTGCAAATGGCTATGGCTGAGCACCTCCGCGCCGAAGGTTCCGTTGAGATGCGCGTGGATATAACCGATATCCCGGGTTTTATTTTCCCAGGGCAAGCGCAGCGGCAGATCCGTTAGCACGCGGTGCAGGAGCTTTTCCCATCCGCGATCGGGAAAGAAATCTTTCGCCAGCGGACGGGGAATGGTTCGAAAGCGTCGCTCGGGCTGGGAGCTGAAGATAAATAACCGCTCAGGAGAGAGTGAGCGGTGGTCAAATAACCGGCAATAGACGGAGTTAAAAAAGCTCTCCGCAATCTCGAAGCGAGGGTAGTCGGGTAACAGGTGGGTGTAATGCTCCTTCACGCGCAGTAAAAAATCCGCGTCCGGGCTTTTGCCATCGGTAATACAGCGCAGCTGCTCCACCACCAGACCCACGTGGTGATCGTAGAGATGGATGCGCTGCTTCATGGCCTGCTGAACCGCATGCCAGTCTGCATGTTCAAAGCGCTGCTGCGCGCCGGATGTCACTTCAAGAAAACGACCATACTGGGCATCAAAGCCCTGCAAAATAGTTTGGGCAATCAGTAATTCCAGACCACGCGACATATATTCCCCCTCACCCCCAACCCTCTCCCCGAGGGGGGAGAGGGGGAAAAGATTAGAACTGTGCTTCTTCGGTTGAGCCCGTTAAGGCGGTGACGGAGGAGGTGCCGCCCTGAATGATGGTCGTCACGTTATCGAAGTAGCCTGTTCCCACCTCCTGCTGGTGAGAGACGAAGGTATAACCGTCTTTACCCGCCGCAAATTCCGGCTGCTGCACCTTCTCAACATAGTGCTTCATACCTTCGCCCTGTGCATACGCGTGGGCCAGGTCGAACATGTTGAACCACATGCTGTGGATGCCCGCCAGGGTAATAAACTGGTATTTGTAGCCCATGTCGGACAGCTGCTGCTGGAAGCTGGCGATGGTTTTGTCATCCAGCTTTTTCTGCCAGTTGAAGGACGGCGAGCAGTTGTAGGCCAGCAGCTTGCCCGGGTATTTCGCGTGGATGGCGTCAGCAAAGCGTTTTGCCAGCGCCAGGTCCGGCGTGGAGGTTTCACACCAGACCAGGTCCGCGTAAGGCGCGTACGCCAGGCCGCGGCTGATCGCCTGTTCAATGCCGGCATGGGTACGGTAGAAACCTTCACTGGTACGCTCGCCGGTGATGAACTCGCTGTCGTACGGGTCGCAGTCAGAGGTGATCAGATCCGCCGCGTCCGCATCGGTACGGGCAATCACCAGCGTCGGCACGCCGAGCACGTCAGCAGCCAGACGCGCCGCAACCAGCTTCTGCACGGCTTCCTGGGTTGGGACGAGGACTTTGCCGCCCATGTGTCCGCATTTCTTCACGGACGCCAGCTGGTCTTCGAAGTGAACGGCCGCTGCACCGGCCTCAATCATCGATTTCATCAGCTCGAAGGCGTTCAGCACGCCGCCGAAGCCCGCTTCCGCATCCGCGACGATCGGCAGGAAGTAGTCAATGAAGCGCGGATCGTTGGGTTCGATACCGGCAGCCCACTGGATCTGATCCGCACGGCGGAAGGTGTTGTTGATCCGATCCACGACCGACGGCACGGAGTTAGCCGGATAGAGCGACTGATCCGGGTACATGCTGGAGGCAAGGTTGGCGTCCGCTGCGACCTGCCAGCCGGAGAGATAAATCGCCTCAATACCGGCCTTCGCCTGCTGCAGTGCCTGACCGCCGGTCAACGCGCCGAGGCTGTTGATGTAGCCTTTTTTAGAGCCCCCGTGCAGCAGCTTCCACATTTTCGCCGCACCGTTCTGGGCCAGCGTGCATTCCGGGTTGACCGAGCCGCGTAATTTCACCACTTCCTCCGCGCTGTAAGGACGGCGGATGCCTTCCCAGCGCGGTTGAGTCCACTCTTTCTTTAACTCTTCGATTTGTTGGGTACGGGTTTTCATGTGCAGATGCTCCATATTGTTATGTGGTGAGTTACGCCAGGAAGCGGTAGCCCGGCAGGGTCAGGAAGTCGATTAAGTCATCTGATGTGGTGATTTGCTCCATCAGGCGCGCGGCGTCGTCAAAACGTCCGCTGCTGAAGCGGTGTTCGCCCAGCTCGTCCTGGATCACGCGCATCTCTTCGGCCAGCATCTGGCGGAACAGAGATTTGGTCACCGGCTTGCCGTTGCTGAGTGTTTTTTGATGGTGGATCCACTGCCAGATTGAAGTGCGTGAGATCTCCGCCGTCGCGGCATCTTCCATCAGGCCGTAGATCGGCACGCAGCCGTTGCCGGAGATCCACGCTTCAATGTATTGCACGGCGACGCGGATATTGGCGCGCATGCCCTCTTCCGTACGCTCGCCCGCACACGGTGCCAGCAGCTGTTCTTCTGCCGTTGGGGCATCTTCTTCACGCGTGACAAACAGCTGGTTTTTATTGTCACCGAGTACGCGGTTGAAGACCTCCATCGCCGTATCGGCCAGGCCGGGATGGGCAATCCACGTGCCGTCGTGACCGTTACGGGCTTCAAGCTCTTTGTCAGCTTTCACCTTGTTGAGCACCTGATTGTTGCGCTCTGCGTCTTTGCTCGGGATAAAAGCCGCCATGCCGCCCATCGCAAAGGCACCGCGCTTGTGGCAGGTTTTGATCAGCAGGCGCGAATAGGCGCTCAGGAACGGTTTATCCATGGTCACAACCTGGCGATCCGGCAGCACGCGATCGGGATAATTTTTCAGGGTTTTGATGTAGCTGAAAATATAGTCCCAGCGTCCGCAGTTCAGGCCGACAATGTGGTCGCGCAGGGCGTGCAGAATTTCATTCATCTGGAACACGGCTGGCAGCGTTTCAATCAGCAGCGTGGCCTTGATGGTGCCGCGCGGCAGGTTGAAACGATCTTCTGCGTAGCTGAACACCTCGCTCCACCAGGCCGCTTCCTGCCAGGCCTGCGTTTTTGGCAGATAGAAATAGGGGCCGCTGCCTTTTGCCAGCAGGTTCTTGTAGTTGTGGAAGAAATAGAGTGCGAAATCAAACAGGCTGCCCGGAATGGCTTCCCCACGCCAGGTGACATGTTTTTCAGGCAGGTGCAGGCCGCGTACGCGACAGATCAGCACCGCCGGGTTCGGCTTGAGCTGGTAAATTTTACCGGCTTCGTTGGTGTAGCTGATGGTGCCGTTCACGGCGTCGCGCAGGTTGATCTGCCCGTCGATAACTTTGTTCCAGTCTGGCGCCAGTGAATCTTCAAAATCCGCCATAAAGACTTTAACGTTGGCGTTCATGGCGTTGATCACCATTTTGCGCTCTACCGGACCGGTGATCTCAACGCGGCGGTCCTGTAAATCTTCAGGGATGCCGCGGATTTTCCATTCGCCACGGCGAATGGAAGCGGTTTCCGAAATGAAGCCAGGCAACTTGCCATCGTCAATTTCCTGCTGCTGATGAATACGTGCCGCCAGCAGCTTATTGCGCTGTGGCGTAAAACGGGTCACCAGTTCAGTCAGAAATTCTACCGCTTCCGCCGTCAAAACCTGCTGTTCTTGCTCGCCATACGGCTGGGTAAAGGCCAGTTCATCGACCGTCGTTGCCTGTTGAGTCATTACTCTGCTCCTCATCTAAGATCCAAAATCACGCTCCCGATGCGAACGAAAGATCGTTGGGTAGTTTTCGCTCAGCAGAATTAAGACTATCTCTATTTTTTCTAAAATCAAAAACAATTTCCATTTTAATTTTCAATTGCAATTAATTAATTGATTTCATTGAGATTAAAGTTGGTCCGAACGGTGAATAACATTTCGGAAATAAAAAAGGCACCCGAAGGTGCCTGATTTGAATAGCTGAAACGCTTTAGGATCGTTTAGTACAGAAGATTACTCCAGCGTCGGATTCATGTGACGCAGATCGTATGGCGTTATCTGATAGACGTAATAGTTGAGCCAGTTGGTAAAAAGCAAATTCCCGTGGCTGCGCCAGGTTGCTCTCGGTTTGTTTTGCGGATCGTCTTTCGGGAAATAGTTGTACGGTACATCCGGATTAAGACCCGCTTCGACATCACGAAAATACTCTGACGCGAGGGTATGCGGATCGTATTCAGGATGCCCTGTCACGAAAGCAATGCGTTTATCCTTGCTGGCAAACAGATAAGCATCTCCATCTTCGGTTTCGGCCAGGATCTCCAGATCGGTGTAGTCACGAATCAGCTGGGCCGGGAAATCGGCGTAGCGCGAATGCGGGGCCAGGAAAGAATCATCGAAACCACGCGTCAGCAACGCATGTGGATGGAGAATGTGGTGTTCGTATACGCCGGAGAGCTTTTCAGTGCGGGTTTGCTTGGGGATGCCATAAAGAATATTCAGTGCGGCCTGTACCGCCCAACAGACAAATAATGTCGACGTGACGTGATCTTTTGCCCACTCCAGAACCTGTTTGATCTGCGGCCAGTAGGCGACATCGTTAAATTCCACCAGGCCGAGCGGCGCGCCGGTCACAATCAGTCCGTCGAAGTTTTCACCCTGAATGTCATCGAAGTTACAGTAGAAGTTGTTTAGATGCTCAGAAGGCGTGTTACGCGACTCGCGCGCATCGATCCTCAGCAGCTGGATATCCACCTGCAGCGGGGAGTTCGACAGAAGACGCAGGAACTGGTTTTCTGTTTCGATCTTTTTTGGCATCAGATTAAGAATAAGCACCTTCAGCGGGCGAATTTCCTGACCTGTCGCACGCGAAGCCGTCATGACGAAGACGTTTTCTTCACGCAAGAAATTGACGGCTGGCAGCTCGTCCTGCACCCGAATCGGCATAACTTAATATCCTCACAGCATACGTATAAACGTTTAGACATCCAGATAGCTAACGATACCCAGAAACGGTATGAATGTCGAGCCTGCAAGCGGAAGGTGAGAAAGTTTCAAGGAGAGGGTGAAAAACAAAAGCAAAAAACCCCGCACCTTACGGTACGGGGTTCTTCTAATTGATGCCTGGCAGTTCCCTACTCTCACATGGGGAGACCCCACACTACCATCGGCGCTACGGCGTTTCACTTCTGAGTTCGGCATGGGGTCAGGTGGGACCACCGCGCTAAAGCCGCCAGGCAAATTCTGTTAATCTGTATCAAAGCTGAAAATCTTCTGTCTCTCGTCCA
>NZ_AVOP01000004.1:0-131927 GCF_000733275.2 Enterobacter sp. EGD-HP1
AAAAGCAGTCTTCGGTGGAGCGGTAGTTCAGTCGGTTAGAATACCTGCCTGTCACGCAGGGGGTCGCGGGTTCGAGTCCCGTCCGTTCCGCCACTTATTAAAAGCCCTGAGCTCATGCTCAGGGCTTTTTTCTTATCTGACGTTTAATTATTGCGAAATTAGCAAAAATCCTCTGCGTTTTGCGATCTTTTTCTCTATAACAACGCCAGCGATAATCTTCCTCAGTTTACGAACATAATGATTGAGGAATAGTATGACTCTCCCTGCATTTGGTCTGGGCACTTTCCGCCTGAAAGACGACGTTGTTATCGCATCAGTTAAAACCGCACTCGAGCTGGGCTATCGTGCTGTCGATACGGCGCAGATCTATGAAAACGAAGCTGCCGTTGGACAAGCTCTCGAAGAAAGTGGAGTGCCGCGTAATGAGCTGTTTATCACCACGAAAATCTGGATTGAGAATCTCAGCAAAGATAAGCTGATCCCTAGCCTGAAAGAGAGCCTGAAAAAACTGCGTACTGAATATGTAGATCTGACGCTGATCCACTGGCCATCACCGAATGATGCCGTCTCAGTAGAAGAATTCATGCAGGCCCTTCTGGAAGCGAAAAAGCAGGGCTTAACCCGCGAAATAGGGATCTCCAACTTCACCATTCCGCTGATGGAAAAAGCCATTGCTGCTGTTGGTGCAGAAAATATTGCGACCAACCAGATTGAGCTCTCTCCTTACCTGCAAAACCGCAAAGTCGTGGACTGGGCAAAACAGCACGGTATCCACATCACCTCATACATGACGCTGGCCTACGGTAAGGCGCTGAAAGATGAAGTGATTACGCGTATCGCTGAGAAACACAACGCGACTGCCGCGCAGGTCATTCTGGCATGGGCAATGGGTGAAGGTTATGCCGTGATCCCATCTTCAACTAAACGTGAAAACCTGGCCAGCAACCTGTTAGCAACGGATCTTCAGCTGGATGCTGACGATAAAAAAGCGATCGCAGCCCTGGAGTGCAACGATCGTCTGGTCAGCCCGGAAGGTTTAGCCCCAAACTGGGATTAAGTTTAACTTACCCTCTGTAACCAGAACCCTCACACAGCTCCTCCGGGAGCTGTTTTTATATGCTCGCTCAGGAAGTCAATAAAGGCCCGGATGCGCGTGCTTACCGCTCTGTCACTGTAATACACCGCGCTAAAAGGCATCTCTACCGGCAAACGCTTATCTGCCATTAACTCCACAAGCTCACCGCGCGCAATTTCTTTATCAATCATGTAATCCGACAAACAGGCGATGCCATTCCCGGTAAGGCACAGCTGTTTTAGCGTTTCCCCGCTGTTTGACGATAATCCGCAGGTAATTTCATGAAGTTGACCATCATGACAGGCGACAGGCCAGGTATTTAGCGACACCGGCTCCGTAAAGCCCAGGCACAGATGCTGCTTCAATTCTTTTACCGTCTCCGGCTTACCATGCTCAGCAATATAGTCTGGTGAAGCGATTATTTTGCGGTAGCTGGCAAACAGAGGGCGGGCACGCAAGCTTGAATCTGTCAGGGTTCCCGCCCGGATGGCCACATCCACTTTCCGCTCGATGAGGTTGATAAACGTCTCTGAGGAGACCAGCGAGAGCGTCATCTCCGGATAGCGTTCGCGGAATGGTTTGATCAGCGGCATCAGAAAGTGAAGCACCACCGGCGTGGCCGCATCAATGCGCAGCAATCCACGCGGCGTGCTGCGGGTCTCCATAATCTCCGTCTCCGCTGCAGCCATTTCCTGCAGTACCGACTGTACGCGGCGGAAATAACGCTCTCCTTCTTCCGTCAGGCTCAGCTGCCGCGTCGTTCGGTTGAGCAGACTCACCCCCAGCTTCATCTCCAGTTTTTTTACCGAACGGCTGATGGCTGAATTAGCCTGGCCCAGCTGTTCGGCCGCGCGGCTAAAGCTGCCGCTTTCAACGACGGCGACAAAGATTGTCAGCTCTTCCGATGTTGCTTTCATTTTTGCACCACCTGCAAAATTCTATTGAGATTTTGACCATTTTTGTTATTTAAGCACTGGCGCATACTGCCTGTCATCTTAATCCTGATGATAAGGAGTATTTTATGCCACTGGCGCTACTTGCCCTGACGATCAGTGCCTTTGCAATTGGCACGACCGAATTTGTTATCGTGGGTCTGGTTCCCACTATTGCTAACCAGCTTGCGATCTCGCTGCCCTCAGCCGGGCTGTTGGTGTCTATCTACGCCCTGGGCGTCGCCGTCGGTGCGCCAGTCCTGACGGCCCTGACCGGACGTTTCCCACGTAAGCAGCTGTTAGTCGCGCTGATGGTACTGTTCACCGCCGGCAACATTCTGGCCTGGCAGGCACCGGACTACACCACGCTGGTGATTGCCCGTCTGTTGACCGGCCTTGCACACGGCGTGTTCTTCTCGATTGGTTCCACCATAGCAACCAGCCTGGTACCCAAAGAGAAAGCGGCTTCAGCCATTGCGATCATGTTTGGTGGGCTGACCGTCGCTCTCGTTACGGGCGTACCGCTGGGAACGTTTATCGGACAACACTTCGGCTGGCGCGAAACGTTCCTTGCCGTCTCCTTGCTGGGGGTCATCGCCCTGGTGACCAGCCTGCTGCTGGTTCCGTCGAATATTCCAGGCCGGGCGAGCGCCAGCCTGCGCGATCAGCTGAAGGTGCTCACGCATCCGCGTTTGCTGATTATCTACGCGGTTACGGCACTGGGCTATGGCGGCGTATTCACCGCTTTCACCTTCCTGGCGCCGATGATGCAGGACCTGGCGGGCTTCTCACCCAATGCCGTGAGCTGGATTTTGCTGGGATACGGTATTTCCGTAGCCATAGGCAATATCTGGGGCGGCAAGCTGGCAGATAAGCACGGCGCGGTACCGGCGCTGAAGTTCATCTTCGCCGCCCTGGTTGTTCTGCTGATGATTTTCCAGTTCACGGCTTCGATGCACTACGCCGCGCTGGTCACGGTGCTGGTCATGGGGATCTTTGCCTTTGGTAATGTGCCCGGGCTTCAGGTTTATGTTGTACAGAAAGCCGAGCTCTATACGCCAAATGCGGTGGATGTGGCATCGGGTCTGAACATTGCCGCTTTTAATATTGGCATTGCGCTGGGCTCCATCATTGGCGGACAAACCGTAGCACATGTTGGATTAACCCAGACCCCGTGGATTGGCGCGGTGATTGTCCTGGTGGCCTTCCTGCTTATTGGCCTGAGTGGGCGCCTTGATAAACCTGCTCGCGTCGCGCTGGGTTAACATCAGTAAGTGCTTGCTTACAAAACTGGAAAGCGGTTTCTCAGAAATTGCGTTGAAAGTATGACCTAAAGTCCCTATAACATTAGAACCAGTCCGTTTTCCGGGCTGGTTCATGTTACAGAGGCTGTTTCCAAAAGTGCGAAAAAATACCTATGCCATGCGTTATGTTGCCGGAATGCCCGCGGAGAGGATCTTGCCTCCGGGGTCATTTGCGAGCATAAGCCAGGCATTACCCGCCGGCACACCGTTAAGCAGCGATGAGAAAATCCGTGTACTGGTGTGGAATATCTTTAAGCAGCAGCGTGCCGAATGGTTATCGGTACTCAAGAATTTTGGAAAAGATGCCCACCTGGTTCTGCTCCAGGAGGCGCAAACCACCCCTGAGCTGGTAAGGTTTGCCACCACGAACTATCTTGCCGCCGACCAGGTGCCTGCATTTGTTCTGCCACAACATCCCTCAGGTGTGATGACGCTTTCAGCAGCACATCCGGTCTACTGTTGCCCGCTCCGCGAGCGCGAACCTATCCTGCGTCTGGCGAAATCGGCTCTGGTGACGGTCTATCCGCTGCCGGATACCCGAATGTTGATGGTCGTGAATATCCACGCGGTCAATTTCAGTCTGGGCGTGGATGTCTATAGTAAGCAGTTACTCCCGATTGGCGATCAGATTGCCCATCACAGCGGCCCCATCATTATGGCAGGCGATTTCAATGCCTGGAGCCGTCCGCGCATGAATGCGCTGTATCGCTTTGCGCGTGAAATGTCGCTGCGTGAAGTTCGCTTTAGCGATGACCAGCGTAAAAAAGCCTTTGGTCGTCCTCTCGATTTTGTCTTCTATCGTGGTTTGAGCGTGCATGACGCCTCTGTTCTGGTGACGCGCGCCTCCGATCACAATCCTCTACTAGTTGAATTCAGTCCCGGCAAACCTGATAAATAATGGTGTGTCAGGTCTGCCGTGGGGCAGACCTGCGCGGGTGCTGCCCTTTTATTTTTAACCAACAAAGGACAGTACGATGACAACAACACACTCCCATCATGACAACGTAGAAAAACAGTTTGGTTCTCAGGCAAGTGCCTATCTGAGCAGCACCGTGCATGCTTCTGGCCGCGATCTGGTGCGTCTCGGTGAACGTCTGGCGGCGTTCCCGCAGGCGCACGTGCTGGATTTAGGCTGTGGGGCAGGGCATGCCAGCTTTACGGCTGCGCAGCAGGTCGCTCACGTTACCGCGTATGACTTATCCAGCCAGATGCTGGACGTCGTTGCCGAGGCGGCGAAAGCGAAGGGGCTGGACAATATTGATACGCGGCAGGGCTATGCCGAATCCTTACCTTTTGATGATGCGTCGTTTGAGGTAGTTATCAGCCGTTACTCCGCGCACCACTGGCATGATGTCGGCCAGGCATTACGCGAGGTCAGGCGTGTTCTGAAGCCGGGTGGCATCTTCATTATTATGGATGTGATGTCCCCTGGACATCCGGTGCGCAATATCTGGCTGCAGACGGTCGAAGCGCTGCGCGATACCTCGCACGTGCAAAACTACGCCAGCGGAGAGTGGTTGTCATTTATCACTGAAGCGGGGCTGATCGCGCGCGCGTTGATTACAGACCGCTTACCGCTGGAGTTCAGCTCGTGGATCGCGCGTATGCGCACCCCGGAAGCATTAAGCCAGGCGATCAGGCTGTATCAGGAGAGTGCGTCTGCAGAGGTAAAGGCATACTTTGAACTGCAGGATGATGGCTCCTTTACCAGCGATACCATCATGGCTGAAGCGCAAAAAATGGGATAAACAAAAAAGGCACCGAGGGGAATCGGTGCCTTTTTATCTTTCGATCGTGCTATCAGGAGTCTGGCGTAGCGCTGTTCTTCACAAACAGCGTCAGCTGGTCGCCAGGTTTCAGATTGTCAGTATCATTGTTCCAGCGCATCACATCCTTGATGTTTACGCCGTGTCGTTTTGCGATACTGGACAGTGAATCACCCTTGCGCACGCGATAGGTAATGCTATCGCTGTTGCTGGCGAGACGCTGTGCGCTGCTACCTGCACCCACCGTCAGAGTCTGACCCACTTTCAAGCCGGAGCTGCGCAGATTATTCCACTGCTGCAGATCTTTCGCATTCACGCCAAGACGTGACGCAATGCCCGAAAGCGTATCACCTGAACGAACCTTATAGCTGCGGCTGTTAACTGATGATGCATCCGCGATCAGCGTTGACTGAACGGCGGCGATTTCACCAGAAGCTAAAGACTCACGTAACTGCTCAGCATGTTTCTGCGGAACCATTACATACTGCGGGCCACTTGCCCCCAGGGTTGAGCCTTTAACGCCTGCATTAAAGGTTTTCAATTTACTTACCGACATACCCGTCATATCAGCAACCTGTTGAATATCAACCGGATTACTGAGGCGAACACGCGCCAGTGCACGACTTTCGTCTGGTGTTGGCAGTTGTACACCGTAACGCTTGCTGTTCTTGAGAATATCGCTCAATGCCAGCATTTTCGGTACGTAAATCTTAGTTTCCTGTGGCAGTGAGAGCGACCAAAAATCGGTGGATTTACCCCGTGCTTTATTCGCTTTCATTGCCTTCAGTACACGACCTTCGCCACTATTATACGCTGCGACCGTTAACAGCCAGTCGCCGTCAAACATCTTGTTCAAACGTTGCATCATGTCGAGAGCGGCTGTCGTTGAAGCGACAACATCGCGACGCGCATCATAGTTGCGGGTCTGTTTCAGACCATAGTTTCGCCCGGTGCTCGGAATGATCTGCCAAATGCCTGCGGCATTGGCGCCAGACGTCGCGTGTGGGTCAAAAGCGCTCTCCACTATGGGTAGGAGTACCAGCTCCATAGGCATGTTACGTTTCTTAACTTGCCCGGCTATCCAGTACATATACGGCTCTGCCCGTAACGTTACATCGTGGAGATAGCTCTTATTTCTTAAATACTTCTGTTTCTGTTCGCGAATCCGGGTATTTTCCGGAATTCCCATCTTTAGCTCGTCGCCAATAGAGGTCCACAAGTCTTGATCCTGCGCGAAAGATGTCCCATCGTCCATCCAGCGCGCCGAACTTGCAAACTTCCCTGCTTCCCCTTGACCAGCCGCAGAAAGGCTCTGTGCGTGCTGTTGTACGTTGCTGCCGTTCTGCGACTGGCAACCTACAAGCAGGACAGAGGCGAGTAATATCGCTTTTGCCTTCATGTGTGTGTCAATAGTTGCTTAAAAGACGAGCGATGATAACGGCGAAATTTTGAAAAGGCAACCCGCAATTATCTGAAGTTATCTTTCTTTGACCTTAACCATGCAAATCGTTGTTCTGGTTGTTGCAAATTTGTTTCTTGGTTAATTTTATTAATTAAATCAATATCATCTGTTCGTAGAAATAAATTAATTTGGCGCTCGTTTTTCAGAATTACGGGTAGTGTTTTTTGGTTTTTTGCACGTAACTCCTTCACTTTGTGATAATAATCCTGAATCGCTCGATCCTCGGGTAACAGGCTCACAGCAAACTTCATATTTCCTAATGTATACTCATGGGCGCAACAAATAATCGTTTCATCGGGGAGTGCGTTAATCTTCTGTAAAGACTGGTGCATTTGAGCTGGCGTACCTTCAAACAGTCTTCCGCAGCCGCCGGAGAACAGCGTATCGCCGCAAAAAAGATAAGGCTTACTGTAGAAACACAGATGTCCCAAAGTGTGACCTGGTGTAGCAAATACGGAAAACTCCCACTCGCGTATGAGGATAGTTTCGCCTTCTTCGACTACTTGCGTGATTCCCTTATCTTGTGCCTCTGCCGGTCCGTACACTACCAGATGCGGAAAATGGGTGCGCAGTTCAGGCACGCCGCCAGTATGATCGTGATGGTGATGCGTCAACAGAATGGCTTCTGGCTGCCAGCCGTTCTCTTTTATTGCGCGCAGGACAGGGGTCGATTCTCCGGGATCGACAATGACGCATCGACGGTCGTCGTCAACCAAAACCCAGATGTAATTGTCCTGAAAGGCTGGAATACTGATAAGATTCATACATTACCTCTTATAGCGTGGCGGGTGTTTTGATGAAACCGGCAAGGATACCTCAGACTGTCGCAGCACCGGAACGTTGGGCGGAATTGCCCTGGGGTGAATACTATCGCGAAGCGTTAGAACAACAGCTGAAGCCCTGGCTCGCGAAAATGTATGGCTTTCACCTGCTTAAGATTGGCAATCTCAGCGCGGAAATCAATACCGAAAGCTGCGCTATCTCGCATCAGGTCAACGTCTCTCTCGGCGGATCGCCGGTTCAGGTAAAAGCAGACCCGTTGCATCTGCCGTTTGCGGAAAAATCCGTCGATGCGTGTTTGCTCGCCCACACGATGCCCTGGTGCAGCGATCCGCACCGTCTGCTTCGCGAAGCCGATCGCGTGCTGATTGATGACGGCTGGCTGGTACTCAGCGGATTTAATCCGCTAAGCCTGATGGGCCTGCGTAAGCTGGTACCGGTGCTACGCCGGACTCCACCTTACAACAGCCGGATGTTCACCATGATGCGCCAGCTCGACTGGCTTTCGCTGCTGAACTTTGAAGTGCTCTGCTACGGAGGTTTTCAGGTGCTGCCCTGGGCGCGGCAGGGGGGCGTGGTACTGAGCACCCATCTCCCCGCGTTGGGCTGTTTGCAGTTTATCATCGCGCGTAAGCGAACCATTCCCCTTACGCTTAACCCCATGAAGCAGAGCAAGTCGAAATCGCCCATCCGCCAGACCGTGGGTGCCACGCGGCAGTATAAAAAAACCGATTAAACGTCGGGCTGATAGCCCGCATCTTCATGAGCGGGATTGGATGCCGCAGCGCGCGCCAGTTCGTCGCAGCGTTCGTTTTCCGGGTGGCCTGCGTGGCCTTTAACCCACTCCCACTTAATCTGATGCTGGCCCAGCGCAGCATCAAGACGTTTCCAGAGATCGACGTTCTTGACCGGCTTCTTATCGGCGGTTTTCCAGCCGCGTTTTTTCCAGTTATGGATCCACTGGGTGATCCCCTGACGCACGTACTGGCTGTCGGTGCTTAGCACCACGTCACAATGTTCTTTTAACGCCTCCAGCGCCACGATGGCCGCCATCAACTCCATCCGGTTGTTGGTGGTCAGAAAATAGCCTTCGCTAAAAGTTTTTTCGTGCTGGCGATAGCGCATAATCGCGCCGTAGCCGCCGGGTCCTGGGTTACCGAGACAAGATCCATCGGTGAAAATTTCTACCTGTTTACGCATCTCTGGTAGACTTCCTGTATTCGAAACGTTCAGTTAAACGATAAGTCTGACATAAATGACCGCTATGAGCACTGCAATTACTCGCCAGATTGTCCTCGATACCGAAACCACCGGTATGAACCAGATCGGCGCGCACTACGAAGGGCATAAGATCATCGAGATCGGCGCCGTTGAAGTGGTGAACCGTCGTCTTACGGGGAACAACTTCCACGTCTACCTCAAACCCGATCGGCTGGTGGATCCGGAAGCGTTCGGCGTTCACGGGATTGCCGATGAGTTCTTGCTGGATAAGCCGACTTTTGCTGATGTCGCTGACGAGTTCCTGGAATATATCAAGGGCGCCGAGCTTGTCATCCATAACGCATCGTTCGATATCGGCTTTATGGATTATGAGTTCAGCAAGCTAAATCGTGATATCCCGAAGACGAACACCTTCTGTAAGGTGACGGACAGCCTGGCGCTGGCAAGGAAGATGTTTCCCGGCAAGCGTAACAGCCTTGATGCGCTCTGCTCGCGCTACGAGATAGACAATACCAAGCGAACGCTCCACGGGGCGTTGCTCGATGCCCAGATCCTGGCGGATGTCTATCTGACGATGACCGGCGGGCAGACGTCAATGAAGTTCAGTATGGAAAATGAATCCCAGCAGACGCAAGGCGAAGCGGGCATTCAGCGTGTTGTCCGCCAGGCAAGCCGGTTGCGGGTTGTTTTAGCCAGTGATGAAGAGCTTCATAACCACGAATCCCGGCTTGATCTGGTCCAGAAGAAGGGCGGCAGCTGTATGTGGCGCGCCTGAAAAAACGCCTGAATGCCTGTAAAATCATCGTTTGGGCGATTTTTGCAGCAAACGATTCAAAACGTGAGAAAAAGCGTTGACGAGATCGGAGGCGCACCGTAATATGCGCCTCGTTCCCCAAACGGGAACAGTGGAGCGGTAGTTCAGTCGGTTAGAATACCTGCCTGTCACGCAGGGGGTCGCGGGTTCGAGTCCCGTCCGTTCCGCCACTATTCAGAAGGCCTGAATCAGAAATGATTCAGGCCTTCGTCGTTTCAGCATTCTGTAATCCTATCTTCTCACCCATCGTTAACAAAAAGTTAATACATGTGGTGCAATTAATTAACAATTGCACTGTTGTAGTGCGTTATTTGCACTGATATTGTGCATTTCATCACCACTCCTCTCTTCAGACCGCAGTCAGAATGTTTCTTTCTGTAAAAATAATTCACGCAGAATCATTTGGTTATCTCCCGCCTTCCAAAAAATTACCGAACCAATTGCGTATTGGTTTGGTTATTGCTTAATCATTAGCACGATAAGCTTCATTCCATATCAATAACTTATCGTTAATAAAAATAAAGCAATGATGAAAGCGAGCGAACCAATATGGAAAAACCGTCACGGTTTCTGGCAAATTCCAGCACCGCGCTTGAGCAGCTGCGCGGGCTTATCAACCAGCATGAGTCAACACCAGGCATACCGCTGCCCACGGAACGTGAGTTGTCGGACACTCTCGGCGTAGGACGACGTGAAGTGCGTCGTGCGCTGGACGTGCTGGAAGAAGAGGGGCGCATCTGGCGTAAGCAGGGCAAAGGGACCTTTATTGGCCCGGCGGCACCTGTTGAACCGCTGGCCCTTCAGGGATTGGTTCAGCAGACCAACCTTCTGGAAGTGATGGAAGCTCGTCTACAGCTCGAACCCGGCTTAGCCCGGCTTGCGGCACTGCGTGCCACCAGGGAAAACCTCGCGCTCATGCAGCGCATGCTGGAACGCATCGATAAGGTCAGCCCGGATGACCGCGATCTCAACGAACTCTGGGATAGCGCCTTTCACCGGGCGATTGCCGAGGCGGCGGGCAACCGTCTGATGCTCGGCCTGTTTGATGCCATTGATGCCGTGCGGCGTGAACCGGGCTGGCAGCATCTGCGTGAATTAGCCCGCACCCCCGAACGCGTCGACAGCTATAACGACCATCACCATAAGATCATGTCTGCGATTATCCATCGCCAGCCTAATGAAGCCGCGGCCGCCATGCGCGAACACCTGCTCAGCCTGCAAACCGCCCTGATTCAGGCGATCCACCTTGAGGACGACTTCACGCCATGACGACAATACCCTTTGAGGACGCCACGCCCGTACTGCGAGTGCAAAACCTCAACGTTATGTTTGCTGGCTCTCCGGTGAGCGTACTGGACGGAATTTCCCTGACGGTCAAAGCGGGCGAAACGCTGGCGCTGGTGGGGGAGTCGGGCTGCGGGAAAAGTATCACGTCGCTGGCGCTGATGGGCTTGCTGCCCGCCAGCGCGCAGATTGTCAGCGGTGAGATGCAGTTTCGCCGCCACGATCTGCGAAAGCTCTCGCCGCGGGAATATGCCGACCTGCGCGGCAGCGAGCTGGCGATGATTTTCCAGGAGCCGATGACCTCGCTCAATCCGGCATTTACGCTGGGCGATCAGCTTAGCGAAGCGGTGATGCGGCACCAGAACGTCTCGCGCGCAGAGGCGATGAAGGTCGCGCTGCAGATCCTGGAGAAGGTACAGATTCCGGCGGCAGAAATGCGCCTGAAAGCGTATCCCCACCAGCTTTCCGGCGGCATGCGCCAGCGGGTGATGATTGCGATGGCGCTGATTAACCACCCCAAACTGCTGATTGCTGATGAACCCACCACCGCGCTCGACGTCACCATCCAGGCGCAAATCCTTGCCTTGCTCAACACCTTAAAAGAGGAAACCGGCACGGCGGTGCTGATGATCACCCACGATTTAGGCGTGGTGGCCGAAGTCGCCCAGCAGGTCGCCGTGATGTATGCCGGGCAGGTGGTGGAGCAGGGGAGCGTGGAGGCGATATTCGCCGACCCGCAGCACCCGTACACCATCGGCCTGATGGGCTCGATTCCTTCTCTTGGCGCACGCAAGGGCCAGCTCTCCACCATTCCCGGGTCGGTCTCGCTCCCGGAATCCATGCCGAAAGGCTGCCGTTTTGCCACCCGCTGTCCGTTTGCGCAGTCGCGCTGCCATGATGAAAAACCGCAGCTCGCTGCGCTCGGGGCGGGCCATCAGGTCGCCTGCTTCCGCGTGCCGCTCGAACAGCACATTGCCCTGGGAGAAATCGCATGACCACGCCCATTCTTGAAGCCCGGGACCTCAGCAAGCTTTTCCCCGGCCCCAAAAAGCTCTTTACTCCGGCACGGTTTGTCACGGCGGTCGATCGCGTTTCGCTTGCCGTGATGCCGGGCGAAACGCTGGCGATCGTCGGCGAGTCCGGTTCCGGGAAATCTACGCTCGGTCGTCTCCTGCTTCGCCTGCTGGCTGCCAGCGAAGGGCGCGTGTTTTACCAGGGGGAGGAGATCACCCACGCCTCCGGTGCCCGCCTGAACCAGCTCCGCCGCGAGCTGCAGATCATCTTTCAGGATCCCTTCGCCTCGCTGAACCCGCGCATGACGGTGGAGCAGATCGTCGGTGAGCCGCTGTGGCTGCATCAGAACATGAAAAAAGCGGATCGCCAGTACCGCGTTGCCGAGCTGCTTAAAACCGTTGGCCTGCCTGCCGCCTGGGCCGGGCGCTATCCGCACGAGTTTTCCGGCGGGCAGCGCCAGCGTATCGGCATTGCGCGCGCGCTGGCCTCGGGACCGAAGCTGCTGCTGGGGGATGAGCCGGTCTCCGCGCTGGACGTGTCCGTTCAGGCGCAGGTGGTCAACCTGCTTGAGAGCCTGAAGCATCAGCTTGGGCTGACGATGGTGATTGTCGCCCACGGTCTGGCGGTGATCCGCCATATGAGCGACCGCGTGGCGGTCATGTATCTCGGGCAAATCGTCGAGCTTGCCACCGTGGATGAGATTTTTGACGCGCCGCTGCACCCTTATACCCAGGCGCTGATCGCGTCTGCACCGCAGATGCAGCCGGGCGTTGAGCGCGATGCGCCGCTGCTGCAAGGGGATCTGCCCAACCCGGCCAGCCCGCCGTCCGGCTGCCGTTTCCACACCCGCTGCCCGTACGTTACCGATGAATGCCGCCAGGTCGAGCCGATCAATCAGGTGCTCGACGGCGGACGTCAGGTTGCCTGCCACCGCTGGCAGGAGATCAACCGCGATCGCAGCGTTATCCAGATCGCACCGCCATCCGCCGCTTTCCTGCGCCGCCGCGCGCTGTTTGAACACGCGGCCACTCACTCGTCCCTTCCTTCAAGGAACTCATGATAATGACAATGCGTAATTCTCTTTTGACCGTACTGGGAAGTGTTATGTTGCTTGGCGCGGCGCTGCCCGCCCATTCTGAAAGCGTGCTGCGAATCGGCCTGGGCGCTGACCCGGACATGCTCGACCCGCACCTGGCGCGCACCTACTATGGCCGTTTCGTCTTTGCCTCTCTGTGCGACAGGCTGGTGGACGTGGATGAAAACCTGAAGGTTGTCCCCGGTCTGGCTAAAGACTGGGCGTGGAGCGAGGACGGTAAAACCCTGACGCTCAATCTGCGAGACGGGGTCACCTTCCACGACGGTGAGAAATTCGATGCCGCCGCCGCAAAATACAACCTCGACCGCGCCCTGACCCTGAAAGGCTCCCTGCGTAAGAGCGAGATCTCCTCCGTTGAATCGGTAGAGGTCACCGGCCCGATGCAGATTGCTCTACACCTGAAAACGCCCGATGCCGCGCTGCTGATGCAGCTTACCGACCGCGCGGGCGCAATGATGGCCCCCGAGGCGGCGAAAAAGCCTGACTTTGCCGCCCATCCGGTCTGTTCCGGCCCGTATAAATTCGACAGCCGCGTGTCCCAGGACCGCATCGTTCTGACCCGTTTCGACAACTACTGGAACAAAAACGCCTACCACTTCGAAAAAATCATCTATCTGCCGATCCCGGATGCCTCCGTGCGCCTCGCGAACCTGCGCGCGGGCGATCTCGACCTGACCGAAGGCATCGCCGCCAGCGACGTTAAAACCGTCGAAGCCGACAGCAAGCTGGCGCTGGCGAAGGTGACCGGTCTGGGCTATCAGGGCATCACCTTCAACATCAACAACGGCAAGGTGCCGGCGAACGATCCGTTCAAGGACGCTCGCGTGCGCGAGGCGTTTTCTCAGGCCATTGACCGCGATGCCTTAAACCAGGTGGTCTTCGAAGGGCTCTACACTCCGGCAAACCAGGCGTTTTCACCGGTCAGCCCGTATCACGTTAACCTGCCGGTCCCGCCGCGCGATGTCGACAAAGCGAAAGCCTTGCTGAAAGCCGCAGGCGTCACCGCGCCGCTGACCGTCAACCTGCTGGTGCCGAACAACCCGACCTCGCAGCAGGTGGGCCAGGTACTGCAGGCGATGGTGGCTGAGGCCGGATTTAACCTGAACCTGCAGATGACCGAATTCGCCACGCTGCTCGATCGTCAGCAGAGCGGCGACTACCAGCTGAGCTTCTCAGGCTGGTCGGGACGCCCGGATCCGGACGGCAGCATCTACGGCTTTATCAACAGCAAAGGCACCCTGAACGACGGCCGCTACAGCAACGCGCAGGTCGATGAGTGGCTGACCCAGGCGCGCCAGAGCACCGACCAGGCCGCCCGCCAGCCGCTGTATGACAAGGTGGTGAAGCAGCTCCAGACCGACATGCCGATTGCCTACCTCTACTTCGAGCCGCGCATTTTCGGCCTGAACAAAAGCGTGCAGGGCTTTAAGCCTTACCCGGACGGCATCGTGCGTCTGGCGGGTTTGACGCTGGCGAAATAAACGTCCTGAGGAGAACCCATGCTGGAACTGATTTGCAAACGCCTGCTGCTGGCCGTCCCGACGCTATTGCTGGTGAGCATGATGGTGTTCGGACTGCAAAAGCTGCTGCCCGGCGACCCGCTGATCGCCATGGCCGGGGAGGAGCGCGATCCGGCGGTCATCGCCCAATTGCGTGCGGAGCTGAACCTCGATGCGCCGATCCCCGTGCAGTATTTCCACTGGCTGACGCGCGCGCTGCAGGGCGATCTGGGCGTCTCCTTACGCACGCACGAACCGGTGACGCAGCTGATCGCCAGCAAGCTGCCGGTCACGCTGGAGCTGTCCCTGCTGGCGATGATCATCGCGCTGGTGTTTGGCATCAGCATGGGGATCCTCGCGGCGGTGAACAAAAACAGCTGGGTCGATCACGGGGCGAACTTCGTGGCGATCTCGGGGATCTCGATCCCGCACTTCTGGCTGGGCATCCTGCTGATTCTGGTCTTTTCTGTAAACCTGCAGTGGCTGCCCGCGTCCGGCTACGTGCCGTTCAGTGAAGATCCGCTTCAGAACCTGCGCACGCTGCTGTTGCCCGCGTCCGTGCTCGGAACCGGCCTCGCGGCAACGCTGATGCGCCACACCCGCGCGTCGATGATTGCGGTCCTGAAGGCGGATTACATCCGCACCGCGCGGGCGAAAGGGCTGCTGCCGAAAGCGGTGATCTTAAAGCACGCGTTTCGCAACGCGCTGGTGCCGGTGATCACCCTCACCACGCTGCTGTTCGGCGAACTGCTGGGCGGCGCGGTGCTGACCGAGCAGGTTTTCACCATTCCGGGCTTCGGCAAGATGATCGTCGACTCGGTATTCAACCGTGACTACGCGGTGGTGCAGGGCGTGGTGCTGATCGTGGCAATCGGCTTCCTGATGCTCAACCTGCTGGCCGACGTGCTCTACGTCCTTATCAACCCGAAAATGCGAGGTTAACCATGGCGGAACTGACGACGCAAACCGTTACGCCCGCGCTGCCGCGCGCGCAGAATCGGGTGCTTAAGAAATTCCTCGGCAATAAAAGCGCGGTCATTGGCGCGGTGGTGGTGGGGTTCTTTGTGCTGGTGGCGCTGCTGGCACCGTGGATTGCCCCGTTCGATCCGGTTAAAGCCAACTTCCTGGCGGTGCGCAAAGCGCCGTCGGCGATGTACTGGTTCGGCACCGACGAGCTGGGGCGCGACATTTTATCCCGCATTATCTGGGGGGCGCGTACCTCGCTGATGGCGGGCTGTATGTCGGTGGTGATTGCGGTGGTTATCGGCGTGCCGCTGGGGCTGGTGGCGGGCTACTTCCAGAAGATGTGGGACGGCGTGATCTCGCGCTTTATCGAGGCGCTGCTGGCCTGTCCGTTCCTGATCATGGCGATCGCGCTGGGGGCGTTTTTGGGCCCGAGCCTGACCAACGCCATGATCGCCATCGGTCTTTCGGCGATGCCGATCTTCGCCCGCCTGACGCGCGGCCAGGTGATCGCTATTCGCAACGAAGAGTACATCGACGGCGCACGGGCGATTGGCCTGCCGGATCGCTGGATCATCATTAAATACGTCCTGCCGAACGTGATGTCGCCGATCCTCGTGCAGGCCACGCTGGCGATTGCCTCGGCGATTATCGCCGAAGCCAGCCTGTCGTTTTTGGGGCTGGGGCAGCAGCCGCCTAATCCGTCCTGGGGCTCCATGCTCAACACCGCGAAAGGGTTTCTGGAGCAGGCGCCGTGGATGTCCGTTTTCCCCGGCGTGGCGATTTTCCTCGCCGTGCAGGGCTTTAATCTACTCGGCGACGGGCTGCGCGATGCGCTCGATCCGCGCCACGACTAAGGAGTCATGATGACCAAAGCGCTTGATTTTACGTCCGGTTACGCTTCACGACGCCCGCCGATGCTGGGCCATAACGCGGTTGCCACGTCGCAGCCGCTGGCGGCGCAGGCGGGAATGAAGATGCTGCAGCTGGGCGGGAATGCCGTCGATGCAGCCATTGCCACCGCGATGGCGCTGACGGTGGTTGAGCCGACCGGCAACGGGATCGGCAGCGACGCCTTTGCCATCGTCTGGGACGGTGAAACGCTTCACGGCCTCAACGCATCAGGCCGCTCGCCGGCGAGCTGGCATGCGGATCTGTTTGCCGGTAAAACCGCGGTGCCGGAAATCGGCTGGGACGCGGTGACCGTGCCGGGGGCGGTATCCGGCTGGGTCGCCCTGGCGGAACGCTTCGGCACGCTGCCGCTGACCACGCTGGCGCAGCCAGCCATTGACTACGCGCGCAACGGTTTCCCGGTCTCCCCGCTGATTGGCCATCTCTGGCAGCGAGGCTATAGCAAGCTGAAAGATCAGCCGGGCTTCAGCGCCTGCTTCGCGCCGGAAGGCCGCGCCCCGCGCGTGGGGGAAATCTTCCGCAACCCGGCGCAGGCGAACTCGCTGGAGCTGATTGCGAAAACCAACGGCGAAGCCTTTTACCGCGGCGAGCTGGCGCAGAAAATCGCTGCTTTTGCCAAAGAACACGGCGCGCACCTGACGGCTGAGGATCTGGCAAAGCATCGTGTGGACTGGGTAGACTTACTGTCGCGTGACTTCGCGGGCGGCTCGGTGCAGGAGCTGCCGCCAAACGGCCAGGGGATCGCCACGCTGATTGCGCTGGGCATTCTTGAGCAGTGCGGCATTGAGAAGCATCATCCGGATTCCGTGCAGTCCCTGCACCTGTCCATCGAGGCGATGAAGCTGGCGCTGGCGGATCTCGACCGCTACGTGGCGGATGAAGAACACATGGCGTTCGCGGCGCAAGAGCTGCTGAGCGACCCTTATCTGAAGTCGCGCGCGGCGCTTATCGATCACGATAAGGCCTCTGATTTTGTCTACGGTTCCCCGACGCAGAGCGGTACGGTTTACGTCAGCACCGCCGACGCCAGCGGGATGATGGTCTCGTTTATTCAGTCCAACTATATGGGCTTTGGATCAGGCATCGTGGTGCCGGATACCGGGATCAGCCTGCAAAACCGGGGCTGCGGGTTTGTGCTGGATCCCAATCACCCGAACGCGCTGGCGGGCAGCAAGCGCCCGTTCCATACCATCATTCCGGGCTTTGCGATGGACGGCAACGGCCAGCCGCTGATGTCCTTTGGCGTGATGGGCGGCCCGATGCAGGCGCAGGGGCACATGCAGATGGCGCTGCGCATTATGCTGCACGGACAAAACCCGCAGGCAGCGATTGACGCCCCGCGCTGGCGCGTGGTGCAGGGCAGGGAGGTGATTGTTGAATCGACCTTCGATCGCAATACGATTGCCGCGCTGCGCGAGCGCGGGCATCAGATCGTGGTGGAAGATCCGCTTCAGGATTACAACTTTGGCGGGGCGCAGGTGATCTATCGCCTGCCGGAAGGGCACTACGTGGCCGCGACGGAAAGCCGCAAAGACGGGCAGGCGTTGGTGAGTTAATTAACGCCTGATGGCGCTGTGCTTTTGTAGGCCGGGTAAGGCGTAGCCGCCACCCGGCTTTTATTCACCCAATGCTAAACGGATCCGCATCCTGCCACGCCGGAAACTTCTCCCGGTATTCCTTCAGCGCCGTCAACGACAGCTCCGCATCAATGCGCGTCGCCTGGTGGGGCTCGGCGGTGGCAATGATCTCGCCCTGCGGATTCACCACCCGGCTGTCGCCGCGGTAGTGATGCCCGTTGCCGTCCGTTCCCACGCGGTTACAGCCCACCACGTACGCCTGGTTCTCAATCGCCCGCGCCACCAGCAGCGACTGCCAGTGCAGGGAGCGCGGCGCAGGCCAGTTGGCGACATACAGCGCCAGGTCGTAATCGTTGCGGTTGCGCGACCACACCGGGAAGCGCAGGTCGTAACAGACCAGCGGCAAAATACGCCAGCCGCGCCACTCGAACACCAGGCGCTCGTGACCCGCTTCATAATGATGATGCTCATCCGCCATGCGGAACAGGTGGCGTTTATCGTAAAAATGCACTTTCCCTTCCGGCTCCACCAGCAGGAAGCGGTTCACCGGCCCGCGCTCCGTTTGCAGCGCCGCGCTACCCGCGATCAGCGCGTTGGTCTGCTGCGCTTTGGCATGCATCCAGGCGACCACCTCATCCTGCGGCATTGACTGCTGTGCCGCTTCCATGGCGAAGCCGGTCGTGAACATCTCCGGCAGGACAATCACATCACGCCCGGTGATGCCTTCCAGTTGACGATCAAAGTGGCGCAGGTTGGCGGGGCCGTCCATCCACACTAAAGGTTGCTGCAAAATCGAAATCTTCAAACCAGGCACGATACAGACTCCTCAAACGACCACTTTTTGACACTGTAGCACGACATAACCAGAAAATGTGGCAATAAAAAACCCCGCTCAGGGCGGGGTTTGTTTAAGCGAAACGCGTTATGCCGCTTCAGGTTTGCGGTGCTTCTCCGGGAGCTTTACCGGCTGCGTCGCCAGCTCGTTGTAACCTTAAAATATTATTTTATTTATACGTAATTTATTCACTATCATTTGTCATAAATAATAATGAATATTTTGGAGTTAATCATACATGATGCGAATATCAAAATGGGGTAATTTAATATTAATCAATGGCTTAGGTATGCCTATGTGTTTGCACATCAACTAATTAGGTAAAATTATGAAAGCGGTTTCATTTATAAGTGTTTGGTCACATTTTTTTTGTTAATTTTTACAATATATTAGCTATAAACACGATGAGTATAATTACTCAGCACATTATATATCTTATAACGCTAAATAAGAGAACCAGAATGGCTAAAAAAAGAATAGATATAAATATTTATTTATTGAAAGAAAAATGTGGTGGGAAAGAGTTTTGGGATGATAAAGAGTTTATTGCTAAAATATCTGGAGCCGGTTCGTCCTCAAGAAAAATATCGACTCGTAAGCATTTGGTAAATAAAGAGGGGATAGAGGGTGTACTTTATGTTAAAAGTCCTATAAAGAAGACTAGTCCTGAATGGCTTGAATTTATTCAACCTGCATTGGGCGATAAAGTGAACACTAATCAATGGAAAAATCAATCAATTTCAGCATTGTTAGTTATTCAAAAACATTCCAGACAATTTGCTATTGCTTTCGGTCACGGTCGACATTTACTTGAGTCAAGGGTAATTGAGGATAGATTCGGTATTAAGGTTGTGCTTAATAGTGTATTACCAGATAAAATTAGATCCATGGATCGCCAAACTTTTGAAGCATCCCCTAAAATTAGCAGAGTGCAAGCTATCAAAGCTTCATCTGTATCAGATTATTCAATTAATCCTGAGCAAGATTTATTAAGGGCTTTAGTTGGTGATACAAAGGAACCATATGCTGACTTGTTTGGGAAGGTAATTGCAGGAATAGATTCTTTTAAAGCATCTATTCCAACAGAGTTAAATAAGCTTAATGATTTTTTATCATTAATATTGGAGCGCTCAAAGTCTAAAGATTATTTAGATAAAACTATAGATGGACAACCAAGTGAATTTTCTTGGGTTGAAAATTTAACTCCGGTTAAGAATAAGGAGCAAATTGAACAGTTGGAAGCAATACTATGTAAAGAAATTTCATCCGGAGTAAATAAAAATATTTGGTTAGCTATACCAGAAATTCTTGAATGGTCGGGCTTGAGAGGGTTTAAGTATAAGAAAAATATAACAGATGAAGAAATTTATGAAGTATTAGATCTTGAGTTGTTTATAAGTACCTTTGAGAAAGGTTTTTCAATTGAAGCATTAAAAAGAAGAGATGTCTTTGTTGTTTATTCAAATGAAGTGCCGGACAAATCGTTCCCTGCTTATAAATGTCTTTATTGCGAAATTAAGCAGGGTAATGAACTGTTTATATTAAATGGAGGGAGTTGGTATCAGGTTGATAATACTTTCCAGGATATGGTTGAACGATATTACCGTTCTTTGCCAATAAAGAAATTCGAATTACCATTTGTGGAATATCATCATTCTGGTGAAGGCGATTATAATGAATACATATGCAAACAAAAAAATAGTGAATATCATATGTTTGACAGGCAGTTGGTTCAATATGGAGGGAGTTATGACAAAATAGAAGTGTGTGATATTTTTAAAGTAAAGGGTGAAAATTCTGTGGGTGAATTTATCCATGTAAAACGCGGGCGCAGTTCATCATCGTTAAGCCATCTTTTTTCTCAAGGTTATGTGGCTTCTACTTTAATGGTAAGGGAGTCGGGGTTTGTAAGTAAGCTAAATGAACAGCTTTTAACAAAGGATGTTTTGGAGTTCCCTGTCAAATTTGAAGCAAGAGGCTATGACGTTATTTTTGCTATTGTAGATGGAGCGAAGGAAAAAGATCTCGACATTCCATTTTTCAGTAAGGTGACATTGCAAAATATTGGTAAAACTATTTCATCCTATGGTTATGTAGTTAAGTTAATGCATATCCCTGAATCTGCTGAGTATCTTGAGAAGGTTACAGAGAAAAAACGACAAGCTGCAGAGGCAAAAAAAGCTAAGCAAAAGTTACCCAGAAAGCTTAAAGAAAAGAAAGCTCGAGTGGTTAAATCAAAAGCAGCCTGAGCTTTAATTAATTTTTTAAAATATAATGACTAAGCACAAATTCTATTTTTATTAAAAAACCCCGCGCGAGGCGGGGTTTGTACAAGCGAAACGCGTTATGCCGCTTCAGGTTTGCGGTGCTTCTCCGGCAGCTTTACCGGCTGCGTCGCCAGCTCTTCCGGTTCGAAGTCATCAACGTTAATGCTGCGCAGACGGCTCTCTTCGGCTTTCACCAGCAGCGCGGCTTCATCTTTATTGATAATGCCACCGGCCAGCGCCTGTTTTGCCAGTTCGTCCAGACGGGTAAACGGCAGGTTTTTGCCCAGCTGTTTACAGATTTTCTGGTGAATCGGGTCTGCGGCCATCACGTCCAGCAGCGCCTCTTCCAGCAGGCCCACCGGGTTATGCGGCGTTGGAGCCAGATACTGACCACGACCGATACGGGAGCGGGTTGCGCTCGGTACCTGCAGGATCTTCGCCACCTTATGGTCCAGCTTGTCGGACGGCGCCAGGTGGTGACGACCGGTCGGGAAGATCACCGCGCGCAGGGCGCCCGCCACGAAGCGGTTCGGGAAGTTCGCCAGCAGGTCGTCAATCGCCTGTTCAGCCTGATACATCGCATCCTGAACGCCCCAGTGCACCAGCGGCAGATCCGCTTCCTGACGGCCTTCGTCGTCGTAACGCTTCAGGACCGCCGAAGCCAGGAAGATCTGGCTCAGCACATCCCCCAGACGGGCAGAGATACGTTCGCGACGCTTCAGGCTACCGCCCAGCACCGCCATGGAGACGTCAGACAGCAGAGCCAGGTTGGCGCTCAGACGGTTCAGATGCTGGTAATAACGTTTGGTCGCATCGCCGGTCGGCGTCGCGCTGGTAAGACCGCGCGTCAGGCCCAGCCAGAAGCTGCGCACCTTGTTGCTGCCCACGTGACCGATATGTTTGAACAGCAGCTTATCGAAGGCATCCACGTCGTTGTTCTGCGCGGCGGCCATCTCTTCCAGAACGTACGGATGGCAGCGAATTGCGCCCTGGCCGAAGATCATCATGCTGCGGGTCAGGATGTTTGCCCCTTCCACGGTGATGGCAATCGGTGCGCCCTGATAGCCGCGCGCCAGGAAGTTGCCTTCGCCGAGCATAATTCCTTTACCGCCTGCGATATCCATTGCGTCAATGATCGACTGCTGCGCGCGGTGGGTACAGTGGTACTTCACAATCGCGGAAAGCACGGCCGGTTTTTCGCCCAGCATGATGCCGTAGGTAATCAGGGAAGCAGCGGCGTCCATCACGTAGGCGTTGCCCGCGATACGCGCCAGCGGCTCTTCGATACCTTCCATCTTGCCGATGGAGATTTTGAACTGACGGCGGATGTGGGCGTAAGCGCCAATCCCCATCGCCACAGATTTCAGACCACCGGTTGAGTTCGACGGCAGGGTAATGCCGCGGCCCACGGACAGACATTCCACCAGCATACGCCAGCCCTGACCGGCCATTTTCGGACCGCCGATGATGTAGTCAATCGGTACAAAGATGTCCTGACCGCGGGTCGGACCGTTCTGGAACGGCACGTTCAGCGGGAAGTGACGACGACCAATTTCAACGCCTGGGGTAGAGGTTGGGATCAGCGCACAGGTGATGCCCAGATCTTCCTCTCCGCCCAGCAATTTTTCAGGGTCAGAGAGCTTAAAGGCCAGACCCAGCACGGTGGCGATTGGCGCCAGGGTGATATAACGCTTGTTCCAGGTCAGGCGCATGCCCAGTACCTGTTCGCCTTGCCATTCACCCATGCAGACCACGCCGGTATCCGGGATCGCGCCCGCATCGGAGCCTGCTTCCGGGCTGGTCAGCGCGAAGCAAGGGATTTCCTGACCGCGTGCCAGACGCGGCAGGTAGTGATCTTTTTGCTCTTCGGTACCGTAATGCTGCAGCAGTTCGCCCGGGCCTAAAGAGTTAGGCACGCCAACGGTAATGGCCAGGATCCCGGAGACGCCCGCCAGTTTTTGCAGGACGCGAGCCTGAGCGTAAGCGGAGAACTCCAGGCCGCCGTACTCTTTCTTGATGATCATCGCGAAGAAGCGATGTTCTTTCAGATACGCCCACAGCTCTGGCGGCAGGTCGGCCATTTCATGGGTGATGGCAAAGTCGTTGGCCATGCGGCACGCTTCTTCCACCGGGCCGTCAATAAAGGCCTTCTCTTCTGCGGTCAGGCGCGGCTGCGGGTAGTTGTGCAGCTTTTTCCAGTCCGGGTTGCCCTGGAACAGGTCGCCTTCCCACCAGGTGGTGCCCGCATCAATCGCTTCTTTCTCGGTGCGCGACATGGGCGGCATCACTTTGCGGAAGCCTTTGAACACCGGCGCAGAGATCATTGATTTACGCATCGGGGCAAAGTTAAACGGCAGAAGAATAATGGCAAGAGGGACTAAAAGCCAGATATTCCAGAGGCCTGCGACGCCAAGCGCAGCAGTCCAGGCCAGAAGAATCAGGCTGCTCAGGAATAAACTTACGCGGTGATAGAACAGCACACCGAGCAGAACAACGGTTGCGAGAATGCTCAAAATCATCATAAAGAAAAGCTCCCTTGCTTGTAGGAGGTCTGACCACTTGTGATGATATGGTTGTAGTTGATGTAAATTCCTTTAGCAATGTGTTTACAAAATAATTACAACCTGGTTCACATTGTTCGTGTTTTAGCCGGCACAAAAAATCAAAACGCCGGACGTTTCGCAAGGCTTTAGCTTCTCGCTTTTCCCGCTATCCGGTACACTCCACTGTGTTATTTCATCAATACTGAAGGATTATCCTCATGTACCAGGATCTTATTCGTAACGAACTGAACGAAGCGGCGGAAACGCTGGCAAACTTTCTGAAAGATGATGCCAATATTCACGCTATTCAGCGCGCAGCGGTCCTGCTGGCCGACAGCTTCAAAGCCGGTGGCAAAGTGCTCTCCTGCGGTAACGGCGGTTCCCACTGTGACGCCATGCACTTTGCAGAAGAGCTGACCGGACGCTATCGCGAAAACCGCCCGGGCTACCCGGCGATTGCGATTTCCGACGTGAGCCACATCTCCTGCGTAGGCAACGACTTCGGTTACGACCACATCTTCTCCCGCTACGTTGAAGCCGTAGGCCGTGAAGGCGACGTGCTGCTGGGGATCTCTACCTCCGGCAACTCCGGCAACGTGATCAAAGCGATCGCCGCCGCGCGTGAAAAGGGGATGAAAGTCATCACCCTGACCGGTAAAGATGGCGGTAAGATGGACGGTACGGCTGACGTTGAAATCCGCGTTCCGCACTTCGGTTATGCTGACCGTATTCAGGAAATTCACATCAAAGTGATCCACATCCTGATCCAGCTGATCGAAAAAGAGATGGTTAAGTAAGACTTCGCTGGGGGGCACCGGTGCCCCCCGCTGTTGTGGAGGTGTTGTATGTGCGAACTGCTCGGGATGAGCGCCAATGTGCCAACCGATATCTGCTTTAGTTTCACCGGGCTGGTTCAGCGCGGTGGAGGAACCGGGCCGCATAAGGACGGCTGGGGCATCACCTTCTACGAAGGCAAAGGGTGTCGTACGTTCAAAGATCCACAGCCCAGCTTTAACTCGCCGATTGCCAAACTGGTGCAGGACTACCCCATCAAGTCCCGCTCGGTGATCGCCCACATCCGTCAGGCAAACCGCGGCGAAGTGGCGCTGGAAAATACCCATCCGTTTACCCGCGAGCTGTGGGGCCGTAACTGGACCTACGCGCACAACGGGCAGCTTACGGGCTATAAGTCGCTGGAGACGGGCAATTTCCGCCCGGTCGGCGAAACCGACAGCGAAAAAGCCTTCTGCTGGCTGCTGCACAAGCTGACGGAGCGCTATCCCCGCACGCCCGGCAACATGACTGCCGTGTTCAAATACATCGCGACGCTGGCATCTGAACTGCGTGAAAAAGGCGTGTTCAACATGCTGCTCTCAGACGGCCGCTATGTGATGGCGTTCTGCTCGACGAATCTGTTCTGGATCACCCGCCGCGCGCCGTTTGGCGTTGCGACGCTGCTCGATCAGGATGTGGAGATAGACTTTCAGAAGGAGACCACACCGAACGATGTGGTCACTGTTATCGCAACGCAGCCGCTGACGGGCAACGAAACCTGGCAAAAGATTATGCCAGGCGAGTGGGTGCTATTTTGTCTCGGGGACCGTGTAATTTGACGCCAGCTGCGGGTGGACAACTTCGTGGCTCAGCGGTTTGCTGACCACGTAACGGCCATCGACAATAGAGACCACCGGTGGCTTGTGGGTCTGCTCAAAGTAGTCGTAACCTGGCTTCAGCTGTTTCCAGAAATCCGCGTAGTATGAGTACTTGTGACGGGCCATGTTGGCGTCCGTCATGCGGAACGGATAGATGCTGACCTGTACGTTAGGCTGCCCAAAGACCAGCGCGCCCGTCACGAACTGGAAAATCTCATCAATGCCGGAGTCGGTCATCGCGTAACAGCCGATTGACACGCAGGCACCGTGGATCATCAGATATTTACCTTCATAACCGTGTGCACGGTCATAGGCATTCGGGAAGCCGATGTTAATGGCTTTATAGAAGCGGCTGTCAGGCTTGAGCTGGCTGCGCTGAACGTTGTAGAACCCTTCCGGACTTTTGAAATCGCCCTGACGCTGTTTTGGCCCTAGCCCGCCGGAGTAGTTACAAATTTTGTAACTATCAAGCAGCTGATATGTCTCGCCCATTTTCACAAACAGATCGAGAGTGCGTTCTTCCTTGAAGATCTGAATATAAACCGGCGATCCCATTAACTGCTGTTTATATTCTTTGCTGATCGGCGTCGTTGAGCTATTACTGCTGAGCAGCCCGGCAAACGACATGCACGGCATCAGAAGCATCGCAATGAACAATGCGATTTTACGCATACTACTAGTTCCTTGATAAAACCATGACCAACTTGCCAGGACGGCAAAAGAGACCCGAAATCAGATTATTCTGTTAGGAGCGCTCACATTAGCACCGCTATAGATTTTCGCAAGAGCCGGGCGGTGAGTTTACAAATTAGTTTTACTTTATAAACCATCAAAATTGCGATGGCTCCAGGAACTTTGCGCATTAGGTCGCAATTTGGCGCGCGCGACGGCAGATTACCTGCCCGTAGGAAGGGGAAAATGTTACACTTTGCGCCCACTGGATTGTTGTTCATGGAAACCTGCTAACCACATGTTTAAAATAAAAAAAGGACTTGATCTGCCGATTGCAGGCGTGCCAGCGCAGCACGTTTCGACAGGCGCAAGCGTCCGTCATGTCGCCATTTTGGGCGAAGACTACCTGGGTATGCGTCCTTCAATGCTGGTACAGGAGGGCGATCGCGTTATCAAAGGGCAGACGCTCTTTGAGGATAAAAAAAATCCCGGCGTGATGTTCACGGCTCCCGCGAGCGGCACCGTTGTGGCCATCAACCGCGGCGAGCGTCGCGTGCTGCAGTCGGTGGTTATCCGAATAGAGGGCGATGAACAGCGTGAATTTGCCCATTACGATACTGCAGAACTCGCATCGCTGAACCGTGACGCCGTTCAGGATCAGCTCCTGACGTCCGGTTTATGGACCGCGCTTCGTACGCGTCCCTTCAGTAAATCCCCTGTTCCGGGCACGGAGCCGGCCGCGATTTTCGTCACGGCAATGGATACCAACCCGCTCAGCGTGGATCCGCAGCCGGTTATCCTGGCGCAGCGCAAAGCCTTTGATGCCGGACTGACCGTTTTAACCCGCCTCACGTCTGGAAAAGTCCACGTTTGCCAGGCCGGCGGCGGCAAGCTCGGGGGGCATCCGCAGGGGCAGGTCACGTTTAACGAGTTTGCTGGCCCGCATCCGGCGGGTCTGGTCGGGACGCACATCCATTTCCTTGAGCCGGTGAGCCTGAAAAAACAGGTTTGGCATCTTAATTATCAGGACGTCATCGCCATCGGTAAGCTCTTTACTACCGGCGAACTCTGCGCTGAACGGATAATCGCCATCGGCGGGCCGCAGGCTGCAAACCCGCGCCTGGTGAAGACGCTGCTGGGCGCAGACATCAACGAACTGCTGGTAGGGGAAACGAAAGAGGGTGAGAACCGCCTGATTTCCGGTTCGGTCCTCAGCGGACGCCATGCTGTCAATGCGCACGCGTACCTGGGACGCTTCCATTTGCAGGTCAGCATTGTGCAGGAAGGGCGTGAGAAAGAGCTGTTTGGCTGGGTTCTGCCAGGCGCGGAAAAATACTCCGTCACCCGAACCACGCTGGGCCACTTCCTGCGTAATAAGCTGTTTAGCTTCTCAACCAGCACGCACGGCGGCGAGCGCGCCATGGTCCCGATTGGCAACTACGAGCGCGTCATGCCGCTGGATATTCTTCCCACCGTGCTGTTACGCGATCTTCTGGCCGGCGATACCGACGGCGCGCAGGCGCTCGGTTGTCTGGAGCTGGACGAAGAAGATCTGGCGCTCTGTACCTATGTGTGTCCAGGTAAATACGAATATGGACCCGTATTGCGCGAGGTGTTAACCCGCATTGAGCAGGAAGGATAACCATGGGTTTAAAACATCTCTTTGAAAAAATTGAGCCGCACTTTACCGAAGGAAAGCTCAAAAAGTATTACCCGCTGTATGAAGCGACGACCACCATTTTCTACACGCCAGGTCTGGTGACGAAAGGCGCGGCACACGTTCGCGATGCCATCGATCTGAAGCGAATGATGATTCTGGTGTGGTTTGCCGTCTTCCCGGCCATGTTCTGGGGCATGTACAACGTCGGTCTGCAGACCATTCCTGCGCTGCACCATCTGTACGATGCGCAGCAGCTGGCGCAGGTGATTCAGTCTGACTGGCACTATCGTCTGGCGCAGTCGCTGGGCGTCAGCTTTGCGGCTGATGCTGGCTGGGTCAGCATGATGACGCTGGGCGCGGTCTTCTTCCTGCCGATTTACATCACGGTATTTATCGTAGGCGGCTTCTGGGAAGTGCTGTTTGCCATCATCCGTAAACATGAGATCAACGAAGGCTTCTTCGTGACCTCTATTCTGTTCGCCCTGATTGTTCCCCCGACGCTGCCGCTCTGGCAGGCGGCGCTGGGCATCAGTTTCGGCGTAGTGATTGCCAAAGAGATCTTCGGCGGCACCGGGCGTAACTTCCTCAACCCGGCACTGGCGGGGCGCGCCTTCCTGTTCTTTGCTTATCCGGCGCAAATCTCTGGCGACCTGGTGTGGACGGCAGCAGACGGTTTCTCCGGCGCGACGCCGCTTTCACAGTGGGCGGCAGGCGGCGGTGAAACGCTGGTGAACAATGCGACCGGCCAGCCTGTGACCTGGTTGGATGCGTTTATTGGCAACATTCCGGGCTCCATTGGCGAAGTGTCTACCCTGATGATTTTGCTTGGCGGAGCCATCATTCTCTTTGGCCGCGTGGCCTCATGGCGGATCGTCGTGGGCGTGATGATCGGCATGGTGCTGACCGCCACCCTGTTCAACGTTATCGGTTCGACCACCAACCCGATGTTCTCCATGCCGTGGTACTGGCATCTGGTGCTGGGTGGCTTCGCGTTCGGCATGATGTTCATGGCGACGGATCCCGTCTCTGCCTCGTTTACTGACAAAGGTAAATGGAGCTACGGCGTGCTCATTGGCGCGATGTGCGTTCTGATCCGCGTGGTCAACCCGGCGTATCCGGAAGGGATGATGTTGGCCATTCTGTTTGCCAACCTGTTTGCGCCGCTGTTCGATTACCTGGTGGTGCGGGCCAACATTAAGCGGAGGAAGGCGCGTGGCTGAGGTTAAAAATAACGACAGCATCAGCAAAACGCTGCTGGTGGTGCTGGTGCTCTGTCTGGTCTGCTCTATTGTCGTGGCCGGTTCTGCCGTGGGGTTAAAACCCCTGCAGCAAGAGCAACGTGCGCTGGATAAACAGCGCAACATCCTGGCCGTCGCCGGGCTGATGCAGGAAGGCATGACGAAGGACGACGTCGCCGACGTGTTTGCTGAACGCATTACTCCACGGCTGGTGGATTTAAAAACCGGCGAGCTGATGAATAAAGACCCGGCGAAGTATAACCAGGCGCTGGCGCTGAAAGATCCGCAGATGAGCACCGTGCTTGACGCCTCACAGGATCCGGCAGGTATAAAGCGCCGCAGCAACATCGCGGAGATCTACCTGGTACGTGACGAGCAAAAACGCGTACAGGAAGTGGTTTTACCGATTTACGGTAACGGTCTGTGGTCAATGATGTACGCGTTTGTGGCCCTTGATACCGATGGGCGCACCGTAAAAGGAATTACGTATTACGACCAGGGCGAAACGCCGGGGCTGGGTGGCGAAGTTGAGAACCCTAACTGGCGGGCACAGTTTGTCGGCAAGAAAGTGCTCGACGATAACGGTCTGCCTGCGCTGAAGGTGATGAAAGGGGCGGCACGTCCCGGTGACGACTACGCCGTTGACGGGCTTTCCGGCGCTACGCTCACATCAAAAGGCGTGCAGCACAGTTTTGATTTCTGGATGGGCGAGCTGGGCTTTGGTCCTTTCCTGAAAAACGTACGTGAAGGAGCGCTGAACAATGGCTGATACCGGTGAACTGAAAGAAGTTAAAAAGGTGCTCATTGGCCCACTGTTAGCCAATAACCCGATCACGCTCCAGGTGCTGGGCGTCTGTTCCGCTCTGGCGGTAACGACCAAGCTGGAAACGGCGGTGGTGATGACGCTGGCGGTCACGCTGGTCACGGCATTCTCCAGCATGTTTATCTCGATGATCCGCCACCACATTCCCAACAGCGTGAGGATCATCGTACAGATGGCGATCATCGCCTCGCTGGTGATCGTGGTCGATCAGCTGCTGCGCGCCTTCGCCTATGAAACCTCAAAGCAGCTCTCGGTGTTTGTCGGGCTGATCATCACCAACTGTATCGTCATGGGGCGTGCAGAAGCCTACGCCATGAAAATGCCGCCGCTGGCGAGCTTTATGGACGGCATCGGCAACGGCCTTGGCTACGGCGTGATCCTCCTGACCGTTGGGTTCCTGCGCGAGCTGATTGGCAGCGGCAAGCTGTTTGGCATCACGGTGCTGGACACGGTGCAGAACGGCGGCTGGTATCTGCCAAACGGCCTGTTCCTGCTGGCTCCTAGCGCGTTTTTCATTATCGGTTTGTTGATCTGGCTGATTCGTACGCTGAAGCCAGAACAGCAGGAAAAGGAGTAACCGACAATGGCTCATTACCTGAGTTTGTTTGTGCGGGCTGTGTTTGTTGAAAACATGGCGCTCGCGTTTTTCCTCGGCATGTGTACGTTCCTTGCCGTGTCTAAAAAGGTCTCCACGGCATTTGGCCTGGGCGTGGCGGTCACCGTTGTGTTGGGGCTTTCGGTTCCGATTAACAATCTGGTGTACAACTTTGTGCTGCGGGACGGCGCGCTGGTGGAAGGGGTTGATCTCAGCTTCCTGAACTTCATCACCTTTATCGGGGTGATCGCCGCGCTGGTGCAAATACTCGAGATGATCCTCGATAAGTACTTCCCTTCGCTGTACAACGCGCTGGGGATCTTCCTGCCGCTGATCGCGGTGAACTGCGCCATCTTTGGCGGCGTCTCGTTTATGGTTCAGCGTGATTACAACTTCAGTGAATCCGTGGTGTACGGTTTTGGTTCCGGCATCGGCTGGATGCTGGCGATTGTCACCATGGCGGGGATCCGCGAGAAAATGAAATATGCCAACGTGCCTGCGGGTCTGCGCGGCTTAGGGATCACCTTTATCACCACCGGGCTGATGGCGCTGGGCTTTATGTCCTTCTCCGGTGTGCAGCTATAAGGGCTAACAGATGGAAATTATCCTTGGCGTGGTGATGTTCACGCTGATTGTACTGGTGCTGTCAGGGCTGATTCTGGCGGCGCGCGCGAAGCTGGTAAATTCCGGTGACGTGGTGATTGATATTAACGACGAGCCGCAGAACCAGATCCGCACACCTGCGGGGGACAAGCTGCTCAACACGCTCTCCGGCAACGGCATTTTTGTCTCCTCAGCCTGCGGCGGCGGTGGCTCCTGCGGGCAGTGCCGCGTGACGGTAAAAGAGGGCGGTGGCGATATCCTTCCCACCGAGCTGGCGCACATCACAAAGCGTGAGGCAAAAGAGGGCTGCCGTCTGGCCTGCCAGGTCGCGGTGCGTCAAAACATGAAGATCGAGCTGCCGGAAGAGATCTTCGGCGTCAAAAAATGGGAGTGCGAGGTTATCTCTAACGATAACAAAGCCACCTTTATTAAAGAGCTAAAGCTGCGGGTGCCGGAAGGGGAAGATGTTCCGTTCCGCGCCGGGGGATACATTCAGATTGAGTGTCCTGAGCATACCGTGGCGTATGCGGACTTCGACGTGCCGGATGAATACCGCGCCGACTGGGACAAATTCAATCTCTTCCGCTTTGTATCGGAGGTAAAAGAGCCGACGCTTCGCGCCTACTCGATGGCCAACTACCCGGAAGAGAAGGGCATTATCATGCTCAACGTGCGTATCGCCACGCCGCCACCGAATGTGCCGGACGCACCGCCGGGGGTGATGTCGTCATACATCTGGTCTTTGAAGCCGGGAGATAAGGTGACCATCTCCGGTCCGTTTGGGGAGTTCTTCGCGAAAGATACCGATGCGGAAATGGTCTTTATTGGCGGCGGTGCCGGTATGGCCCCGATGCGCTCGCACATCTTTGACCAGCTCAAGCGGCTGGGTAGCCAGCGTAAGATCAGCTTCTGGTACGGGGCGCGCTCGCTGCGCGAGATGTTCTATGATGATGAGTTTGAACAGCTGGCGCGTGAAAACCCGAACTTTACCTTCCACGTTGCGCTTTCCGATCCGCAGCCGGAAGATAACTGGACGGGCTACACGGGGTTCATCCACAACGTGCTGTATGAAAACTACCTCAAGCAGCACCCGGCGCCTGAGGACTGCGAGTTCTATATGTGTGGTCCGCCGATGATGAACGCCGCCGTGATTAAGATGCTGAAAGATCTCGGCGTCGAAGATGAGAACATCATGCTCGATGATTTTGGAGGCTGATGATGCTGACGTTTCTGGCAACCTTTGTGGTTTTTGTGCTTGTCATCTTCGGCATGTCGTTAGGCTGGATCGTTAAGCGGAAAAGCATTCAGGGCAGCTGCGGCGGTATTTCCTCCATTGGGATGGAAAAGGTCTGCGACTGCCCGGAACCGTGCGATGCGCGAAAGAAAAGGATGGCCCGCGAGCAGCAGCGCATTATTTAGTCGTGTAGGTCGGGTAAGGCGAAGCCGCCACCCGACAATTCCCAAGCACACTTCTCAACCCTCATTTATTTACTGTATACTTATCCAGTGATGAGTGAGGGCTTACTATGCGCAAAATAATCCATGTCGATATGGACTGCTTTTTTGCCGCAGTGGAGATGCGTGACAACCCGGCGCTGCGGGATATTCCCATTGCCATTGGCGGCAGCCGCGTTCAGCGTGGTGTCATCAGCACCGCCAACTATCCTGCGCGCAAATTTGGCGTGCGCAGCGCGATGCCGACGGCGATGGCCTTAAAGCTTTGCCCTCATCTCACGCTTCTGCCCGGCCGGTTTGAAGCCTATAAAGAGGCTTCCCTTCATATTCGGGAAATCTTCTCCCGCTATACCTCTCTGATTGAGCCGCTGTCGCTGGACGAAGCCTATCTGGATGTGACCGACAGCGTGCACTGCCACGGCTCCGCCACGCTGATGGCTCAGGAGATCCGCCAGACGATTTTCAACGAGCTGAACCTGACGGCGTCTGCGGGCGTCGCGCCCGTGAAATTCCTCGCCAAAATTGCCTCCGATTTAAATAAGCCCAACGGTCAATACGTCATTACGCCTGACGAGGTGCCTGCGTTTTTGAAAACGCTGCCGCTCGGCAAAATTCCCGGGGTAGGAAAAGTTTCCGCCGCAAAGCTGGAAAGCATGGGGCTACGGACCTGCGAAGACGTGCAGCGAAGCGATCTCGCCATGCTGCTCAAGCGTTTCGGGAAGTTTGGCCGCGTGCTGTGGGAGCGCAGCCAGGGGATTGACGATCGCGATGTGAACAGCGAGCGGCTACGTAAATCCGTCGGCGTTGAGCGCACCCTCATCGAAGATATTCATGACTGGTCCGAATGCGAGACCATTATCACGGAACAGCTTTACCCGGAGCTGGAACGACGCTTAAGCAAGGTGAAGCCGGACCTGCTGATTGCCCGTCAGGGTATCAAATTAAAATTCAACGACTTCCAGCAGACCACGCAGGAACACGTCTGGCCGCGTCTGAATAAGGACGATCTCATTGCGACGGCGAAAAAGGCATGGGAAGAGCGCCGGGGCGGGCGAGGGGTGAGGCTGGTGGGATTGCACGTCACGCTGCTGGATCCGCAGTTAGAGCGACAGCTGGTATTGGGATTGTAAAAAAGCCCGGTGCGCTACGCTTACCGGGCCTACGTTTTTCACCCTCGAGAGGGCTGGGGTGAGGGTATTACTTAACAGGGATCGCTTTCAGCAGCTCAGTCAACAGCGTCCAGTAGTGACCGACGCTTTCGATATGAACCTGCTCATCCGGCGAGTGCGGACCGGTAATGGTTGGCCCGATGGAAACCATATCCATATCCGGATACGGTTTCTTGAACAAACCACATTCCAGGCCGGCGTGGATCACCTGAATGTTCGGGGTGCTGTTGAACAGACGCTGGTAGGTTTCACGCACCAGCGCCATCACCGGAGAACTTGCGTCCGGCTGCCAGCCCGGGTAGCTGCCTTTTGCAGACGTTTTCGCGCCCGCCAGCGTGCCCAGAGATTCCAGCATGCTCACCACGTACTCTTTACCGCTGTCGATCAGCGAACGGATCAGGCAGATGATTTCCGCGCTGTCGTCGCTCATGGTCACCACGCCCACGTTCAGTGAGGTTTCCACCACGCCTTTCGCCACGTCAGAATTGCGGATCACGCCGTTTGGCGTCGCGTTCAGCAGCTGAACGAAGGTGTCACGAGACTGCGCGGTCAGCGCGGCTTTATCCGTAGATACGGATTCCAGCACCACGGTCAGGTTTTTCTCTTTCGCCGACAGTTCGTTTTTCAGGATATCCAGGTATACGCTGGAGAGTTTTTTCAGCTCGTCCGCTTTTGCCGCCGGAACGGCTACGGTGGCGAAGGCTTCACGCGGGATCGCGTTGCGCAGGGTACCGCCGTTGAAGTCCACCAGACGCAGATCAAGCTCGGCCGCGTGGCCTGCCAGGAAGCGCGCCAGCAGCTTGTTGGCGTTACCCAGACCCAGGTGAATATCACCGCCGGAGTGGCCGCCTTTCAGCCCTTTCAGCGTCAGCTTGAAGGTCTGGAAGCCCGCAGGAATTGCTTCACGCGACAGCGGCAGGGTAGAGATGAAATCAATCCCGCCCGCGCAGCCCATGTAGATCTCGCCTTCTTCTTCAGAGTCGGTGTTGATCAGGATGTCCGCCTGCAGCCAGTTCGCCTGCAGACCGAACGCGCCGTCCATGCCCGCTTCTTCAGTCATGGTCAGCAGCACTTCCAGTGGACCGTGCTCAACGCTGTCGTCAGCCAGTACGGCCAGCGCAGAGGCCATACCGATGCCGTTATCCGCGCCCAGCGTGGTGCCGCGTGCTTTCACCCAGTCGCCGTCGATGTAGGGTTGAATCGGGTCTTTGGTGAAGTCGTGAACGGTGTCGTTATTCTTCTGTGGCACCATGTCCAGGTGCGCCTGCAGCACAACCGGTTTACGGTTTTCCATGCCTGCGGTAGCAGGTTTGCGGATCAGAATATTGCCAACCTGGTCACGTTCAGCATGCAGACCTTTTTCCTTCGCCCAGCCCATAATATGTTCGGCAAGCTGTTCTTCATGATAGGAAGGGTGTGGAATGGAACAGATTTTTTCAAAAATATCCCACAGCGGCTGCGGAGATAATTGAGACAGTTCAGACACGATAAGTCTCCTTGTCGAGGCGCTGCAAACAGGGTTGCAGGTCACAGGGTTAGCAGGTTAATAGTTACCACAAGTCAGGCTTGCGAGATGAAACTGAGAATACCACTTTCTCTGCTGGCTGGTAGCATAAAGCATGTAAAAACTCAGGCAGAGGGCGCTAAACACTGGTTTTTAGTGCGTCAGATCTCTATAATCTCGCGCAACCTATTTCCCCCTCGAACACTTTTTAAGCCGTATAAAAACAGGCTGGGACACTTCACATGAGCGAAAAATACGTCGTCACCTGGGACATGTTGCAGATTCACGCACGCAAACTGGCTGCCCGTCTGATGCCTTCCGAACAGTGGAAAGGCATTATTGCCGTCAGCCGTGGCGGTCTGGTACCGGGGGCGCTGCTGGCACGTGAGCTGGGTATTCGTCATGTCGATACCGTTTGCATCTCCAGCTATGACCATGATAACCAGCGTGAGCTGACCGTGCTGAAACGTGCGGAAGGCGACGGTGAAGGTTTCATCGTTATTGATGACCTGGTAGATACCGGCGGTACTGCGGTCGCTATCCGCGAAATGTATCCGAAAGCCCATTTCGTCACTATCTTCGCGAAACCTGCTGGCCGCCCGCTGGTTGACGATTACGTGATTGATATCCCGCAGGATACCTGGATTGAACAGCCGTGGGATATGGGCGTGGTCTTCGTACCGCCTATTTCAGGCCGTTAATACCAGTACGTAACTTTACACGCCCGGCTATGTCGGGCGTTGTTCTTTTTGGCCTGCCACGCGTTACAATAGTCTTCATATGACGTATTCATGGAGGCAACGCAATGACGCAGGCGAATCTCACCGAGACTCTCTTCAAACCCCGTTTCAAACACCCTGAAACGTCGACGCTGGTGCGTCGCTTTAATCCGGGTACCCAGCCTGCCGTCCAGTCCGCGTTAGACGGTAAAAACGTGCCCCACTGGTATCGCATGATTAACCGCCTGATGTGGATCTGGCGCGGTATTGACCCCCGTGAAATCCTGGATGTGCAGGCACGTATCGTGATGAGCGAAGCCGAACGGACCGACAGCGATCTCTACGATACGGTGGTGGGCTACCGTGGCGGAAACTGGATCTACGAGTGGTCTAAACAGGCGATGCTCTGGCAGCAAAAAGCCAGCCAGGAAGAGGATGCCACGCGCAGCGGCAAGCACTGGCTGCATGCGGCTAATCTCTATACCATTGCCGCGTACCCGCATTTAAAAGGGGATGAACTGGCGGAGCAGGCTCAGGCGCTGGCGAATCGCGCTTATGAAGAGGCGGCGCAGCGTTTGCCGGGCCAAATGCGCGAGCTTGAGTTCAGCATTCCAGGCGGCGCACCCGTCACCGGGTTCCTGCATATGCCGGAAGGCGACGGCCCGTTCCCGACCGTACTGATGTGCGGTGGGCTGGATTCGCTGCAGATCGACTATTACAGCCTGTATGAGCGCTACTTCGCACCAAAAGGGATCGCGATGCTGACGCTTGATATGCCCTCAATCGGTTTCTCATCCAAATGGAAACTGACGCAGGATTCGAGCCTGCTGCACCAGCATGCGCTAAAAGCGCTGGAGAACATTCCGTGGGTTGACCACACCCGCGTGGCGGCATTCGGCTTCCGTTTTGGCGCGAACGTCGCGGTGCGTCTGGCTTACCTGGAATCTTCTCGTCTGAAGGCCGTCGCCTGCCTTGGTCCGGTCGTTCACGCCCTGCTCAGCGATCCGGCACGTCTGGGGAGCGTACCTGAAATGTACCTTGATGTGCTGGCCAGCCGTCTTGGCATGCATGATGCATCAGACGAAGCGCTGCGCGTTGAACTCAATCGCTACTCGTTAAAAACGCAAGGGTTGCTGGGACGTCGCTGCCCGACGCCGATGCTGTCGGGGTTCTGGAAAAACGATCCGTTCAGCCCGGAAGAAGAGTCGCGCTTAATCACTTCGTCATCTGCGGATGGCAAATTGCTTGAAGTGCCGTTCAGCCCGGTCTATCAGAATTTCGACAAAGCGCTGAAAGAGATTACGCGCTGGATCGCTCAGAGATTGTGTTAATAGATTGCTAAATTTCGCTGGTTTGGTAAAACAGTGGCTTCACAAAAGGAGATCGCAATGACGTTACCGAGTGGACACCCGAAAAGTAGACTGATTAAGAAGTTTATGGCTCTCGGCCCGTATATTCGAGAAGAGCAGTGTGAAGAAAATCGCTTTTTTTTCGACTGCCTGGCTGTATGCGTCAACGTGAAGCCTGCACCTGAAAAACGTGAATTCTGGGGCTGGTGGATGGAAATGGAAGCAGAGGAAAAACGCTTTACGTATAGCTACCAGTTTGGCCTGTTTAATAAAGACGGCAACTGGCAGGCTACCTCTATTAAAGATCAGGAAGTGATTGACCGCCTGGAATATACGCTAAAAGAGTTCCACGATAAGGCTCGCGCGCTGCTGGCTACTCTGGATCTCAAGTTCGAACCTGCGGATGACTTTTCCAGCGAAGCGGTGAAGCTGACTGCCTGATGGTGTCACAGCGCCGGGTGGCGGCTACGCCTTACCCGGCCTACAAAAACGAACGATCACGTAGGCCCGGTAAGCGTAGCGCCACCGGGCAATAAAAAACCGGCATTAAGCCGGTTTTTTTTATTTCGCATCATCAGAACTGGTAGGTCATGCCCACGGCAACGATGTCATCGCTGCTCACGCCCAGTTTATTTTTGTCGTCAATCTGGTTGATTTTATAATCAACAAAGGTGGACATATTTTTGTTGAAGTAATAGGTCGCGCCAACGTCAATATATTTCACCAGATCTTCGTCACCAATACCCTCGATATCTTTGCCTTTAGACTGGACATAACCCAGGGACGGGCGCAGACCAAAGTCGAACTGATATTGCGCAACAACTTCAAAGTTCTGCGCTTTATTTGCAAAGCCGCCAGAAATTGGCGTCATATTACGGGTTTCTGAATACATCGCTGCCAGATAAATATCGTTCGCGTCATATTTCAGACCGGTAGCCCAGGCTTCGGCTTTCTGACCCTGGCCACGCGCCAGCAGGTTCTGAGCATTGGTGCGGTCAGAGTTGGTGTAGGCGCCGCTGACGGCGAAATCGCTGCCGCCGAAGTCATAGGTCAGAGAGGTACCAAAACCGTCACCATTCTGTTTCTTGGCGTCACGGTTTTCGTTTTTACCCTGGTACTGAAGGGTCATGTCCAGGCCGTCAACCACGCCGAAGAAGTCGGTGTTGCGGTAGGTCGCCAGGCCAGTAGCACGCTTGGTCATGAAGTTATCGGTCTGCGCGGAAGAGTCGCCGCCGAACTCAGGGAACATATCGGTCCATGCTTCGACGTCATACAGGGCACCCAGGTTACGACCGTAATCCAGTGAACCAACGTTTTTCAGCTTCAGGCCCGCAAATGCCAGACGCGTCTTCTGAGAGGAGTCGCTTTCAGCTTTGTTACCTGCAAATTCAGATTCCCAACGGCCATATCCCGTCAGCTGATCGTTAATCTGCGTTTCGCCTTTAAAACCAAAACGAACGTAAGTCTGATCGCCATCTTTAGTGTCATCATCACTTAGGTAGTGCATGGCTTTCACTTTGCCGTACACGTCCAGCTTATTACCATCTTTATTATAAACTTCAGCTGCGTGAACGGATGCAGAAGCCACTACGCCCATAACCATTAATGCCAGAGTGCTCTTTTTCATTTTCGATCCTGTCTTATAAACGCGCTAAAAAAATTCGCTGGACGATAAGCTCATGCTTAAGTCCCGTGAAAAAACAGGAAGGGTTTTATCGTTCTGGAGTGAAACTTTTATGACAAACTAAGAATAATTTTAAAAAACTGTGATTTATTATTTCGGTAATAAAATTGTCAAATTCTCCCGCTACGCTTCCTAATCCCGCGCAACAAAGTGTTTCGCGATGTGCTAAGGCAGTTGGCAACGGGGCTGACTCCTGTTAAAACGTTCGTTCGACATTACTTTCCCTTATCGTTGAACGGCAGAGAATCATGAGTGACAGCCAGACGCTGGTGGTAAAACTCGGTACCAGTGTTTTAACAGGCGGATCGCGCCGCCTAAATCGCGCCCACATTGTTGAGCTTGTACGTCAGTGCGCTCAGCTGCATGCCGCAGGGCATCGTATTGTGATTGTGACCTCCGGGGCGATTGCCGCCGGGCGTGAACACCTGGGTTACCCCGAACTCCCCGCGACGATCGCTTCCAAACAGCTGCTGGCCGCCGTGGGGCAAAGCCGACTCATTCAACTCTGGGAACAGTTGTTCTCCATCTATGGCATCCACGTCGGGCAGATGCTGCTGACGCGTGCGGACATGGAAGACAGAGAGCGCTTCCTGAACGCCCGCGATACTCTGCGCGCGCTGCTGGACAACAACATTGTTCCGGTCATTAACGAGAACGATGCCGTTGCCACCGCTGAAATCAAAGTGGGTGATAACGATAACCTCTCGGCGCTGGCCGCGATTCTGGCCGGAGCCGATAAATTACTGCTTCTGACCGATCAGCAGGGGCTGTTCACCGCCGATCCGCGTTCGAACCCGGAAGCCGAACTGATAAGCGACGTTCACGGCATCGACGATGCGCTGCGTGCGATCGCTGGTGACAGCGTTTCAGGCCTCGGAACGGGCGGTATGGGGACCAAGCTGCAGGCCGCTGACGTCGCATGCCGCGCCGGTATCGACACCATCATTGCGGCGGGCAGCCGCCCAGGCGTGATTGGTGACGTGATGGAAGGCATCTCCGTCGGTACCCGCTTCCACGCCCAGGAATCTCCGCTGGAAAACCGCAAGCGCTGGATATTTGGCGCGCCTCCTGCTGGCGAACTCGTCGTTGATGAAGGGGCAACCGCCGCGATTCTGGAACGAGGAAGTTCATTACTTCCTAAAGGAATTAAAAGCGTGACAGGCAACTTCTCCCGTGGTGAAGTGATCCGTATCCGTAACCTCGAAGGCCGCGACATCGCCCACGGCGTAAGCCGTTATAACAGCGATGCCCTGCGCCGCATCGCGGGTCACCACTCGCAGCAGATCGACGCCATTCTGGGCTATGAATATGGCCCGGTTGCCGTGCATCGCGATGACATGATTATTCGTTAAGGAGCAGAACATGCTGGAACAAATGGGCGCAGCCGCGAAGGCCGCCTCTTACAAACTGGCGCTCCTTTCCAGCCGCGAGAAAAACCGCGTGCTGGAAAAAATCGCTGACTATCTGGAATCACAGTCCCAGGAGATTTTGCTCGCCAACGAGCAGGATTTACTGGAAGCGCGTCGTAACGGTTTGAGCGAAGCGATGCTCGACCGTCTGGCGCTGACGCCGGCACGCCTGAAAGGCATCGCCGACGATGTGCGTCAGGTTTGCAATCTGGCTGACCCGGTAGGGCAGGTCATCGACGGCGGGCTGCTCGATAGCGGTTTACGCCTGGAGCGCCGCCGCGTGCCGCTCGGCGTTATCGGCGTTATTTATGAAGCCCGTCCAAACGTGACGGTGGATGTCGCCTCCCTATGTCTGAAAACCGGTAACGCCGCTATTCTGCGCGGTGGGAAAGAGACATGGCGCACCAATGCCGCGACGGTGAAAGTCATTCAGCAGGCGCTGGAAGAGTGTGGCTTACCCGCGGGTGCCGTACAGGCGATCGAGAGCCCAGACCGCGCGCTGGTCAACGAAATGCTGCGCATGGACAAATACATCGACATGCTGATCCCACGCGGCGGCGCGGGCCTGCACAAGCTATGCCGAGAGCAGTCGACGATTCCGGTGATCACCGGCGGTATCGGCGTGTGCCATATCGTGGTCGACGATAGCGCGGAGATTGAACCGGCGCTGAAGATTATCGTTAACGCGAAAACCCAGCGTCCAAGCACCTGTAACACCGTAGAAACGCTGCTAGTGCATCAGGATATTGCGAATACCTTCCTCCCAGCCCTGAGCAAACAGATGGCCGAGAGCGGCGTGACGCTGCATGCTGATGCAAACGCGCTCGCACTGCTGCAGAATGGCCCGGCTAGCGTTGTTCCCGTCAAAGCGGAGCAGTACGACGACGAGTTCCTGTCACTGGATCTGAACGTGAAAATCGTTGCCGATCTCGACGACGCCATTGCGCACATCCGTGAACACGGCACGCAGCATTCCGACGCGATCCTGACGCGCACCCTGCGCAATGCCGATCGCTTCGTGAACGAGGTGGATTCCTCTGCGGTCTATGTGAATGCCTCAACGCGCTTCACCGACGGCGGCCAGTTCGGCCTCGGCGCTGAGGTGGCGGTCAGCACGCAGAAACTGCACGCGCGCGGTCCGATGGGGCTGGAAGCGCTGACCACGTACAAGTGGATCGGCTTCGGTGACGATACGATTCGTGCGTAAATAATCACAGGTGATGCAAAAGTAGCCGTTTGATTCAAAAGGGCATTGACGCATCACCCGGATAGATCTAACCTTTTGCCCCGTGGTTACACTCGTAACCGGCCTCTCAGGGCCGATATAGCTCAGTTGGTAGAGCAGCGCATTCGTAATGCGAAGGTCGTAGGTTCGACTCCTATTATCGGCACTCACACAACAAAATCCTTTAAAAACAATGACTAAAGGCGATTATCGCTCTCAAGGTACAGTCTTTTTTAAGGGATTCTAGGACCAACAGTTGCCGCTATGGTTAACAGTGGCTATTCAGGGATGTTAGCACGTAGCGGCCTGTAGTTGTAAAGCTCGAACAGGTACAAAGCGTGAACAGTCCACACGAACCGCTATCAACTCGAAGCTGATGACGCTGCCAACGTCTCTAAATCCTCCCGAAACAGATTGATCAGACGCATTTAAGCCCGATGTGTGGCCGTATGAGCCACGTAAACAGGTGAATAGTGGTAAACGTACCTGCACACGACATGCAGGCTCTGCCAGCGCTTCGCTCACGCTCCGAAAGGTACACGAGCACCCTGATAAGGTGTGATCCTTCTGAACACTGATGTAGTCGCCAAACGGCTCCGCTTGTCTCCTTACCACTAACGGGGCTTTATGGCTTCTATTGTCGTTAACAGTCCAATCACTGTACACTCAAGGATAATAGAAGGTCCCATTGAGTGAGAATGCCAGAGTGCTTGAGAAAATTAACGAACAAAGGATTGAGCCTCATAAGGTTACGAAACCCATCCAACTTCTTGCTGCATGGATGGTGGGTTTAGTGGTGACTAACAGCAGTTTTTTGATCGCAGCCTCCCAGATGACAGATCAGAGTTGGGAAAAGGGATTTTTAGTGGTTGCGGCAGTAATCAATGTTCCGCTTTTTCTTTTTGCATTATTTTTACTTCAAACGCGTTTTAGGGCTGAGTTGCAAGAAGATACTTACTATTCTGAATATTTAAGTAAGAAAACTTCAACTCCTATTAAACTGGATAAAAATACTGAGCAGGATGCAAGAATAGAAAGGGTTGAGAGGCTTGTTTCGCAGCTATCTGCACAAAAAATAGAACAAGATAACGTTTTTGCAGAAGGTGAGCTTGATTGGACTGAATGGCCTGTTAGTCTAAATCGCTATCATCCTAATTTTAAAGAAATTAAAGCAGCACTCAAGGCTGCCAAAATACCAATCACATCCTATTTCGGGATGAAGGAAAAACTACCAAGCAGATGGGTTATTTCACTTAGCCGATTTTTACCCATTACCCACAAAACTGCCATTCTCAGGGAACTCATTTCCTTTAAGTTTGATGGATTCCAGCTATGGGAGCCAATGAGGGAAGCTGAAGAAAACGAGGACGTTTATATAGGTAGTTATGGTAGCTCTCCCGTAGCGCCAATAAACAATGACCTCAGAGAACTTCTCATGCAGGATGAAATTGAGGCGTCTGAACTAGACTTTCTTTATGAAATTAACTCATGACAGAGCTACATTTATCAATAACAGTTGTTATTAGATGTTCAGTTTGTAGTAGGTCTGATTTACCTCATCCTGAGTAATATCAAGGTACGTCATAGTGACTGCTGGGCTGCTATGGTGCAGCGATCTTACTGATCGTCTCTATTGGTGTTCCTGCCTCTCACAGCGCACGGCCCCGACAGTTACGGGCATTGTGGCTGCTCTAAACCCGAAAAAGTTGAACTTGTGAAAACGTGGGACCGTTTATCCATTTTAATCCCTTGAAAAGGAAGGGGCATCAAGCCCCTTCATTCAACATTAACCAGCGTGACGGTAGGATTCACGCACACCATCACGATAACCATCAGCAAACGCTGCCTGAGGACTTTTGTGGCGAACGGTTCCCGCCTGGCTATCAGGTAAGGAGGCTAAGTCTACCCAAACCTGCCCCGTGCGAGCCAAGCCAGCGCGGTAACCCTGATCGTAAGCGCAGCCGCAACATTTATGGCGACCCTCACCACCTTGATCGTGAGGTAAGCTAATGAAAAGAGTGTTGTAACGGTGTGATTGTTTACAAATAGTCATGTATTGCTCCTTATGAGCGTCATTTTATGGTTTACATGATCCTCTTTGCCTGGCACAATCAAGCCGTGAAAAATGAAGGCAAGGCTAAGATTCATACGAGTTTGGCGACTCGTATTGGTCATGCTTTGTAAGCCGGGTTCATGCAAATGAATCCGGTTTTTTTACGCCTAAAATTCAGGCGCGGCACTACATGTGGGGGTGGTCAATCAATAGCGGCCCCACATAGTCGATATTCTAGTGATGATTCTTTTCTGCACAAGGGTTGATTTTGACGTTAAATTGAGGTTGTGAAAGGGTAAAAATGCAAAACCCTACACAGCATAAGGCCTGGAAGACATGTCAATGATTAAGAAAAAAAAATCAAAATTTGATCGAGTGCTGATTTCTTCAACGGGAGGGCAGAATTGCGCAACATGATATCGCGCAATCTTTATAAGAATAATGAATGTTGCCAGTGGTTTTGATAGTTGTGTGCAACATATAGTTAACATCAACAGTCCTTAATAGTCGATGGTCTGGAATACTTCTTCAACATCCTTATCCATGATCCCACAATACGCCAGCGTGACCGCCTGCGATGAATGCCCGTACAGCTTCGTGAGCGTCGGTAGACTTACCCCACGTTTTATAGCGTGATAGCCAAGGTTCTTGCGTGGGCTGTGCGCCGCAATGTGCAAATTGAGCATATCTCCGGCTTCTTTGAATTTAGCTGAGACCGTCACCCGGCTGATCGGTTTTCCTTTGGCCCGGTTGCTGTCCACTTCGAACAGGTATTCATGACCAGGATTATCAGCACGGCGTTGTGCTACCAATTCAAGCGCTTTGGCAGTCAGCATGATCGAGCGGATTTTCCCTGTCTTCTGTTCCTTCAGGTTCAACACGTTCCCTTCGATGTGTTTAAAGTCGGTATAACGCAACTTGAGAGCGTCACCAATACGCGCCGCTGTCTGATTCAGGAACACCCACAAATCACCGTAGATAGCGCTGCTGTTATTCTGACGCAGCAGTCTTTCAACCTCTGCGATCTTCTCTTTGTCTCTGACTGGTTCGACCTTCTTCATACAATTCCCCCATCGCTATCTCATTAAGTAAGTTACAAAGAAAATATTGATCATAATATAATCATTGTAAAGGATTTTTTATATGTTATTGCACTCACTCCCGCGCGGTGGGAAACGAAAGTGGGGGCCACTCTTCAGATACATTGTCGGAAAATATCCGGTCTCACTTGGGGATCTGCTGGACAGTCTCTTCAGCGGTTCAATAAAAATGAACCATCATTTTAAAATATCGAAGGTTAGTCCATTGCACACCACACATGCTGGCTCTGCCAGTGAATAATCCTTGCCTGATTCTGCATAAATTCTGCATAAGACAACCCCTTAGGTGTTCATCTACAACACAATTCATAAGAATCAATAGCTTGCTAAATTACACATGTGCATTGTGTAAGTTAGAGGTGAGTTCTTATACCTGCCAGCAGGCCACTACGTCAGCCTCCAACAGGCGAAATTCTCCCGCCCTAACAGGTCACGGATACGTACCCTTCCCACACCAGCGCAAGCAGTCCCACCAATAGTCCCGTATTCTCCACCAGAAGCGCTACAGCGCGTCATCTCCACACAATTGTAAACTGACCTACCCATAGCACAGCGCCCCGCTGAGAAGCTCTGACACGCCCAGAAATGGATGATTTTTCGTAGATTTTGCGAAGAAAATTAATTTTTTCGGTATGGAAGGGCGGATCGGTGATGGTGTTTAGCTACAATATGGCTGGCAGATCTGCCGAGGCCCTGCCACGAATGGCTTCGTTATGTATCCGATACCATAACGATCACCATTCCCCACAGGCGAGCCAGTGACAACAGACAGGATTTTCTATCAATTAACCGCAATTTATGGGTATTTAAATCCTATTATTTCCCGCCAAAAATCCAACCTATGACTGCACCGATCACCGCAGAGCGGGTCTCACCTGCTGCACTTTTGAGGACGTTAATAATGGTATCACCTGAAGTCGGGGCTTTCTGAGTAAGGACGCTTACACCAAGTGGGGTTAACTTGGCAGCGTAGTCCATATCTGTTGAGGAGATTATTTGGATGTAGCCCATATCCCTCAGAGCAAACAGGGTATTACGCAACAACTCACTACGCTCGTCATTCCAGCCCCAATCCGAATAATCAAATTCCGAGTGAGACGGATAGCCCGCAAACAGTTTCACCAGGATTCCAGTTGCCATCTCGTTAAAGCTGTCTTTGCCTTGGACGAATTCCATATTGTTTCCTTTTGTTCACTGATTGAACGAGGTTACTTACTTACCGCTGGAAGTGCCAGCAAGAAGGGATGACGCTGTGCTGTTAATCACTAGGTGAGGGGGTGTCTTCTACCAGAGGGGAGGCCATTGGTAAAGAATCTTAACTAACGTTAGTAAAGATCCTTAACCAGCCATTAGTAAAGAATCTTAACTAACCATTGGTAAAGATACTTAACCGTACTATATCACTTACTAGATCATCTTTAGATCACTGCCTATATCAGTAAAAACATTAAGGTCAAAGACAGATTGAACATGCGTTCAATTGTTGGAGTTGTTAGGTGTTATGTAGACAGGCTTCGCCTGTTTACACTCTGTGTGGAAGACAAGCGCAAGCGCGTCAGTCCAATGTGGATCGAGCACGGCGCAGAGGAGCTTTAAACGCGACGTAACTCCCCCCTTGGAGGGGCGGCGCCCCCCCCTCAACCCTGCGCTCTAACAACATCTCTAGAGTCCTCTATCGCGTTCTGAGCGTCTTTCTCTTATTGTTGGTGACTTTGTACCGTTCCGCTTACAGCGTTGAATCTGAAGCGTCTGAGAGCGTTTTGTGATTACGGGGCTTGACAAAGAAAAAGTATGTGTATAAAGTCGCGGGCTATTGACACAAAACATTTCTATCTCTTCATGCATTAAATGAGTTATCGGTTGACAAAGAAACTAATTTACTATAAAATATATATTATCAAATGAGATGATTTTATGACTAAACAATAACTTAAATAGGAGAGATACATGGGGAAACCTGTTCTGTTCGATTTCTCGAACGCCACTGCCTCAGAGATTGTCGCTGCAATCGATGCAAAAATTACCACAGCTCAAAATCTGCACGCCTTCCGCACTCGTATGGGTGGTGCCAAGAAAGCCGATAAGCTCTATCCAGCTACTCGCGAAGCACTGAACATCATTAAACGCCTGCGTCAGCAAGCGAAAGACGCAAAAATCATCCGGGATATTCTTAAACCGTACTCAGCAGAGTTGGCAAAAGGCCGTGATGTTATGGAAATCATTGAACCAGTGCTGTCTGCCTGGCGTGTCTATTACGCCTCTCATGGCATTGGTTTGATGAATGAGCAGATCCTCCTGTTGAAAATGATTGAGGCGGGCGGTGAACTCGAAGGTATTACCGGAAAACCCATTCCCGAACTGACCACAACCGAATAACCATTCTCTGCTTTACGGTGCGAAGCACTTTACCAGAGGTAAACACCTCCGGTGCTATTAGCTTTACTCCGTTGGCAGCAACGCCACCAAACGAAATCGCCGCAAACACGGCCTTACCCCTGATCGCCACCATGATCGCAGGGGCGTATTTCTACATCTGACGGACAGGAGACAGGATGCATGAATATTTCATTCCCAGATGAGACCTACCGCGCATTGCTTAAAGAGGCTAACCGCCGCGACATGCCAATGGCAAAATTATGTAGTGAATTGCTGCAAACAGCGGCAAAAATCATTGAAAAGAATAAAACAGATAACCAGCGAGGATACAATGACAACCGAGACAGTAGAAACTAATCAGCCAGACGAACAGGACGGCACTTTTGATCGCACTTATACCGATTTTAAGCGACTGACTATCTTAATTTCTAAGAATGGGGTGGAAAAGGTGGGCAAGGGTAAGGATTCCAAACTTGTGCCTGTGCCTGATGGGACCGAGATAATGTTAACTCCGAGCATGAAAGACGTTTACAGCTACCTCTACACCTTCCAGACGAACAAAGACCGCAGAAACTACCCTGAACCAATTTATCCTAATATGGAAATAATCGCGTGGGAAAATGGCATTACTAAACCCACGGCGCAAAAGGCTGTGGATGATTTGATGCGGGCGGGGGTGTTGATTAAGGACCAAATTCAGATTGGGAGCGGGTTTAAGTCCAACAATTACGTTGTGTTGAAACCCTCGAAAGTGGTGGCGCGTGGCGTCACTCCACCGCATCCAAATGCTTCTAAATATTCAACTGCCGAGGAGAGCGGTAAGAATGAACAAAAACGTGCTGTGGTGGAACCTGCCGCGCCTGTTGCTGGAAAACCAGACGGCATACCTGTTGTGGATATTCCTGTCGATGCTGATGTACCTGCCGATGATGATGCGGTGATCGGAGACTTTAGTGATCCTTACCTTGATGCTGAAGTAAAAGAATGGCAGAAACAAAAACATAGTGGAGGATTGAATTGTGTGAACACGTAAGCGTTGAACTGACCGCAGATGAAGAACAAAAGCTATCTCGCCTTTTCTCCATCCTGGAGAAACCGACATATAAATCCCGATCCAAACCTTCCGATCCGGAAACACAACGCAAAGCCCGTTTATTGCTTAATCGTGGATTTTCACCGCATATTGTCGCAAATACACTAGATCTTCCGTTTGCTGAAGTCTGGCGGCTCGCACGTCAAAAACAAGCGGTGACCTGGGCGATGATGACACCGACAGCCCGGACAGAATTTGTCCGTGAAATGTGGTCACATGGGATGCACCCGGAACAGATCCGCAAGCGTTGCGATGGTCTGTCATACGTAAGCCTTCGATATTACCTGCATAACGCCGGGATCACTGACGCTGAAATGTTGGGTTACTACCCAGACGTGTTCGCGAATATCTGCAAGTTGCCGACAGTGAAGAAGAAGCGCACTAAGCGTAAGGCCCGTTAGGGTGAACGTTAACGTTCATCACTTTGTGACCGGATCGCCAATCCAAATAATCCCACATCGGGAGCCAATGAACTTTGAAGCAATCCTTTCTTACCTGCCCGTTGTCTGGCTGGCGTATCGCTGCGTCCGTGATGGGCTGATCCTCTTGCTGCGAAGCAGTGACGTTGCCCGTCATCGCCTTGCGACAAAAATCCTACTTTGGAGACACCATAAAAAAATGACATTGAACTGCATTAAAAATGCTCTGTTTGCCGCTATGCACGGCATGACACCGGAGGAATACGAACTCCAAAAGGCGCGGGACAATCTGAAGAGCGTCACCGATAACTTTCTGGATCAACATCCGGAGTTGCTCAAATCAGCCTCGTCTGACACCCCCACGGATAAACGGGGCGAAGCCCTCTCGCCAATGCGAGACACCTTTGGTGCTGAACAACGGATTAAAAAATCTTTGGGCGCTGATAGCCGTCCGGCGGTAAGTCATACCGCTGACCATATTGATCCTGAAATGCTGGCGAAAGCTAAAGCAGCGGCTGCTGCACTCGCAAAATCCGATCCTGATCGTTACGGCAATATCATCAAGCAGCAGGGGGTGTGATGAGTGGGACCAATAAGATTGTTACCAGCACCGTTAATGAAATCTCCTGGATCACAGACGATGCCTCATATCAAAAAGCCAAAAAGAAGATAATTTCGCTTAAGGCTGCTCATGAGAAACCAGCTAAAGCGCTTGAGAAGGCCCAGAAGCGGACCGCTCAGAGTGAAGGCAAATCAGCACTAGCCGCAGCGAAAGCCCAGACAGCGAAGCTACGCCAGGCTGAACAACTGTCAAAACAGCAGCAGAAACAAGCTCAGATTCAAGCCAAAATGGAACGGGATGCAGTTGCTCATGCCAATAAAATGACCTCATTACAGGCTCGCCAGTTATCTCAGCAGGAGCAGGCAACTCGTCAATCTGCCAGACTAGCGGCCATTTCTGCAAAAGTACAGGCCGCAGCCAGATCACGAGCGATGACCTACAATCCCAACATGCCTGGAGTTCACTCCGATCCATCTCTGGTGGCACGTCAGACTGAAGCAATGAACCGTGGTCACGGCGCTGTTGCTGCTGACATCGCAGCCACCAAAAAGGCGATGGCCCTGGAAGAGAAGCGCCAGCGTGAGAAAGAGGCGGCTTTTAAACGACAAATCACCGCTCACGATACACTCCGCAGCGCAAGCTTGACGATCAGCCATATCGAAGCTGCATCCCTGGCTGACAAAATGAAAGCGGTGCAGGCCATTAAAGAGGCTACTAAGGGGTACGCCGAGCAGCGTTATACCATCGCAGAAATGCGCCATGAACTTGCTAAAGCGACTCTGGAAACCAGACGCCAGGCGCGTATTAACCGCCAGATTGTTAAAGATAAAGCGAAAGCCGAGCGAGCAGGGCGCATCAATGCTCAACGTCTGACCCGTGAACGTAGCGAACGTGGTTATGGTGGCCTCGCTGCTACTGGTGTAATTGCAGGGGGTTCCCTGATTGGCTCAATGGGGGTTGCTCGTGTTGGTCAGACCCTACAGGGGAGCGTTGAGCGCAACCAACAGATGAAAACTCTACAGTCTCAAGGTATTTCACGCCTTGAATATGAAGCGGTGCGTGATGTTGTTGCAAATAAGACCGGCTTTAACATTTCCCCAGATAAAATGTTGGATTTCCAGGCTGGCTATAGAGATAAAGTTGGTCAATTAACCGCCAATGGGATTTGGAAGACCGACAAGAGCGGCAAAGCGACGTTGTCCGGTGGTGGTGAACTAGGCGACCTTATCAATGCCATCGCTGGCAAATCCAATGCAGCGACGGCGAAGCGCGTTATTAAGGAGCTAGACAAGCTCGATTTTAACACCGCAATGGTTTACCTGGCTCAGTTGTCCCGTCAGTTCAAATTTTCTAGTAAGGAAACGGCTGCGTTTGCAGAAAGTATCAACGATGCGAGCAAGGTTTTACCCGCCTTTGTAGACGGTGGTGACGCTGTTCAGAAACGCATGGATGACCTCGCCCGTAATGGTTACGCCCTGTCAGACGCACAACAGGAACAGTTAAACCGTTTGGGGGCTCTCTCTGTTGAATATTCCAGGATCAACGATTCGTTGAGTGATATTTTTAGCTCAGGTTTTGCTGATGGGCTGGGAGAGGTTGGCAAGAACACTTCCAGCTTTAGCAAAGGTATGGCTGGCCTCGTTCCTATTATGGATAGTTTGGGGAAGGCTGTAGGTCAGGCGACTGCTGATATGTTGTTATTTGCCGGACGGGTGGGCCAACGTGTTAACGAGGGTGCGACACTGCCGGATGCAGTCTACAACACCGTTGTGGATGACTCTGCAAATAGCACCGCCGATTGGATTAAGCAGAAGACAGGTTTTGATCCTCGAAGCATCGGTCAAACGCTTAAGCAGATTTACCCGTGGCTGGATAGTTCAGCACCGAGCAATATAGGCTCAGGCACGGCGTACAACGATCCAGCGCTAGCGTTGAATGTTCCTAGCCTGAACTATCTGACACCCCAGCAACCAACGTTCACGGTTCCGACAATTGATAGCATGACGCAGCGACAGCCGATCCCTGTTGCGGTCACTGGCGAAGCTGAGATTAAACTCTCACCGCTTGATATTAACGTGAATGACGGCGCTATTAACGGTTTGATTGATACCAAAATTAACGATAACAACGTCAGGCAGCAGAATATGCTGCTAGGTATAGCTGATTGAAATTATCGTTCCGTCAAAAATGACGCAGCAAATTGGCCCACACGAGAGAGGGCCGTTAAATTCGCCATGTTATTGTTTTTGTTGTTGCAAATGATAATCATTCGTGTTAAAATGATATGTATAGGGTGATGATTTAAATTGTATGTGCGTACAAAAGCCGTTGTCATTCTTTCTCCTTACGAAATATAAAGTGCCTGTGTGAACACCGTGCGGGCCTTTTCTCATACAGCCAATATCCGCACCCTCTCACGGTAAGGTTAGGCCATTGCCGCTGGCTGTATCAGAAAAGCATCGTAGAACGATTAGCAACGTATGTTGCTAACCCGTAAACGGGTGTAGAAGAATTTTCTCCGACCTTGGATCGGGGATTTGCCAAAGCCTTTCATCCTCGGAAGGCCGTCTTGCCAGACGAAAACTGGCATTGAGTGCGGCAGCGAAGATATGAGGTCTCCCGCTGCTGTGCTCATCCATTCTTAAGGCGTGGCCTTACATCCCGCGCTATCTCTGCTTTAAAACCATATTCGAAAGGCTGGCCCTGCTTAGGTGGGTGCTGGCCTTTTGTGTACATAGCTATGTGAAATTTAACAAGGAGTTAACTCTATGAAAATGGGAACAACTGAACGTTCTTACAATGACGCGATCGCGTATGCAATCGATCCGAATTTTGACCGCAAGACTATTACTGTCGATCTGGCTGTAGAAGTCCAGCCGGGTAGTTGCATTACCAGCGCTGGGGCTGCTTATGTCTCTGGTGATGACTGCCTGCTGGTCCTGAGCCACCACAGGGCAGAAGATTCTGCTCATATCATCGTTGCTGATCGCGGTATTTACATCAAACAAGACACCATCGTCGCTGTTATGGGCGCTACCGCTGGCGCTAATGCTATTGCCGCACTCACCAAAACGGGCGCTATCCGTACAAGCGCACCGGACGCAGAATAATAAGGAGAAGACAACATGGGACTATCAACCAATTTCAGTTACGCGGATTACACCAACACCTTTTTGAACATGGATGCAAAGAACACTTTGCTGTCCACGCTTAATGTTTTCAGTGATCGTCAGACTTCTGCAAGTCCGAAGGTGAGCCTCGATATCATTGATGAAGTCGCTCAGAAGGTGGCAAGCTCTGTTAATCGTTACGGCTCTGAGTGGTCCAGCATTCCTAAGCGTAGCGCCAGCAATCACCTGATTGAAGCTCCGCTTTATGCTTTTCAGGACCGTATTACAGCGGCAGACGTGCAACCATATCGCAAACCAGGCTCCGACCTTCAAATGTCTGTAATGGATGCGGTCACTTCTTCTGCTGTCGCAATGCACGATAAGTACATGCGTACTAAAGAGAAAATTTTCGCTGACGCACTCTTCCGAAATACTGTCGAAGCGAATTTCACGGCGCAGAAGCTCATTTCGTGGGAAGATGAGTTTGGATACCAACAAGCAACCGGAACGATCAAAACCAGCGTTAGCTCTGGTGACCCACTTCGCAGCCTCGATGATGCAGTAACCGCTGCTAAAGTGCGCATGGGTGGCCTTGCTGGTCAGCTTGACGGCTTTATCCTGTTTGCAGGTAGCAATGTTTATCGCGGCATTAAGTATCACCCAGACGTGCGCCAGAATGTTCAGTTCGGTGTGCTTGATCGGGATGTTCTGTTTAATAAAGAAGTGCTTCCGGCATTCTCAACATTCATCATTGAAAATGTTCGAGTGGTGGAGGTCACGGATCAGGCACTTTACGGAATTGGTCCGGATGAATCCTTCCTGGTTCCACGCTTTAGCAAACCGCTGTCTTCGGATATTGCTCTGCCCTTCGGGTATGTGGCAACGGCTACCAGCCGCAATCTGGATCTGGCATTTGCTGATCCGGTTGATTTCCGTATCTGGAGCGTACAGGACAAGTTTAAGAACGTTGAGCTATTCGCGGAAAGCTCTATCTTGCCTGTTGTGTACCGTCCAGATTTCACTACACGACTGACGAACGACGCAGCGTAAGACAGCGGATTTTGGGGCTGACCAATTGGCCCCGCCGTGAAGAATGGCCTGAAAAGGCGAGGCAAAGAAGAGGTGATTACTATGAAAATTCAATTTCAGACGAATAACGGTTTCCCATTGCTGACTGTTGCAGACGAGCGCGTTTTAGACTTTCTGAATGTTAGCGCCGTGTGTCGGTTCCTTAAGGTTCCACGCTCCTCGTTCATGATGGACGTTGAGCAATACGGGCTTGAGAAGGCAATCAGTGAAGCTCTGTTGAAGTTAAGAAAGAATAAAAATTGTTAATAATCAATTTGTTAGGTTTTTCTGTCAAAAGAATCATTGTGTTTGTTTTTCGCGCATTTACTTGACACTCTGACGTAGATTGCGTAGTCTGATTCCATAAACAAATAAGTTGCAACTCACCTAATACAAAGGAGGCATGTATGGCACAGCCCGTTAAGCAGAACGCTAAACGTGCCAACACCAGTCGTACAGATATGCTTCGTATGGCTGCAACGGCACGTATGATAAGCGTTAAAGTTTCGGAAATTCCTTCGGCTAAAGAGAAATTTGCAAAGGCATAGGATATCTATGGATTTCAGAAGGGAATTGCAGTCGGAAGAAGAGCAGATAACATTAATTTTTGACGTTGATCCACTATTAGAAGTCCCCGAGAGTGAACTTGGGGGCTTTTTTAGTATTTATGAAGAGTTTATTGATTATAAAACCCAAAGCGCCGATTTAGGTAATATACCTTGCCCAAGTGAAGACAATCAAAAAGACTATGCATCCCTAGTTGATCTTTTTGGAAAGGATAAACCTAATGAGTTCCCTAAGCCCTCAGCAAAAATTTATGGATTACATCATGTCCATATATTTGACGGAAGCAATGATAGGGAATTGACAAGGTGGATTGGGAAATATCAGATTCAACGTGTATGTGATACACTTTTGTTTTACAGCTATTTCCTTCATAAAGAAAAACACTATTTTTACGTGTTGCAGTTTGTAGGCGATCCTGATGGGCACTCCTATCAAAAAGACGTAAAAGAGATGAGTAACCTTATCGACAGGATAAAGCAATATAAAAAATCTATTGAAGATTCCGAGTGATTATTATATTCATCTTGGTGTTGAGAGAACAGCCGTTTTACACGGCTGTTTTTTTTTAATTATTGCAGTTGTTAAAGTGATTTATCGATTTGCTTATGAAACTACTATGCCAAAATTATATGTGACTAATTCAACATACCCCGATAACTCCCTCATCCCCGCGCCAGCGCTGTACGTTCTGAAACTCTCCGTTTTGCCCCGCTCATGGCCCACGATTAGGGCGATCCTGTCTTCTGGTACACCATGCCGATCAAGCTGGCTTATGAACATCCCCCGCAGGCTGTGAAAAACCTTCCGCTCCGTGCCTTTCTCACCCAATGCCTTACGTTTAGCCCTTGTGAATCGCTGTGTATGCCACGTTGAGCGCTTGCCGTCTGCACGTTCTGTTATGCTGGCATGGTAGAACAGAAAACCGTTGTGGTTGTTCTGGATGAGGTCTTTAACGAGAGTCGTCAATCGGCTATGAATTGGAACCAGGCGAGCCGCATTGCGTGTCTTACCCTCCGCCACCTCGAAACACCATACCCCCTCAACGGTTTTGATATTGCTGATTTGCAGAGAGCAGATTTCGTTAAGGCGCATACCGCTATACATTCCCACCATCGCAACAGCTTTCATCTCATTATCCAGCAGCGCGAGCACCTTAGCCAGTTCATCACCAGTAAACGGCTCGTAGCTTTCCCTATCATGGCGCACGTCCAGTTTGTGGCCCGTGAATACATTGGCTTTCGGCGCGTCGTGATAGCGGTTTTGGGCTTGTGCCACTAGTTGGGACAGACAGCCAAGATAATTCGCCAGCGTCTGGCTAGCTTTCTCCTGCTTGGCGCTGTCTAACCAATCGGTGACCATAGTCCTGTTGATTTCCTGCAACTGGAAATCCTTACGCCGGAAATGAGCCGTGAAGACCTCCACCGCCTTAATGTACTTGCTCAGGGTAGACAGCTTGCGCCTGTCACTGTGTTGGACAATAAATTCATCCCGCAGTTGGACAAGGGAGGGACACACACGAGCCGTGGCGAAGTCTATACCATCATTTTGGCTTACATGCTGGTTGATAGAGCGCAGTTCCACCAGGACGCGATCAACACTGTTACGTTGGGGTTTTGGCTTGAGTCGGTCTCTGATAGCAAAAAATTCGTGCATGACTTTGTCACGAATGATTCGGGCTTCCCTGATATCTGCCGTGCCAGTTGTACGCATGAATGCTGTTCGATTCCCAAAAAGGGAACGCATATAAGGTGGAATAGTGACCTTGACGGAGTACACCGACGAGTTTTCTTTAACAAGGTACGCATTAGGCTTGTATTTCATCTTTCCCCCGATCTAATATTCAGGGGCAACTGTGATCAGTTGTGTCAGTTTTGCCTTTCAGGAGCAGCGCATTCGGTTCGAAGAATCAATGACTTGTGAAACACGTCATTGGAATCGAAGGTCGTAGGTTCGACTCCTATTATCGGCACCATCTTTCAAAGTAGCCTTTCGAGTATCAAATAAACAACATTTGTCCCTTGCGCGTCAGAAACTATTTTCCCCTGACAGCCCCGACAAACCATCACACATCTCCTGCAGCTCATTAAACATCCTTGCCACATGGAAACCATCGCACACGGAATGATGTACCTGCACCGCCATAGGCAACAGCACTTTTCCATCCTGCTCGTAGTATTTTCCAAACGTGAACATAGGAGAAAAGAAGTTCTTCATGTGCGCAATGTTCATAGTAAAGTTCGTAAACGTTACCCAGGGAATAGACGATACAAAAAAGACATTTTCCCGAGACTCTTCCTTAGGCCAGTAAGAAAGGTTATTGCCATAGCGGGCAACGTCTTCTGCATACGTATTCTGGAAGTGCTGCATATTGCCGTCGAAGTGGCTCCACAATGACGAAAAGGTCTCTGTTTCATTGTGGAAAATCGTATAGCTTGGATGAATTTCATTCCATACGACAAGCTCATTGTCCTTCATGGCCATACGGAATTCCGGATGCCGGTTCATGATTTTAGAGAGAAGGAAAATAATCGTCGGGTAAAACTTCCAGCCGACCTCTTTAATATGTTTTCGCAGCGCGGTGATGTCGATCAGAACCGTTTGGTTAATTGTACACTCAGCAAATGACTGGAATACTTCAAAATGCTCTTTCCTTGGCCAACGAGATAAATCAACAGGTGTATAGTCCGGGGCTGTTTTTTTCATTTTATAACCTTTGATTATCAATCGCTTAAATAGTCATGGCCAGAAAAGGCCGCGCAACCATTTCAACCGTATCTAATCTTCCTGTCAATCTCAGCCTGTGGTTTTCCGAAAAGGTATCCCTGCACGAGATCGCAGCCAAGCGCCTGAAGACGTTCGAGCTGGGCTTCGGTTTCAACACCTTCTGCAATAACGCTCATATTGAGGCTCTTCGCCATGCCGGTAATCAATTTAACGATATTAAGTGCATCATCCTGTGTGGATATTGGGTTCACGAAGGATTTGTCTATTTTAATTTTATCAAAGTTAAGTTCGCTCAGTCTTGAGAGCGAAGAATACCCTGTTCCGAAATCATCAATAGAAATTTTTACACCCAGCGATCTGAGCTTTTTGAGAATAGTGATCGGCATAGTGCTGTCACTGAAGAGCGAAGACTCTGTGACCTCTAACTCAAGTCGGCTAGCCGGTAGCCCCGTCTCTTTAAGGATGGACTGCACCATGGTGGTAAACGATTTATTACCCAACTGAATAGGTGAGACGTTCACAGAGATCCTTGCCGGAACGGCCCAGGACACCGCTTCCCGGCAGGCAAGCTCAAGCACAATTTTGCCGATCGCATTGATCATCCCCGTTTTTTCAGCGACAGAAATAAAGTAATCAGGTGACAGCATCCCCTTCACCGGGTGTATCCAGCGAATAAGTGCTTCATAGCCGTAAATTTCATTGCTGAAGGAATCGACTATAGGCTGGTAGTAAACAACGAATTCATGGTTATCGAGCGCCAGTGCCATATCATGTTCAAGGGTTCGGCTTTCCTGCAACTTCTGCAGCATCCACTGACGGAAGACTTTTATCTGCTGTGAACCCTCTTTTTTGGCTTCGTAGAGCGCCAGATCGGCAAATTTATAAAGATAATCAGAGCGCCGTTCATTATCAGATAAAACGATACCCACACAGGTGGCGATTTTTATCAGCTGGTTATTAATCGTATAGGGCTGGCTGATATGCTCGCTGATTTCTTTGGCGCGCGAAACGGCTGCTGACTCGGTGAGGCCACTGGACAGAAGGGCGAACTCGTCTCCGCCTAAACGGTAAAATGTATCAGTGGCGCTGCTCATTGCGGTGAGTCGTCTGGATACCTGATTCAACAGCAAGTCACCGGCATCATGGCCATAGGTATCGTTGACCTCTTTGAACCGGTCTAAATCAAATAACATTACCGTGACGGGGATGTGGTTTTTATCGGCCTGAAGATTAATTTTGTTGAGATCGTCCCAGAAGAAAAGGCGGTTTTTCATGCCGGTGAGGGAGTCATGATAAACATCATACTCCAGCTTGGCGTTCTGAATTTGCAGCGTTTCTTTTGATATCTGAAGTTCGTCAGCAAGGCTTTTAACCTGCATGTGCGCTTTGAGAATATTTTTATTCTGGTAGATCATTAAGAAACCAAGAATAAAGCTTAATATTACCAGGAGTAATGAAAGTGCGGAGTAAATATAGTAAAGGATCTGGATTTTATGGTTGGATTCATTAACCGTGTTAATATCTTTCGTTAATGCCGTTGCAGAAAGCTGGCTCAGCGGTGCATCAAGAGCGTGCATATTTTTCAGATATGCCTGTAACTCTGGATGGCTCATCTTTTCAAGATGACTATCCAGATAATTCAGTATCTGCTGTAAGCGTAAAGCGAGTTCTTGATGCGCTTTATCGCTGTCAATATAGTGACCTAAATCTCCCCCCTTCATTAAATCGCCCTGGCTGAGCATAATTTCGAGACGCATGCGGACCTGGTCTATCGTAACGTCATCGGTATCGGTTGCGTATAGACCAAGCCATGATTCAAAACGGTAATACTCTGATACCAGTTGTGCCACGGACCAGGACTCAGTGTATTGAGTCAGTTTTTGCAACTCCTGCTGTCGATCGTAAACAAGGAATGCAATATATCCTGTCGTGATAAAAAGAGAAAAAATGATACCAACCAGTATCCTGTTCATTATGTTCTCCTGAACGGCTACTCAATCTTCATTTTGCTAACCTGCCATGCTGATCGCGAGTAATAAATCTGATTATTTAACTCAGGAAGACTGTCATAGGGGTATACAATGAATGATGGACCTTTATCGCGGATGCGCATATATTCGCCATTGACCTTTAAAGCAAGGATGGCGTTGTATTTTTTGAAATCACTGAGAGGGATCACGGTAGAGTAATCATTGAGCGCAATAACATTAACATTAGAACCCTTCGCACCCACATAATCCATGAGTTTGTTCATAGGAACACCCTCAAACTTAGTACGTCCATTATACCAGGGCGATGTTGTCTCGAAACTCACCATGCCCAGTTTTTCAAGGCTGGCGAGATCAAACACTGCTTTTCCATTTTCATTGGTATTTTCTATATTACCGTAAATCGTTAAAATGGGTTTACCAACTGGTTTTGGCAGTTCGCCAGCCCAGGTTACACTTTGTACCAGACAGCATAACAGCAGTAGGGTTAATCGCATTTTGGCCTCCACTTTTTAACAGAAGTATAAGAATTATAATTTAGATATCACACTAGTTTATATATTTTGTTGAGCAGCAAGGCCTTTTAGCGTTTTCATTGGTATAAGTTCAATAAAATCAGTTGTTTAGAGCGTGTTGATGCCAGGGTGTTTAGCAGCAGAAGGACGCTTAACTTTTTGAGAAAAGCTAAAGCTGCCTGCATAAGCTCTCTTGTGTTTAAAAAACGCTCGCTTTTATTGATTGTTATTATCTCATACCACTGATTTTACCGATGATGGAAACGGCGAGCGTGAAAACGCTCAGCGCCAGCCCTTCGCGGGTTTAGCTCTGGCGGTAGCGATGATTTCGGGGCAGTCAACCTGTACAAAATTCGTTCATCCTGAGCGAGAAGGCATGGGTACGCCGTTTCTGACGGCGCGAATACCATCCTGCCGGTTTGCTCAGGCAATCAAACGCGCTAAAAAGATTACCGCCTGCGGACTGCGTTTTTTCTTATGCGATGGCAGAAAATGTAAATAATGAAGAGATGGGGTTGTGAGATATTATCGATGAGATCGTCAGTTAACGGTTTCAATCTGTGTCTGAATAATTGCCTGATTTTTGGACGCTTCTTCCACTGGGAAGCGTCCACTTTTTTCTTTCCTTCAGCCTGATATTTTCCGGTATCTCGCTAATTATGTCACTGACCAGGTATGTTCAAATCAGGAAGCCTGTCAGCCATGTTCTGTCAGGATGATTCTCGGGTAATTGTTCAAGGATATGAATTAACGTATTCTGGTTGTCCTGCCCGCTGTTGATAAATCTAAAGAAATTGCTGTCACAATTGCTTTTGTGATATTGCATTTTATAGAACTCTTTTTTTCTTAAAAAGGTACGTTCTAGCCAGTTGAACTTCTTTATTTCCCTTTCAAGGTATTTCATTTCGGAAATTGAAAGGAATATTTTCTTGTACAGAATATCCCGGCTGCCCGGCGTGTATGATTTACTGTCCATCAGACTTTCTCTGTTTTTTTGATACTCACATCCTTGTGCTAAATAAATATCAGTGTCCTACAGACGCGGCATCCACCACGCGCGAAGGTTTAGGTGCTAATGCAATTGCAAATGCAGCGATAAAAAATATGACGCCGATCGACATCATCAGATTATTGGTCGAAAGCATCATGCTCTGGCTGTTTACCATCTTGTCAAAAAGCTCGCGTACAAATTGTCCACCTTGCTGAGGGGCCGAACTAATGTAGTGCGAAAGATCGCCAGTTGGATCGACGACGGACGCCAGTTTGTCATGTGCTATATAGCGCTGGTCCTGCCATGACGTCGTCACGAGCGATGTGGCAAACGCACCCGATAACGTTCGAACAAAGTTCATTAAGCCCGCTGCTGAAGCCATTTCCGTTTCATCTACAGAGCCCATTGCAAGCCCCGTAATCGGGACATAGTACAACGGCATGCCCACGCCCATGAATAACAACGGTACACAGATGGACCAGTAGTCCATATCGGTCGTCGCATAGGATCGCCAGAAGGTGTCGAGACCCAGCCAGGCACAGCCTAAGAAAATAAGAATGCGCGGATCGATTTTGTTGGAGAGGTTAGCGGCAACCGGAGAAAATACCACCTGCAGAAGTCCGCCCCAGGCAACCACAATCCCTGCCCATGTTGTTGTATACCCTAAGTTATATTGCAGCCACAACGGCGTGAGGACATTCAGACCAAAAAAACATCCAAACGCGAGTGCGAGAACAAACATGCTGGCCGAAAAACCGCGATGGCGAAACACTCTGATATCGACGATCGGATGCTCAGCGGTTAGCTCCCAGATGCAGAAGCTTAAAAAGCCGATACAGGCCACAATCGCCAGAACCCAAATTTCTTCTGAGGCAAACCAGTCAAGGTCTTTCCCTTCATCGAGCATGATCTGCAGGGCACCAACCCAGATAACCAATAAAATAAACCCAACGATATCAATAGAGTTATTAACCAGCGTATCTTCGAAAATTTTCAGTACTGACCACGCGACCAATGCAAAAGCGATGGCCATCGGAACGTTGATGATAAACACCCACGACCAGCTGTAATGATCGCAAATCCATCCGCCCAGAACCGGACCTATTACGGGCGCGAGCAATGTTGTCATCGCCCATAGTCCCGTCGCCTGCATGGATTTTTCTTTCGGGAAAATACGCAGCAGTAACGTTTGTGATAAGGCCATCAGGGGGCCTCCCGCCATGCCCTGAAAAACCCTCATCAGCAGCAGCATTCCCAGCGAGGTGGAAAGGCCGCAAAGCAAAGAAAAAACGCCAAACATGAACACGGAAACGCAGAAAACGCGCACGCCGCCGAAGCGTGTGGTTAACCATCCTGATAGCGGTACCGTGATGGCTTCAGCCACGGCATAGGCCGTGATGATCCAGGTTCCCTGGCTGGTGCCTGCCCCCAGGGCGCCAGCCATATTGGGTTGAGTGACGTTTGCAATGGTCATGTTGAGCACAGCTAAAAAGTTAGCCATTGCAAGTACCAGGGCACCAATCCATAACATACCGCCTTTCAGCGAAGGCGGCTCATTATCGATAACTAATGTAGACATGGCCTGGTTTCCGTTATTCACTTTTTAAGTTAACTGTCGCTTTCATGGACAGACCAACCCGCAACGGATGTGCAGCAAGCTCATCAGCATTGAGTTTGATGCGCACGGGCAAACGCTGAACAACCTTAATCCAGTTACCCGTTGCGTTCTGCGCAGGAATAATTGAAAACGCTGCGCCGGTGCCGCCATCAAAGCCTTCTACCGTTCCATGGAAAGGAACGTTGTCGCCATACAGATCGCTCACCAGTTCCACCTTCTGTCCCACTTTCACATGCTGAAGCTGAACTTCCTTGAAGTTGGCATTGACGTGAATTTGCTGCACAGGCACCACGGACAATAACGGCGTGGAAGGCTGGACACGCTGTCCAAGCTCGACCTGGCGACGAGCAACCACGCCATCGACTGGCGAACGGATCACGGTTCTTTCCAGATCCAATCTGGCCTGATCGCGCTTCGCTCTGGCGAGAGCGACTTCCGGGTTGGTCTCGATATTTGCATCCTCAATCATCACCGCATTCGCCTGTCTTGCACCCACCGCCGCCTGTCTCGCTGCATCAGCTTGCGCCACGGCGGCTTTAGCGGCATTCATGTTTGCCAGGGCGGAAGCATAAACGTTTTGAATACGCGTCAGTTCGTCGCCTGAAATCGCGCCCGTCTGCATTAACGCCTCGCGTCGCTTGAGGTCAACCGTCGCGCGCTGGAAGTCAGCGTTTGCGGCATCAACCTGGGCCAGCAGACGTTTTTGCTCTTTTTCATTCGCTACAACTTCTGCGCCGAGTTTTGTGTCATTGGCCTTGTATCCATTTACCCGCCGAATGGCCAGGTTCAGGTTTGCTTCCGCCTGATTAAGGGCTAACTCTGCGTCAGTAGGATCCAGCTGGATCAGGACATCGCCTTTTTTTACCACCTGAGAATCCGTGACCAGGATGGCACTGACCGTACCGGTGATCGCGGAAGAGAGCTGAGCGGACTCAACATCGGTATAGGCGTTATCGGTTTCAACATATCGGGAACCCACTAATTCCCAATAGGCGAACGAGCCTGCGCCAGCCAGCGCGATGCTTAACGCAAGGTAAGAGAATAAACGTTTTCTTTTTTTCTTTTTGATATCGGATGATTCAATATTTTGATTTTCAATAGCTGCAGAATGACTCATTTTATTTCCTTTCTTTCCACTATTTAGTTATTAACCTGGTGTTAAAAAATCACTGTTTGCTCGAGGTATATCCGCCGCCCAATGCACGCGCTAATGCGACGTCAATCGTAAAGGCGCGGGAATTTACATCGGCTAATTTTCTGCGGGCCGCGACCAGCTCATCTTCCGATGACAAGACGTCGAGATAGTCAGCAACCTTTCCTTCATATCGTTGTTTGGTGAGGGAATACGCCTTTTCTGCCGACGTGACTGCGCCCTGAGAATAAAGCATCTCGTCTTTAAGAGAGGCTCTGCTGGTGAGCGCATCGCTCACTTCCCGAAGTGCATTCGTTAACGTGTCGTTATAAACCTGCACCGCAATGTCATATTCACCGCTGGCATATTTCAAATCACCCTGGAGCTTCTGCGTATTAAATATTGGCAACGATATGGCCGGGCCAAAACTGCCAATTGCTGAGCCACTCCGGGTAAGGTTGTTAATACCCAGTGACTGGAACCCGGCAAAGGCAACCAGATTAACGCTTGGGTAAAAACCGGCTTTTTTCTGTTTGATTTGCTCTGCTGCCGCCTCGGCGCGTAAACGTGCCGCGACAATATCAGGACGGCGACCAATCAGATCCAGCGCAATATTCGGAGGAAGTTCCTCATGCGCTAAAAGCGTTGCCTTAGGCGCGGTGATTGCCAGCGATCTGTCAGGCCCATCACCGATCAGTGCAGCGAGCTCATGTTTTTTGATCGCAATAGCTTCATCTATTGCCACCAGGTTTGCTTTTGCGTTGAGTTGACGCGTCTCAACCTGTTGCAGGCTGGATAAATCTTCAAGCCCTGCGTCATGTCGTTGCTGGAATAACGCGAGCGTACTGGTTCTTATCGTGAGGGTATCGTTAAGCGTTTCGCGAACGGTGTATAAATGCGCCAGCTCCGCGTAAACGGTAACAATAGAAGAAGAGAGCACCAGTCTTGTCTGTGCTTCTTCCGCTACCGCCGCCATTTCGCCTGACGTTGCAGCCGCGAGCGCGGCACGGTTTTTACCCCAAAAATCAATTTCCCAGCTCATATCAAGCGTGGTACGCCCGTAGCTGTTCCAGTTTTGAGGCGTTGCGCTTTCAGGCGTGACATAGTTGTAACTCATTTTGTCCCGCATAAAGCTGGCGTTTGCGGTGACCTCAGGAAAAAGCGAACCGCTCGCGCTTTGCGTCATCGCCTGCGCCTGCTTCACGCGAGCTTCGGCGATGTTAAGCGTGGGGGAATTTTTAAGCGCGTCATCAATCAGCCCGTTAAGCTGCTCGTCACCGTATTTCTTCCACCAGTAATCTTTCGGCCACTGGCCGTTCTGGTGCGGGAAGCTTTGATCGCTTTTAAGTTGTGAGACCGTCTTCATCGGCGGTGGGGTACCAAGATCGGGGATCATGGCGCATCCGCTCATACTGATGGCGGAAATGACAACACAGCCCATCACTATCCTGGACCGGGTTAAACCGGAAATACGACACCCCGGGAGTGTCTCCTGAAAACCTTTCATCAGTACGCTCGTCATGCTGTTCATAGAGTAGTCCAAATACAGTACCGTACAGTACGGTACACTTTATATCTTGACTTCTGAGCGCCGTCAAATGAAAATGTACTCGTCAGTACGATTACGAACCCTACTATCTGACGTGATTCCGAAATCAGAGAACAAAAAGTGTTGGCCCCGGCCAGACACCTAAACAAACGAGGAAACATATGGATAAAAGAGCGCTTAAACGGCAACAGATCCTGGAGGTCGCATCCGGACTGTTTCGACAAAAGGGATTTGATGCCACGTCTATCTCAGAAATTAACGCGATTGTTGGTGGCTCAAAATCGACTATTTACAGTCACTTTTCTTCGAAAGAAGAGCTATTTGTAGAATGCATGTCTTCAGAAACTGAACAGTATATAAAGAGCATGACTATTGAAACTGCAGGGCAGGTGCGCCTTTTCAGAAAATCACCACAGCTGGTCATAGAGCAATTTGCCGTTGCCTTTTTACGCTATATTTGCTCTCCGGATATTGTGGATTTGCAAAGATTAATGATCTCCGAGGCCGGAAGATCGGGTATCGGAGAATTATATTATGCGCGAATGCAAAAGCTGCGTTCAAACGTTTCGGCGCTTTTTACCGATTTAATGAATCAAAACATCTTAAGAAAAGATGATCCTGTGCTGGCGGCTGAGTATTTTCGTTCTCTTCTCCAGGCCGACATACTGGAACCTTTGCTTTTAAAAGCAAGAAAGGACCAGCCTGACGAAAGTGAAATCATCATGAAAGCGCAGGCCTCCGTTAATGCGTTTATGAAACTGTATGGTCCTGAAAAAAATGAGGATGTTGCAAAGGCATCTTTCTAAAATACAGTAAGCTTTCCTTCACCCTATTATTAGGGTGATTTTTCTTTTGGGAAATATTTATTTTCAATTGTCATTGGATGACTTTGCCAGCGGCCTTCTTGTAAATAAAATTTCGTGGATACTTATGTGTATAAAGTTTACTCTCTTAAAAGATCGTGAAGCTGTAATTAAGTCCCTTACTCACTGGATTGACTCGAATTTATATCGGCCCATTACCGTTTTAGATGTGGCACGGAAATCCGGTTATTCATTGGCTTACATTCAGCGGAACTTTCGCCAGGAGTGTGGCATAAGTATCGGTCTCTATATTCGAAGCCGGAAACTTGAAAAAGCCGCGCATATGCTCAGACATACGCAGCTCTCTGTTTCAGATATATTCACGATGCTAGGCTACGAGGAGCCGTCAACGTTCAGCAGAGCGTTCTCGAATCAATATGGACTCTCCCCAACCAAATACCGTGAGCAGGCTAAAAAAAGTCACTACATGAATGGATTGGCGATGTTGATTACTGAAGTGACGCGCGAGTAAAGCGATAATCCGCTAACCCGCCTCCAGCATCCCAAAACTCACAATCCGCGAGCGGCCCAGCTCTTTCGCCCGGTACAGGGCCACATCCGCGGCGCGCAGCAGGTTGTCAGTCTGGGCATGTTGCGGGTAGCTGGCAATGCCAATCGACACGTCCACCGGCCCAATCTCTGTCAGCCCGTAGCGAAGCGACAGCTCATGTACGCCGTTGTAAATCTTCTGTGCGCAGGCGTATGCGCCGGCTTCATCGGCACCGGAAAGCAGCACCAAAAATTCCTCACCCCCGTAGCGAAATGCCAGCCCATTCTCATGGGCTGCCCGCTGAACAATCGACGCCACGCTTTTAATCACCTGATCGCCCGCTTCATGACCGAACCGGTCATTGATGCTCTTGAAGTGATCGATGTCGATCATCATGCAGCTTAATGGCTCGTCGGTGCGCATCGCCTGTGCCGTTTGGGTTTGCAGGGTATCTTCCAGATGATGACGATTACGCAGGCCGGTGAGCGGGTCAAACAAGGCCTTTTCCAGCAACGCATCGCGCAAACGCTGGTTGGCCAGCGCCAGCCCGAGCGCTTCGGCCATCAGTTCCAGATACGCGCGGGAAGGGGCGTTGTCCGCCGTAATATTCTGAAAGGAGAGCAGGCCAATGGCCTCGCCCTGGGCGATAAGCGGCACGCACAGCGAGCTTTCCGCCTGTGATGCCGGAAGATGGTAGCAGGCGATATCCGGCTCACCGTTTACCGGCGGGTGGCTTTGCCCGCGGCGCACGGCCCAGCATTCGTCCGGATGGAAGCTCGTCTCTTCACCAACCGGTGAAAGCCATTGCGCGACGCAGCGCATCTGCCACGGATCGCGGTCAAGGACATAGAGCCGGCCCGCGATCCCCGGCGCGATATTGGGGGCAAACAGCTCCGCCACGTTAATCACATCGTTAAAGTTTTCACACCCCTGGAGCCGCTGGGTCATGCGCGCCAGCAGCTCGCGGATGGCCCAGTCGGCATCGCGCTCTCTTTCCAGACGCTGTCGCGCAAGGCCATTTTCACGGAAGATGCGGATGGCCTGGGCCATATCGCCAATCTCATCAATCTGGTTGAAATTGGGCGTTTCAACCGCGTAATCCTGAGACGCCAGACGGTGTACCACGTCGCTCAGGCGCACCACGGGGCGCAGCACGCGCCGCTTTAATATAAAACCGAGAACAAATAAGAACAGCAGGGCGGTCAGGCCGACCATCAGCTCAGACGCCGTACGCAGCGCTTTCGATTTTTTTGTCGCGTCCTGAACGGAGGCGATGACGCGTTTGTCGAGTATCTGGCGGAAATGATCGATCTGGTTCTGCGCGCGCTCCAGCTCCTGCTCATAGGGCGTACCGTAGAGCAGCGCAACGGCCTGTGCGTCTTCTCCTCGCTCAAGGCTGGAGAGGGCGGTTTGCTGCTCGTCCTGCAGCTCATCGATAATTTTTATGCCTTCGCGCAGCAGGGACAGTTCATCATCCGATGCACCGTTATCCCGCAGTTTTTCCAGCCGTATCTCTATGTTCTTCAGGTTATTTTCTGACTGGCTATATTCCTTTAGCGTTTGCGGATCTTTTTTGATGACGTAGAGGCGCGCTAAATCGGACTGCGCCCAGGCATCGGTTTCAATATCTTCAGTAAGCGCATCAAAACGCTGACGTTGTTCAACGGCCTGGCGTTCGGCAGTGTCAGCACTGGACGCCATCAGCATGATAATGCCGGAGGCGATGGTCAGGCAGACCGTGGCACCATAGGCCCAGTTTGTTATCGTCGCGATTCGCACCTGATGATCCTTTTACGACATGAAGAGGACAGCGTTCTTCAAATTATAGAAAACGTTTGATTTAAGGCGTAAAAAAAGGCGGCACAGCGCCGCCTGGTGTGGTCTTTATCGTCACATCCTCACAATTCTGGAGGATTTTTTCCTTCTTCGATGAAGTCGGGATCCAGCTCTTCGGCGTTACCTTCGTGATCGCGCCCGGAGAAGAGGTTCCAGCAGGCGATAAAAAGCGCGGCAATAAGCGGGCCAATCACAAACCCATTGATGCCGTACAGCTCCATGCCGCCGAGGGTGGAGATCAGAATCAGGTAGTCCGGCATTTTGGTGTCTTTTCCCACCAGCAGCGGGCGCAGGATGTTGTCCACCAGCCCGACGACGATCACGAAGAAGCCGACAATAAACAGCCCTTGCCAGATCTGATGCGTGGCGAACAGGAAGATAGCGGCGGGCACCCAGACAATTGCCGAGCCGATGGCGGGCACCAGAGAGAGGAAGGCCATCAGGGCGCCCCAGAGCACGCTGCCGTCAATACCCGCAATCGCAAACGCAATCCCGCCGAGGATGCCCTGAACCACCGCCACCGCCGCCGTCCCTTTTACCGTGGCGCGCGACACGCCGACGAATTTGGCGAACAAGTGCTGCTTGGCGAAATCAGACAGCGGCAGAGAGTCGAGGATCTGGCGCACCAGATACGGGCCGTCTTTCAGCAGGAAGAACAGCAGATAAAGCATGATGCCGAAGCTAATCGCAAAGCCAAACGTTCCCTTGCCAATCAGAAACGCGCTGCCCGCGAGATACTGCCCGCCCTGCAGGGCGACGTCAGAGAGTTTTTTCTGGATCTGCGCCGCGTTGGTCAGGTTGTGATCCGCCAGGAAGCCGCTGGCCCAGTCAGGCAGATGGTTAAAGATGCTAGCCACCACTTCCGGGAACTGGGTGTTGTTCTCCTGGAGCTTCGTGTAAACCATGTTCAGCTCAATGGCGAGCGAGGAGAGGATCACCATCAACGGGATAAAGACGATCAGGCAGATAATGCCGATGGTCAACAGCGAAGCAAGCCCGTTGCGATCCCCCAGCGCGGCGCGCAGCCTGTTTTTTACCGGGTTGAAGATGACGGTCAGAATAGCGGCCCAGAGTATCGCGGAGAAGTAGGGCGACAGCACGTCGAAGAAAGCCCAGGTCACAAGGGCAAGAATGAAGATAAAGAAACCTTTGGTCAGTCCGTTAAAGCGCATCAGTCAGTCCTGGTTACTAAGAAACTGTGTCGACTATAGAACTGATTGTGAGAATTACCAACCATTGCAGCCGGGTAAGGTGCAATGGTTGGTGAGGCGTTAAATCGCCTCAAATAACGCGCTAACCAGCGCAACATGTGCCTTAACGCCCACGGCCAGGGCAGCTTCATCAATGCGGAAGTGTGGGTTATGGACGTTCCATACCGCTCCCTTTTCCTCGTTGCCGCAGCCGATAAACAGGAACGAGCCGGGAATTTTCTCCTGATAGGATGAGAAATCTTCGCTGCCGAACAGCGCACGATCGGCCAGCTGCAGCGTCTCGTCATCAAAGTGCTCTGCAATGGCTTTTTTGGCTATGGCGTTGGTGTCGGCATGGTTATTTCCAACGGCATAACCCTGCTGCCAGCGGATCTCACAGCGCGCCCCGTGGGCGCTCACTACGCCTTCAACAATACGCTGCATCAGCTGAGGAACCTGTTCACGAACCTGCTGATTATGAGTTCGCACCGTTCCTGCCAGACGGGCGCTGTCCGGAATGACGTTATAGCTATCACCGGCCTGGAAGGTGGCAATGGTCAGCACCGGGGCGTTAATCGGGTCAAGATTGCGTGCGACCACATTTTGCAGTGCGGTAACAACTTCAGCGCCGATTACCACCGGATCGATACAGAACTGCGGCATTGAGCCGTGGCCACCCTGCCCAAAAATAGTGATGTCAAAGTTATCGCTGGAGGCGACGTAAACGCCCTCTTTCAGCGTGATTTTTCCAGTAGGGCTGTTAGGGAAGACGTGCAGGCCGAAAATCTTTTCGACGTCGTCAACGACCCCTTTCTCCACCAGCTCGCGTGCGCCGCCCGGTGGCACTTCTTCGGCAGGCTGGAAGATAAACTTAATGCTGCCGCAAAGCTGGCTGCGCAGATGGCAGAGCACTTTTGCTGCCCCCATCAACATGGCGGTGTGGGCATCGTGACCGCAGGCGTGCATCACGCCGGGCTGAGTGGAGCTAAATGATTCTCCACTCTCTTCCTGAAGCGGTAGCGCGTCGATATCGGCCCGCAGCGCCCACGTTGGGCCGGGTTTTTCGCCCTGCAATACGGCTACCACGCTGTTCTCCAGCGGGCGGCTTATCGCCAGTTCCGGCAGATTCCCCAGCTCGCGGGCAATAAAATCAGCGGTGGGTTTTTCCTGAAACGAGAGGTCCGGGTTGGCGTGAATATGTCTGCGCCAGCGGATCACCTCTTCATTAACGTCGCGGATAAGGTTTTCAGTGGTGCTTTTCATGACGGTCTCCTTCAGTCAGTAATCGGCAGCGTGGCCACAGGTTTTTTTATCAGCGGTACTATCGCCGCGCCCGCGCACACCATTGCCAGTGACAGGAAAATAAACGCGCTTTCGTAACTGTGGCTTTTCCCGACAAGATAGCCAATTACGACAGGCGAAACGAAGCCCCCCAGCGTTCCACCGGTGTTTATCAGGCCGATAGCCGAGCCCATAATGTTCTCCGGAAGGCGTTTCATCGGCAAGGTAAAGGCGGTAACAAAGGTTGCCATCAGGAAGATCTCGCCCACGAACAGCAGGATGCTGGCCGTCAGTGCCGTGGCGGTATGGAAGATGCCGAAAATAGCGGCAGCACCGATCAGCGCGCAGATCAAAATCACCTGCGGCTCGCGATTATGGAAATATTTCCCGACGAACCAGCCGGTGCACAAGGACGAGAGCCAAATCCCCGCGCCACCGACGGCGACGATATAACCGGAGATTTCCAGCGGCATTCCCCTGCTCTGGACGAAGAATTTTGGCAGCCAGGCCATCAGTCCATAGCTGGGAATATTGACGCAGAATACAGAGACAAAGAGTAGCACCACCGTCGGGTTACGCCACAGGGCGCCGTTTTGCTCACCTGACTGCTGGCGCGGCGCAGGTTTCTGATAGGGCACGCGCACGGCGATCAGCACGCCGATGGCACAAGCAACGATCCCCAGCGCCACAAACGACGCGTGCCAGCCCAGATGCTCCAGTGCAGAGACGGCCACAATTGGCCCCACGGTCATTGCCAGCCCGGCGGAGGAAAGCAAAACCGATTGCGCAAAGGTACGTTTTTCCAGCGTGAAATTGCTGACCACCGCTTTCGCGCAAGAGCAGGGATAGCCGGAATGCCCCACTCCGGAGAGAAAGCGAAACAGCAGCAGCAGGCCAAAGCTCATGCCCAGCGCACCGAAGCACAGGGCGAAAATCCCCAACGCGCACAGGGAGAGGATCAGCATGGTTTTATAGCCGAGTCTGTCGTTCATCCAGCCCGCTGGCAGCTGAAAGAGAGAGTAGGCCAGGAAGAAAATGCCGGTAATGTAGCCCAGCTCCGCGCTGGTGAGGCCGAACTCTTTTTCGATAGGCAGCAGGGCAAACCCCATGACGGTTTTATCGATATAAACCACGACATAGCCGACAAAAAGCAAAAAAATCATCTGTGACTGGCTTTTCATATTATTTTCCGCCTGACGTCAGAGTGTGATGAGGAGTGTGGTGTGTACTCCGAATCTAGGGGTTTACCTGAGACTCGGGAAGATATAATTTTTCTATAGGTGATGCTTTTTTGTTATAGGGTGAGTGATGAGATATTTGCCAAAGCTTGGGCATCTTCAGGCCTTTCGTCAGGTGGCACGTAGCGGCAGTATTCGTTCAGCCGCGCGTGAGCTGGGCGTTTCTCAGCCCGGGTTGAGCCGAACATTGCGTGAGCTTGAGCAAACTTTAGGCACGCAACTTTTATTGCGCAGCAAAGAGGGCATCGCCCTGACCGAGGCGGGAATGGCCTTTTCCCAACGCGCGGAGTGGGTGCTGGAAGAGTTGCGCCGTGCGGCAGATGAAGTGGAACAGATTAACCATTACACCCACGGACGGTTGACCGTGGGATTCTCGTCACTGATTGCGCTGACGGTGTTTCCCGATGTGGCCGAGGCGTTTAAAGAGACGCTGCCGCAGGTGCTGCTGACGGTTAAAGAAGGACAATTATCATCGCTGTTACCCGGCGTGCGCAACGGTGAAATTGACATCGCCATCGGGTCTGTCGATCCGATGGCGCCGCCAGAAGGGGTGATGATCGAACCCCTGTTCACCTCGCCGTTTTGTATCGTCGCGCGCAAAGGACATCCGCTGGCTGACGCACGGGATCTGATGGCGCTACGTCAGGCCAAATGGCTGCTGCCGGAGTCATCAATGGGTTACTACCAGCAGCTGCAAAATGAGCTCAGCCATTTTTACCGACAGGTCGATGTGACTCCGCTGCGTACGGATTCTGTTATCACCGGCCTGAGTATGGTGCTCAACGCGGACTATCTAACGGTGGTTGCTCGGGCAATGTGTCAGCCGCTGCAGCTTGATGACAAGCTGGTCGCGCTGCCCATCGCCCAACTGCCGTCGGCTCAGTATTGTGCGGTGTGGTCGCAGAAATCGGCGATGACCACTAACGCGCGCCAGTTTTTAATCCGCCTGCGCGAGGCCTGCAGAGGGTTTAGCTGGTAGGGAAAAGATACGACTTTTGTCTGACCCAGGATCGACGCCGTCCGCACCATGCTGTAAGTATCTGCTTGCGGAGGTGCTTATGGCCTGGCGTCCGATTCTCTATGTGATCCTCACGACCCACCCCAGACTGAGCGCGCGGCGCGCCCGTTTGCGTCTGGTCATCTAGCTTTTTATTAACAATCGCGGTATAACACACCTTCTTTGGATGTTTAGATGTCCATACGTATAGAAGGTAATATGCAAACACAACAAGAAAATGGGCAGCTTAAGCGCACCATGAAAACACGCCACCTGATTATGCTCTCGCTGGGTGGCGTGATTGGGACAGGGTTATTCTTCAATACCGGCTACATCATTTCCACGACCGGGGCGGCGGGCACGCTGCTGGCGTACCTGATAGGCGCGCTGGTGGTCTGGCTGGTGATGCAGTGTCTGGGCGAACTCTCCGTGGCGATGCCGGAAACCGGCGCGTTCCACGTCTATGCCGCCCGCTATCTTGGCCCGGCGACGGGCTACACCGTGGCGTGGCTCTACTGGCTCACCTGGACGGTGGCGCTCGGCTCGAGCTTCACCGCCGCGGGCTTCTGCATGCAGTACTGGTTCCCGCAGGTGCCCGTCTGGGCCTGGTGCGTGGTCTTCTGCGTGGTGATTTTTGGCCTGAACGTCATCTCGACGCGCTTCTTTGCTGAAGGCGAGTTCTGGTTCTCCCTGGTCAAAGTCATCACCATCATCGCCTTTATTATTCTTGGCGGGGCGGCGGTCTTTGGCTTTATCCCGATGCAGGACGGTTCACCCGCGCCGGGCTTAAGCAATATCACTGCCGAAGGCTGGTTCCCGCACGGCGGCCTGCCGATCCTGATGACCATGGTGGCGGTGAACTTTGCCTTCTCCGGTACCGAGCTTATCGGCATCGCGGCGGGTGAAACCGAAAACCCGCACAAGGTGATTCCGGTTGCGATCCGCACCACCATCGCGCGCCTGATTATCTTCTTTATCGGTACCGTGTTTGTGCTGGCGGCGCTGATCCCTATGCAGCAGGCGGGCGTGGAAAAGAGCCCGTTCGTGCTGGTGTTTGAAAAGGTCGGTATTCCTTACGCGGCGGATATCGTTAACTTCGTGATCCTGACGGCGATCCTCTCGGCGGCTAACTCGGGTCTGTATGCCTCCGGGCGCATGCTGTGGTCGCTCTCTAACGAGAAAACGCTCCCGCGCTGCTTTGCCCGCGTGAACAAAAATGGCGTGCCGCTGACGGCGCTGTCGGTCTCTATGCTCGGCGGCGTGCTGGCGCTGTTCTCAAGCGTCGTGGCGCCGGACACGGTGTTCGTCGCGCTCTCGGCGATTTCAGGTTTTGCGGTGGTGGCGGTCTGGATCAGCATCTGCGCGTCGCACTTCGTTTTCCGTCGCCGTCATCTGCAGTCCGGGCAGCCGCTCTCTGCGCTGCAGTACCGCGCGCCGTGGTATCCGCTGGTGCCGGTGCTTGGTTTTATCCTCTGCATGGTGGCCTGTGTCGGACTGTGGTTTGACCCAAGCCAGCGCATTGCTCTTTATTGCGGGCTTCCGTTTGTCGCCCTGTGTTATGGTGCGTACTACCTGACCCGAAATATGACATCGCAGGAGCCTGAACATGTCGCAGAATAACCCGCTTACCGCCCTCCTTGAAAAGCAGCCGTTTGTGGTGCTGGATGGCGCGATGGCGACGGAGCTGGAAGCGCGCGGCTGTAACCTGGCAGACAGCCTCTGGTCTGCCAAAGTGCTGGTGGAAAACCCGGAACTCATCCGCGAAGTGCATCTCGATTACTATCGTGCGGGCGCGCAGGTGGCGATCACCGCCAGCTATCAGGCCACGCCTGCGGGCTTTGCGGCACGCGGTCTGGACGAAGCGCAGTCTCGCGCGCTGATCGGCAAAAGCGTGGAGCTGGCGCGTAAGGCGCGCGAAGCGTATCTGGCCGAAAACCCGCATGCGGGCACGCTGCTGGTGGCGGGCTCCGTTGGGCCGTACGGCGCGTATCTGGCGGATGGTTCTGAGTATCGCGGCGACTACGTGCGCAGTGCGGAAGAATTCACCACCTTCCACCGACCGCGCGTGGAAGCGCTGCTGGATGCGGGCGCTGACCTGCTGGCCTGCGAAACGCTGCCCTCGTTTGTGGAGATTAAGGCGCTGGCGGCGCTGCTGTCTGAATACCCCCGCGCCCGGGCGTGGTTCTCCTTTACCCTGCGGGACAGCGAACACCTGAGCGACGGTACGCCGCTGCGTGAGGTGGTCAGCGTGCTGGAAAACTCGCCGCACGTTGTCGCGCTGGGCATTAACTGCATCGCTCTGGAAAACACAGCGGCGGCGCTGAAGCATCTGCAAAGCCTGACGTCGCTACCGCTGGTGGTCTACCCGAACTCGGGCGAGCATTATGACGCGGTAACCAAAACCTGGCACCACCACGGTGAAGCGTGCGAGACGCTGGCGGGATATCTGCCGCAGTGGCTGGAAGCTGGCGCAAAGCTGATTGGCGGATGCTGTCGGACCACGCCGAAAGACATTGCTGAGCTGAACGCGCAGCGCTGAGTGCTTTGCCGGGTGGCGGCTACGCCTTACCCGGCCTACCTCTGAGATTTCGTGCGGCCTGATGCCCTCACCCTGACCCTCTCCCACGGGGAGAGGGAAAAAATGAACCGCACAAAATTCACTATCCTTTCCCGCTTTTTATCTAAAAACGAATCGTTATGAGCGATTCATTTTTATTCCTTTATCAAAATTCCCGCGCCGGAAATACTGCCCTCATAACAACAAGGGGAGCAGGCACTATGGCAATTTCATCGCGAATCACATTACTCGGCGCACTGGCGCTGTGGGCTTTTCAGGCGCAGGCGGTGGACGTCACCGTCGCGTATCAAACCTCTGCGGAACCGGCGAAAGTCGCGCAGGCGGACAACACCTTTGCCAAAGAGAGCGGGGCGAAAGTCGACTGGCGTAAATTCGACAGCGGGGCGTCCGTCGTGCGTGCGTTAGCCTCCGGCGACGTGCAGATTGGCAATATCGGCTCCAGCCCGCTGGCGGTTGCGGCCAGCCAGCAGGTGCCGATTGAGGTTTTCCTGCTCGCCTCGCAGCTCGGTAACTCAGAAGCGCTGGTGGTGAAGAAAAACATCACCAAACCGGAAGACCTGATCGGCAAACGTATCGCCGTGCCGTTTATCTCCACCACCCACTACAGCCTGCTGGCGGCGCTGAAACACTGGGGCATCAAGCCGGGTCAGGTACAAATTATCAACCTGCAGCCGCCGGCGATTATCGCCGCCTGGCAGCGTGGTGATATTGACGGGGCCTATGTGTGGGCACCGGCAGTAAACGAACTGGAAAAAGACGGCACCGTGCTGACCGATTCTGAAAAAGTGGGCCAGTGGGGCGCGCCAACCCTCGACGTGTGGGTCGTGCGCAAAGACTTTGCCGAGAAACATCCTGAGGTGGTGAAAGCCTTCGCCAAAAGCGCGATTGACGCCCAGCAGCCGTACATCTCTAACCCTGATGAATGGCTGAAGCAGCCCGCCAACCTGGAAAAACTCTCCCGCCTGAGCGGCGTGCCGCAAGCGGACGTGCCGGGGCTAGTGAAAGGCAATACCTATCTGACCCCCGCGCAGCAGGTGCAGCAGCTGGCCGGGCCGGTCAACAAAGCGATTGTGGATACCGCCACCTTCCTGAAAGAGCAGGGCAAAGTGCCCGCGGTGGCGGCGGATTACAGCCAGTACGTGACAGACCGCTTTGTGAAATAAGGAGTTCGCCATGCTGAATATTACAAATCTGTACGCCGATTACGGTGGGAAGCCCGCGCTGGAGGACATCAACCTGACGCTGGACAGCGGTGAGCTGCTGGTGGTGCTGGGTCCGTCAGGGTGCGGAAAAACCACGCTGCTGAATCTGATCGCCGGGTTTGTCCCTTATCAGCATGGCACCATTCAACTGGAAGGCAAAAAGGTGGAAGGCCCGGGGGCCGAGCGCGGCGTGGTCTTCCAGAACGAAGGATTGCTGCCCTGGCGCAACGTGCAGGAAAACGTGGCGTTTGGGCTACAGCTTGCAGGCATCAACCGCGAACAGCGGCTGGAAACGGCGCGGGCGATGTTGAAAAAAGTGGGGCTGGAAGGGGCGGAAAAACGCTTTATCTGGCAGCTTTCCGGCGGCCAGCGCCAGCGCGTCGGGATTGCCCGCGCGCTGGCTGCGAATCCGCAGCTGTTGCTGCTGGACGAGCCGTTCGGGGCGCTGGATGCCTTCACCCGCGAGCAGATGCAAACCCTGCTGCTGCGCCTGTGGCATGAGACGGGCAAGCAGGTACTGTTGATTACCCACGATATCGAAGAGGCTGTGTTTATGGCGACGGAGCTGGTGCTGCTCTCGCCGGGGCCGGGCCGCGTGCTGGAGCGTTTGCCGCTGGATTTCGCCCGCCGCTACGTCGCGGGAGAACCCGTGCGCAGCATCAAATCCGATCCGCTGTTTATCGAACAGCGTGAATACGTTTTAAGCCGCGTGTTTGAACAACGGGAGGCTTTCTCATGAGCATCGTCTTCAGTGAAAAAACGCGCCGCACGCGTCTGGCGCTGCGCTGGCCGTTCTCGCGTCAGATAACCCTCAGCGTCGGCACGCTGCTGGTATTGCTGGCGGTGTGGTGGGCGGTTGCTGCCCAGCAGTGGGTAAGCCTGCTGTTTCTGCCGCCGCCGGGACAGGTGCTGGCCAAACTCATTACCATCGCCGGGCCTCAGGGCTTTATGGATGCCACGCTCTGGCAGCACTTAGGTGCAAGTCTGGCGCGTATTCTGGTGGCGCTTCTGGCTGCCGTCATCATCGGCATTCCCGTGGGCATTGCGATGGGGCTGAGCCCGACGGTGCGCGGCATACTCGACCCGCTGATTGAGCTTTACCGTCCGGTGCCGCCGCTGGCCTATCTGCCGCTGATGGTTATCTGGTTTGGCATCGGTGAAACGTCAAAAATCCTGCTGATTTATCTGGCGATTTTCGCCCCGGTTGCCATGTCGGCGCTGGCGGGCGTGAAGAGCGCCCAGCAGGTGCGGATCCGCGCGGCGCAGTCGCTGGGCGCCAGCCGCACGCAGGTGCTGCTGTTCGTGATTTTGCCGGGTGCGTTGCCGGAGATTTTAACCGGGCTGCGCATTGGCCTCGGCGTGGGCTGGTCCACGCTGGTGGCGGCAGAGCTGATTGCAGCCACGCGCGGCCTTGGCTTTATGGTGCAGTCGGCGGGAGAGTTCCTGGCGACTGACGTGGTGCTGGCAGGGATCGCGGTGATCGCCGCGATCGCCTTTGGATTAGAACTGGGGCTGCGCGCGTTACAGCGTCGCCTGACGCCCTGGCATGGAGAAATACAATGAGTGAACGTCTGACCATTACCCCGCTGGGGCCGTACATTGGCGCGCAGGTGTCGGGCCTGGATGTGACCCGTCCGCTGAGCGATAACCAGTTTGAGCAGCTGTACCACGCGGTGCTGCGCCATCAGGTTGTTTTCCTGCGCGAACAGGCGATCACCCCGCAGCAGCAGCGCGCGCTGGCCCTGCGCTTTGGCGATCTGCATATCCACCCTGTCTATCCGCATGCGGAAGGCGTGGAGGAGATTATCGTTCTGGACACCCACAACGATAACCCGCCGGATAACGACAACTGGCACACCGACGTGACCTTTATCGAGACGCCACCCGCCGGGGCGATTCTGGCGGCGAAGCTGCTGCCGGAGACGGGCGGGGATACGCTGTGGGCCAGCGGCATTACGGCCTTTGAGGCGCTCTCCGCGCCGTTCCGGACGCTGCTGAGCGGGCTGCGGGCGGAGCATGACTTCAAAAAATCGTTCCAGGAATACAAGTACCGGAAAACGGAAGAGGAGCATCAGCGCTGGCAGGAGGCGGTCGCGAAACATCCTCCATTGCTGCACCCGGTGGTGCGGACCCATCCGGTCACGGGCAAGCAGGCGCTGTTCGTGAACGAAGGGTTCACGACGCGCATTGTGGACGTGTCCGAGAAAGAGAGTGAGGCGCTGCTGGGATTCCTGTTCGCGCATATCACCAAGCCGGAGTTTCAGGTGCGCTGGCGCTGGCAGGAGAACGACCTGGCGATCTGGGATAACCGCGTAACGCAGCACTATGCCAATGCGGACTATCTGCCGCAGCGCCGGATTATGCAGCGGGCGACGATTTTGGGGGATAAACCGTTTTACCGCCCTTGATCCTGCAGTACACGTAGGCCGGGTAAGGCGTAGCCGCCACCCGGCAATTGTGCACCGTTCTTGCCGGGTGGCGCTGCGCTTACCCGGCCTACAAAAAACTGCACATCTAAAGGTGCGCCTCAATATACCGCTGATAGCGGTTCGCCTTCAGGTAACACAAATCCACCAGCACCAGCCCGTCGACGCAGTCGTTAAATGCCGGGTCGCTGCCAAAATCAATAAACTGCACGCCGCCGGGTTCGCACAGCTCGGAATACTGCTTGTAGAGCGGCGGAATGCCGCAGCCCAGATTGCCGAGCAGGGATTTCAGCTTCGTCAGATCGTCCACGTAATCCACGCCGCCAAACTGCGCGAGCACGTCCGGCAGCGATGCAGGATACGGCTGACGAGACGCGGCGAGCGGATGCGTCGCCGGGAACCACAGGCGGTAAAAGGCGACCAGCAGATCCCGCGCGGCAGGCGGTAAGCCACCGGAAATCGAGACCGGGCCAAACAGGTAGCGGTAGTGCGGATAGCGCGCCAGGTAAGCCCCAATGCCGGACCATAAATAGTCCAGGCCGCGGCGTCCCCAGTAGCGCGGCTGAATAAAGCTGCGCCCCAGCTCAATGCCGTGTTCCAGCACGTCCTGCATTTTGTCGTCGTAGTGGAACAGGCTATAGCTGTACAGCCCTTCCAGACCCCGACGCTCAACCTGTTTTGCGGTTGGCATAAAGCGATACGCGCCGACGATCTCCAGATCCGCATCATCCCACAGGATCAGGTGCAGATAATCGTCATCGTAACGATCGGTGTCCCGGCGTTTACCGCTCCCTTCCTCCACCGCGCGAAAGGCAATCTCGCGCAGGCGGCCCAGCTCGCGCAGCAGCGGGGCGTCTTCCTGACCGTTGCGCTGCCAAAGATAGATGGTTTTACCGTCGCTGGTATTGCCCAGACATTCGGCCTGCGCCAGCGCGCGTTTCAGGGTGGCCCGGTCTTCCGGACGGGCAATGGCGCACTGGGTTTTAAAGACGCCAGGCACTCCCTTGCCAAGACGCATCACGTGCTGACGACACTGCTCGGCCATCTCACGCGACGAAAGGGTGGCGCTATGCCAGTGATGCCACGCAATCTGCTGGCCGATTTTAATCGGCAGCTGGCTGTGGCGGCGGCGGAACATTTGCTGCATCAATAGCAGCATCGACAGAGTTGGCGACACCAGCGTGCTGGCATAAAAAAGCAGGCTGTTATGCGCCTGAATATGCACCGGCAGCAGCGGGGCGCGCAGCTTGCTGGCGAGTTTGATAAAGCCGGAGTGCCACTTTTTGTCGCGAACGCCTTTGCGCGTGGGGCGGGACACTTCTCCGGCCGGGAAGAAGATCAGCACGCCCGCGTTTTGCAGATGCTGTTCCATCTGGAGCAGGGACGATTTCGCCGTCCTGCCGCCCATATTGTCCACCGGAATAAACAGCGAGCTGAGGGGTTCAAGGTGGGTCAGCATCCGGTTGGTCACGACTTTAACATCGCGTCGCACGCGGGAGACGGCGTACATCAGCGCCAGTCCGTCCAGCGTACCCGTCGGGTGGTTGGCAATAATGACCAGCGGGCCATGTTCGGGGATTTGTTCAAGATCGCGGGCGGAAACGGTGCAGAGAATATCAAGGTGTTCCAGAACTTGCTCCACCATATCCAGTCCTTTCAGGTGGCGGTGTGCTGCGGCAAATTGCTGAAATTCGTCTTCGTAAAACAGTCTTTTTAACAGACTTTTTTGCCAGGGTGCAGGCCTCGCCTGAGGCCAAAGATCGTCGAGAACGCTATCGAGGCTAAACATGATTACTCCTCCTGCCGTCTTGCGAAGACAGTAGAAGGAGCAGATGTCGATTGTATTGCAGTTTGGTGAAGATTAGCGGAGGATTTTTTTCTCGGCCAGATCCAGCGCGAAGTAGCTGAAGATCAGATCCGCGCCTGCGCGTTTGATGGCGCCGAGGCTTTCCAGGATCACTTTCTCTTCGTCAATGGCACCCGCCAGCGCGGCGAATTTGATCATCGCGTACTCGCCGCTGACCTGGTAAGCGCCCAGCGGCAGCTCGGTACGCTCGCGGATGTCGCGCAGAATATCAAGGTACGCGCCAGCCGGTTTTACCATCAGGCAGTCTGCGCCCTGGGCTTCATCAAGCAGAGATTCACGAATCGCTTCCCGACGGTTCAGCGGGTTCATCTGATAGGTTTTACGATCGCCTTTCAGCGCCGTGCCCGCCGCTTCACGGAACGGGCCGTAGAAGGAGGAGGCGAATTTGGTGGAGTAGGACATGATGGCGGTGTCGGTAAAGCCTGCCGCGTCCAGCGCCTGACGAATCGCCTGAACCTGTCCGTCCATTGCCGCAGAAGGTGCGATGAAGTCCGCACCCGCAGCGGCAGCGACCACAGCCTGCTTGCCAAGGTTCAGCAGGGTGGCATCGTTATCCACGCCGTGATCGCACAGCACGCCGCAGTGGCCGTGAGAGGTGTATTCGCAGAAACAGGTATCGGACATGACGATCATTTCCGGCACGGTCTCTTTGCAGATGCGGGACATGCGGGCGACGAGGCCATCCTCTTTCCACGCGTCGCTGCCGGTGGCGTCGGTATGGTGAGAGATGCCGAAGGTCATCACCGAGCGGATCCCCGCGTTGGCGATGCGTTCGATCTCACGCGCCAGATATTTCTCCGGAATGCGCATTACGCCCGGCATGGCTTCGATGGCTTTGTAGTCATCGATCTCTTCTTCGACAAAAATCGGCAACACCAGATCGTTTAAGGTCAGGGTTGTCTCTTCAAACATAGCGCGCAGTGCAGGTGACTTGCGCAGGCGGCGGGGACGTGCAATTAAATCGGTCATGGTATGCCTGATGTTTGTGGAACAAAGAAGGCTAGTGTACCTCAAAGTGAAGACAGGTGTTTTACTAAAGTGGGCATTTTGTTTTTTGCGAAATGCGGCAGGTCAGGCTTTATATCATCAATATATAATACAGGTCAGTATATTGATGAAAGGAAGAGGTATTCGTGTTGTTTCTATATTAAGGGGAATGCATCATTAAAAATGATCTATTATTTTTTATTATATGCTTTGCATTGGTGAGGCTGTATTTTAACGTTTTGTTTTTATAATATTTATCTCGAGTAACCCATGCGTTTGCCGTTTTGAAGGTGCTATTGGTCTGGATACGGACTTAATGGAAACATTCATTGAACCTTTTCGAAATGAAAATGCATAATTCCCTCCGCAATAAAATATTGCCAAATGATGTGATGGACAAACTTGCTTACGTCCCTGAGGAGGGATGACCCAATGCAAACATGGAAAAAGAAACTGGTTGTATCTCAACTTGCATTAGCCTGCACCCTGGCTATCGCTTCTCAGGCCAATGCGAAGGATATTTCCGGTACGACATATAATACCTTTGGATATGATAATACCGCGTCTACCCCCTGGTATTATGGTTACGCTGACTGGGATTACTCCGATGCCAGCCACGATGGTGATATTTATCCGGTGATTAATAAATCTACCGTGAATGGTATTATTTCAACGTATTATCTGGATGATGGTGTCAATGGCCATGCCAATGCGCTGAGCATTTCTAACAGCACCATAAATGGCATGATCACGTCTGAATGTATGACCACGACCTGTGCAGATGGTGTAGATACCGACGGCACTAATCATACTCAGTACGATCGTTTTAGTTTGACGGTGGATAATTCTACTATCAACGATACCTATGAGCATTATGCTTACGACGTTGTAAATGGCGACAATACTGAAACCCATTATCTGGACACATATGCTCTGGGTAATGCGATTACGCTGGACGCAGAGTCTGATATCGTTATTCAGAATAACTCCCACGTAGCGGGCATCACACTGACGCAGGGTTATCAGGAGCCGGATAATACTCCTTACGACGGTGTTGAAGGCGTAGCCAACAGCAGCAAAGTCTTTACTGACACACTGCTGGTGAAAGACTCGGTACTGACTTCTGGTGCATACAGCGACCTGGGCACCAGCGGATTCTACGGCCAAACCGCGAAGCCGAGCGATTATGGAGAAACCAACGCGACAGCGGCGGATGATGCGGCGCTGATTGTGGCCGCCAGCGCGTCTGATAACGCGATGCAGACCGCCGCCACATTCGATCACTCCACCGTTACTGGCGACATTCTTTTCTCCAGCACCTTCGACAACAATTTCTACCCGAACGGCGATCCGGCAACCGATATCACCGATGACGGTGTGTATAACCCAACCACCAACGGCTGGGACGGTACCGATAAGCTCGACGTTACGCTGACCAACGGCAGTAAATGGGTGGGCGCAGCTCAGTCAAGTGTTGAAGCCATTGGTACCTCCCAGATGTACGGCCAGGGATATAGTGATGTGGACTGGAGCACCCTGTCCCCTAACAGCATCTGGCCTGACTCCACCTATGACAGCAACGACCACGTAGCGGGTGAAGAGGTCTATCAGAGCGGTCTGTTTAACATCGCGCTGGATAACGGCTCTGAGTGGGATACCCGCAAGGTTTCTAACATCGACACGCTGACGGTAAACAACCAGTCTCAGGTCAATGTTGAAAACTCAGGCCTGCTGGCGGATACCATAACCCTGACCAATGCTTCTTCAATGAATATCGGTGACAGCGGCGGCGTGGCGACCGACCATCTGTATCTGGACAGCTATAGCCGTGCGGCACTGACGGAAGAAACGGCCGAACTGTATGCCAACACCATCACCGTGGATAACGGTGCTGAGCTGGCGCTGGGGCTGGGTCAGGTTGATACGCACAATATGGTCCTGACCGAAGGTGGTGTACTGAACGTTGCCAGCCGTGATTATGTGCTGAACAGCGATCTGAACAACGCACGCTATATCACCAACGATAAGTACAATGCTGATTACGACTACGGTGTTGTGGCGATTAACTCAGATGGCCATCTGTCAGTGAACGGTGACGTTGCAGGTAACTACCAGGTGCGCATTGACGATGCGACAGGTGCCGGTTCCGTTGCTGATTACAAAAACAAAGAGATTATTCGCGTCTATGACAATAACGCGGATACCACGGCCAGCTTTACTGCTGCAAACAAAGCCGATTTAGGTGCTTACACCTACCAGGCGCAGCAGCAGGGTGACACCGTTGTCCTCCAGCAGAAAGCGCTGACCGACTACGCCAATATGGCGCTGAGCATCCCATCTGCCAATACCAATATCTGGAACCTGCAGCAGGATACCGTAGGTACGCGTCTGACCAACAGCCGTCACGGCCTGGCGGACAACGGCGGAGCGTGGGTGAGCTACTTCGGTGGTAACTTCGACGGCGACAATGGCGTTATTAGCTACGATCAGGATGTGAGCGGCATTATGGTTGGTCTGGATACGCAGATTGACGGTAATAGTGCGAAGTGGATCGTCGGCGGTGCGGCAGGTTTCGCGAAGGGGGATATCAGCGATCGTACCGGTCAGGTCGATCAGGACAGCCAGACGGCAATGATCTACGCGTCGGCGAAGTTCATGAACGATCTGTTCCTCGACAGCTCCCTGAGCTACACCCGCTTCAACAGCGATCTCTCTGCTAACATGAGCAACGGTCAATATGTTGATGGCAACACCACTAATGACGCAGTTGGTTTTGGGTTGAAACTGGGCTATGACTGGAAACCAAACCTGTCCGGCTATGTCACACCATACGCAGCCGTGTCTGGCCTGTTCCAGTCTGGCGATGATTATCGTCTCAGCAATGACATGCGCATGGATGGGCAATCTTACGATAGCCTGCGTTATGAACTCGGTGTTGATGCGGGTTACACCTTCAACTACGGCGGCGATCAGGCTCTGACGCCTTACTTCAAACTGGCCTACGTTTATGACGATGCCGATAACAATGCCGACATTAACGGTGACAGCATTGATAACGGCGTGAAAGGCTCCGCTGTGCGTGCAGGATTGGGCACCCAGTTCAGCTTCACGAAGAACTTCAGTGCTTACACTGATGCCACTTATCTGGGCGGCGGTGACGTTGACCAGAACTGGGGCGCAAATCTGGGTGTGAAATATACCTGGTAATGAATAAAGCGGGGGAGTCATATCCCCCGCTTTTTATATACATAAATAAAAATAATATTGAACCGACAAATACGGATGCCTTGAGGTCTGCATGAACGTTAATGCGAAACCGCTTTCTGAATTAAGCCGGCTCGAACAGTGTTTGAAATCAGCCAGTACCCCTTTTAAAACTGCTCCACAACAATTAATTACACCAGGTGAGTGTCATGAACCCCGCACGACCGTATTACAAACCGGTATAATCAAAATTTATCGTTGTTCAGATGAGCTGCTTGTGGGCATCGCAACAGCACCTTTTATTTTAGGGCTGTCCACCGTGATGATTAATCATAGTCAGGAATATAGAGTGGTAGCCAAAACAGCCTGCACGGGATTTTATTTGCCCACTGAAACCACTCGTCAACTTATACAACAGAACGCGCTGTGGAAAGAGGCCTTCGGTTGGTTATCCTGGATAAACTATATTCTTGAGAAACGTGATATGCAGCTGGTGGGAAATAATTCCTACCATCAGATCCGCGCCATGCTGCTGAATATGGCAGAGTGGGATGAAACGCTGCGCTCAAAAATTGGTGTGATGAATCATATTCAACAAAGTACGCGTATTTCACGTTCAGTGGTTGCTGAGGTTCTCGCTGCCCTGCGGCAAGGTAACTACATCAATATGAGCCGGGGCAAGCTGGTCAGCATTAACCGCTTGCCCACGGAATATTAAGATCAGTTAGACGCGGTGAGCACCTGGGCTTTGTTGGCGCTCAGTTCAGCCACTAAGTTATTAATTCCGTCACTCATATTAACGAAACGCGTATGTGGGGAGCGGGTGACCACCACAAACGCGCCCACGTTTGACTGTGGGATCATGGCCATATAGGTGATGAATCCACCGCCGCCGCCGGTTTTCTGAATAATTCCCGGACGGCCATTTTTCGGCGCCATATAGACCCACCCCAGGCCGAGCGCATCGGCTTTACCCGGCACGTCCATCCCGATGACGCGGTGCAGTTGAGTACGCTGATAAATCAGAGTCTGCATGCGATCGGCCTGGCTGGTGCGAGCGTAGAAATCCGAGGAGAGGAACTGCTGCATCCAGCGCATCATGTCGCCAGGCGTGGAATAGACCCCGCCGCTGCCCACTGCCGCGAGCGTGTTATTACAGGGGCTCGCGCCTTTCTCTGCCACCATCAGGCGACGGCACTGATCCGGGGACGGGGTAAAGGTGGTGTCTTTCATACCCAGCGGGCGGGTAATCTGCTCTTCAAATAGCTGCGTATAGGGTTTACCCGCCGCCGTTGAAAGGGCGTCCGCCAGCAGGTCAAAGGCCAGGTTTGAATAAGAGGCCTGCGAACCCGGCGCCGCCTTCAGCGTGGCGGTACTCAGGTAGCTCCAGCGCTGGTCGCGCGTTGGCCAGACAAATACGTCACGATGCGCCGCCCCGCCCGGCTGCTCACGCGGCAGGGCGCTGGTGTGGGTGGCTAGGTTCACAAGCCGAATCGGCGTACCCTGCCAGGTCGGAACCCGAGCGCCTGGAGGCGCGTATTTGCTGAGCGGGTCGTCGAGTTTTACCACGCCCTGGTCGAGCAGTTTCACCAGCATTTCGCTGGTCATCAGCTTGGTTAAGGACGCGATGCGGATAACGGAATCCAGCTGCGGGTGAACGTTATTTCCTGGGCGCGTCTCGCCAAAGCTGCGGAACACACGCTGGTTGCCGTCGATGACGACCATCGCCATCCCGGTCGCGCCGCTGCCGTAATAGATAAGATTCGCGTAGCGATCGGCAATATCTGAAGCTAAAACGGGCGCCGTCAGCGGTTGGGCTGCCTGGGCGGTAGAAAAGCTCACCGCACACAGCGCGGCAAAAGAGAGCAGACAACGTTTCAACGAAAAGCATCCATGAAGTGAATGAGGAAAGTAATGGGTATTTATACTACTAATCGGTACCGCGCAATGCCCCGATTGCATAACGATAGCGAGAAAAACGTAACCATGGGTAAATATGATCAATTTACTTACGAGCCATCTCCCATTTTGTGACATCGGGCTTATGATAGGCACCAGTGTCACTCAATCTTACGGAGAACGGTATGTCTGAGAAGCGTGTGGTTATGGTTGTCGATATGCAGAACGGGGTATTTGAAACCCCTCGTCATCAGCGCGAAAAGTGTGTCTTTCTGATCAACCAGCTTACGCAGGCAGCCGACAAGGTGATTTTTATTCAGCATACCGAGGCCGGAGGTCTGGAAGAGGGAAGCGAAGGGTTTGCGCTACTGCCTGAACTCCATCAGCCTGCTGACGCGCTTTACGTGACCAAAACCGCCTGCGATGCCTTCTATAACACCGCGCTTGAGGCGCTGCTGCGTGAGCAGGGCATTCGCGAGTTTGTTATCTGCGGCTGCGCCACCGATTACTGCGTCGATGCGACGGTGAAGAACGGCGTCAGCCGGGGTTATCACATCACCGTCGCGGAAGATGCCCATACTACCGCCAATCGCCCGGCGGCAGAGGCGCAGATCGTGATTAACCACCACAATGACGTCTGGCGTAACTTCATCGCGCCGGCGAATCCTCTCGCGGTGAAACGCACCGAAACAATTCTCGAAAACTGGAAAGCGAACTAATAATCAACCCTCGGGTCTGACCTTTTTGCCCAGGCCGGGAGGCTGGCTCGGGCAGGTTTTTCGTGTGGTAACGTGTTGTGCACAGCAACAACCATAACAACAAGAAGGAAGCATTATGTTTAAGTCTTTTTTCCCAAAGCCGGGGCCTTTTTTCCTGTCGGCATTTATTTGGGCACTCATCGCTGTCATTTTCTGGCAGGCGGGCGGCGGCGCATGGCTGACGCGCATCACGGGGGCAACGGGTGATGTGCCGATTAGCGCGGCGCGCTTCTGGTCGCTGAGCTATCTGCTGTTTTATGCCTACTACATGGTATGCGTGGGGCTGTTTGCGCTGTTCTGGTTTGTTTATTCTCCGCACCGCTGGCAGTACTGGTCGATCCTCGGCACATCGCTGATTATCTTTGTCACCTGGTTCCTCGTGGAAGTGGGTGTGGCGGTTAACGCCTGGTATGCGCCGTTCTACGATCTGATTCAGACCGCGCTGAGCTCGCCGCACAAGGTGACCATCAACCAGTTCTACCATGAAGTCGGGATCTTCCTCGGTATCGCCCTTATTGCGGTGATCATCGGCGTGATGAACAACTTCTTCGTCAGCCACTACGTTTTCCGCTGGCGTACCGCGATGAATGAACATTACATGGCGCACTGGCAGCACCTGCGCCATATCGAAGGCGCCGCGCAGCGTGTGCAGGAAGACACCATGCGTTTTGCCTCCACCCTTGAAGACATGGGCGTAAGCTTTATCAACGCCATCATGACGCTGATTGCCTTCCTGCCCGTGCTGGTAACGCTCTCGGCGCACGTGCCGGATCTGCCGATTGTTGGCCATCTTCCGTATGGTCTGGTGATTGCAGCGATCGTCTGGTCGCTGATGGGTACGGGCCTGCTGGCGGTGGTGGGGATCAAACTGCCGGGCCTGGAGTTTAAAAATCAACGCGTGGAAGCCGCTTACCGTAAAGAGCTGGTTTACGGTGAAGATGATGCTAACCGCGCCTCGCCGCCGACCGTCCGCGAGCTGTTTGGCGCCGTGCGTCGTAACTACTTCCGACTCTACTTCCACTATATGTATTTCAACATTGCCCGTATTTTGTATCTGCAGGTGGACAATGTTTTCGGTTTGTTCCTGCTGTTCCCGTCGATTGTTGCGGGTACGATTACGCTCGGTCTGATGACGCAGATTACCAACGTTTTCGGTCAGGTTCGTGGGTCGTTCCAGTACCTGATCAGCTCCTGGACCACCCTGGTAGAACTGATGTCCATCTATAAACGTCTGCGCAGTTTTGAACGTGAGCTGGACGATCGTGACCTGCAGGAAGTCACCAACACATTTAGCTGATACAGGAAGTTGCTATGTCTTTTGCCGTACCGCGCGCGTTACCGTTGTCCTTGCTGGCCGCTCTTGTGCTGGCAGGCTGTGCCGAAAAAGGGGCCGCTCCGCTCAAAAAGGGGGAGAAGCCCGTCGATGTGGCGAGCGTAGTGCGGCAGAAAATGCCCGCCAGCGTGAAGGATCGCAACGCGTGGGCAGATGCGCTGGCAAAAACCTTTGAAAGCCAAAAGATCGCGCCGACCGAGGAGAATATCTGCTCGGTGCTGGCGGTGGCGCAGCAGGAGTCGATGTACCAGTCAGACCCGGTCGTGCCGGGTCTGAACAAAATTGCCTGGAAAGAGATCGACCGCCGCGCGGAATCCATGCATATCCCGGTGTTCCTCGTGCATACCGCGCTTAAAATCACCTCGCCGAACGGCAAAAGCTACAGCGAACGGCTGGATGCGGTCAAAACCGAAAAACAGCTTAGCGCCATCTTTGATGATTTCATCAGTATGGTCCCGATGGGGCAGAAGCTGTTTGGTTCACTGAACCCGGTACACACCGGTGGCCCGATGCAGGTGAGCATTGCGTTCGCGGAGAAGCATACCGACGGCTACCCGTGGAAAATCGACGGTACGGTGCGCCAGGAGGTCTTCTCCCTGCGCGGCGGGCTGTGGTTCGGCACGTATCATCTGCTGAACTATCCGGCGAACTACAATGAGCCGCTGTACCGCTTTGCCGACTTTAACGCGGGCTGGTATGCCAGCCGTAATGCGGCATTCCAGAGTGCGGTCAGCCGCGCAACCGGCGTCAAGCTGGCGCTGGACGGCGATCTCATCGCCTACGGCAGCAGCGAGGCGGGAAGCACCGAGCTGGCAGTACGGAAATTATCGACCACGCTTGGCTTGAGCAACAGCGACATTCGCCGTCAGCTTGAAAAAGGCGACAGCCTGGCATTCGAGAAAACGGATCTGTACAGGAAGGTGTTTGCGCTTGCGGAGCAGAAAAGCGGGAAAGCGTTACCGAGGGCTATCCTGCCGGGGATCCAGCTGGAAAGCCCGAAGATCACGCGTAACCTCACTACCGCATGGTTCGCAAAACGCGTGGACGATCGTCGGGCTCGCTGTATGGGGCTTTAACGGCGACGGCGGAAGCGAAAGCGCAGCACTAACGCCACAACGCCCAGAATCATACATCCCGCGAGGAAGGGAATCAGGCCGAACAGGGTGCTGACACCAAACCCAATCTCAACTCGCGGGCGTCCGTTATCCTGCACCTGCATCAGGTGTTCATAAACGCCAGGCGCATGGACCAGCATATTGAGCAGCTGGGAACCGGCCCAGAAGCAGAACAGGACAAACAGGGCATAAGCGATATTACCCGCCGTGGAGGTTTTTGGTTTGCCGCCAAAAATCGGTTTCGACAATGTAAAGTCAGCCATGTTGACCTCCCGTGGTATCACTCTGTTTTAATACGCGTCTTATGGGGTGAGTTTGACAGGTCATCGCATTTGTCAATATCAGAATCGTGGTAATTTGCGCTCAGGAATCCTCCTGGATTGTCGATTTCTGCAGCACATCACAATTTCATTACTTAAGTGAAATTGCGTCGCGTTTCAGAATTTCCGTATCTGCCACAGACCTGGCCGAAAAACTGTGAGAGGATGTCTTTTTTTCTTGCCGGAGTTGTTATGAAGCTCACGTCCAAACTACGCCGTGACTGGCACTACTACGCCTTTGCCATCGGGCTGATCTTTATTCTTAACGGCGTCGTGGGCCTGTTGGGGTTTGAAGCAAAAGGGTGGCAAACGTATGCCGTCGGGCTGGTGACCTGGGTGATAAGTTTCTGGCTGGCGGGGCTGATTATCCGCCGTCGCCCTGAAGAGACGACAGCGGATGAGGCGGAGTCGGCGAAGCGCGCCGATTAACCGTTTACGGAACTTTTAAGCGCGCTGTCGGCGGCGTGACGCTCCAGCGCCAGTTCGATCAGGCGGGTGATCAACTCCGGGTAGCTCAGGCCGCTCGCCTGCCACAGTTTCGGATACATGCTGATGTTAGTGAACCCCGGCAGCGTGTTGATTTCATTGATCACTACTTTGTTTTCCGGCGTCAGGAACACATCCACGCGCGCCATGCCGCAGCAGCCGAGCGTCTGATAAGCGCGAATGGCGATCGCCCGGATCTTATCGTTAACCGCCGGATCGAGATCCGCAGGCACGACAACCTGCGCGCCTTTGTCATCAATGTATTTGGTGTCGTACGAGTAGAAGTCGCTGTTTAAGACCACTTCGCCGCAGGTGCTCGCCTGTGGGAAATCGTTGCCCAGCACGGCGCACTCAATTTCACGGCCTTTAATACCCTGTTCAACCACCACTTTATGGTCGAACTCAAACGCCAGACGGACGGCCTGCGTGAACTCTGCTTCGCTGGTGACCTTGCTGACGCCCACGGAGGAGCCCTGGTTTGCAGGCTTCACAAACAGCGGCAGACCCAGCTCTCCGCTAATTTGCGCGAAGGTGTGCGTGTCGCGGTTGGCGCGGGTGAGGGTCACGAATGGCGCAATGTTCAGCCCGGCATCGCGCAGCAGGCGTTTGGTGACGTCTTTGTCCATGCACGCGGCAGAGCCGAGTACGTCCGAGCCGACGAACGGCAGGTTGGCCATGCGCAGCATCCCCTGCAGGGAACCATCTTCCCCCAGAGTGCCGTGGACGATGGGGAAGACAACGTCGATCTGGGCGAGAGCCTGCGCGTTGCCGGCGTCGATGAGCTGCCCCTTCACGACTCCGGGTACGGTGGCGACGCTCACTTCTGAAGGATTAAGGGCGATGTGTGCCGGATCGTGAGCATTCAGCAGATACTGGCTGGCATCGTTAACGTGCCACTGGCCCTGCTTATCAATGCCCAGCAGCACCACGTCGAAACGGCTTTTATCGATTGCATCAACGATATTTTTGGCCGATTGCAATGACACTTCGTGTTCCGCTGATTTTCCCCCAAAGACAATACCTACGCGCTGCTTAGCCATCTCACTCTCTTCCAGTCTGACGAAAAGCCAATAACATACCACGATGCCCGGCGGGTTTCGCGGCCTTCTGCCATAATGTTTTGGGGAATGCTGAGGGGGGAGAGTGAAAGGAAAAACGCTGCTGACCGTTTTGATTATTGTGGCCGTTGCAACGGCGGGTTACCGCTGGTTGCCGTCTTACTACAACCCTTTCATGCCGCTGACCCTTGACGACCCGCCGGGCCGAATCACCCAGTATAAGCTTCGGCGCTTAACCCCCGAGGCGTGCGCGAGCCTGCTGTCGCAGGCTAACCAAAGAGATCTCATCCGCACCCAGCCGGTGGCGAACAGCGGCGGCGCGTGTCCGCTTAACAACGTTGTGCGCGTACGTGACTTCGGCCCGGTCAGCCTGAACAGCAGCTTTCTTGCCAGCTGTCCGCTGGCGCTCGGCTCTGCGCTGTTTATCAGCCAGCAGGCCCGGCCGCTGACAAAACGCTATACGGGCAGCGACCTGACCCGCATCGACCATCTCGGCAGCTTTGCCTGCCGCAATATTTACCACCGCCCTGACGCACGACGCAGCGAACATGCCACGGCGGAAGCGCTGGATATCGCCGCTTTTCGGCTGGCGAACGGGGAACGCGTCACGGTACTGAACGGCTGGAAGGCGGCAACAACGCAGCCCTGGCTGAAGGCCATGCTGGCGGCAAGCTGCGGCTACTACGGAAACGGCCTTGGGCCGGAGTATAACGCGGCGCACGCCAACCACTTTCATCTGGGAATGCGCGGTTTCGGTCTCTGTCGGTGAAGCATAATATTCCGCCAGAAAATGGATGATTTGTGACTTATTTCACAAATATGATGACTGGGGAGATAAAACACCAAAGTCAGTCAGGCCGCATCTCTGGTGCGACGTCAAAACGCGTAACTTGCTAATCTGTAGGCGAATTCGCCTAAAAATGAAGACTATTTCTTTATGGAATCCTGGAAAGTTAATCTCATCTCGGTCTGGTTCGGCTGCTTCTTCACCGGTCTGGCCATCAGCCAGATCCTGCCGTTCCTGCCGCTGTACGTTTCGCAGCTGGGGGTGACCTCGCATGAAGCGCTCTCCATGTGGTCCGGCCTGACGTTCAGCGTCACGTTTCTGGTCTCCGCCATTGTGTCACCGATGTGGGGCAGCCTGGCGGATCGGAAAGGCCGAAAACTGATGCTGCTGCGCGCCTCGCTCGGGATGGCGATCGCCATTCTGCTGCAGGCCTTCGCCACCAACGTCTGGCAGCTGTTTTTCCTGCGCGCGGTGATGGGGCTGACGTCCGGGTACATTCCGAATGCCATGGCGCTGGTCGCCTCTCAGGTGCCGCGCGAGCGTAGCGGCTGGGCGCTGAGTACGCTTTCCACGGCACAGATAAGCGGCGTCATCGGCGGTCCGCTGCTGGGCGGCTTTCTGGCGGACCACGTCGGGCTGCGCGCGGTATTTATCATCACCGCGATCCTGCTGGTGGTCAGTTTTCTGGTCACGCTCTTTCTTATCAAAGAGGGAGGCCGCCCGGTTATCAGTAAATCTGAACGCCTGAGCGGCAAGGCCGTCTTCGCCTCTCTGCCTTATCCTGGGCTGATGATCAGCCTGTTTGTGACCACTATGGTTATCCAGCTTTGTAACGGTTCGGTCGGTCCGATTCTGGCGCTGTTTATCAAGTCGATGGAGCCGGAGAACACAAATATCGCTTTTCTGAGCGGCATGATTGCCGCCGTGCCGGGCGTATCCGCCCTGATTTCCGCGCCGCGTCTGGGAAAACTGGGTGACAGGATCGGCACGGCGCGCATCCTGATGGCGACGCTGATCTTTGCGGTGGTGCTCTTCTTCGCGATGTCGTTTGTCACCTCTCCGCTTCAGCTTGGCGTATTGCGATTTCTGCTCGGGTTTGCTGATGGCGCCATGTTGCCTGCGGTACAGACCCTGCTGGTTAAATATTCCAGCGACCAGGTGACGGGGCGTATTTTTGGCTATAACCAGTCATTTATGTATCTGGGGAATGTTGCCGGTCCGCTTATTGGCGCATCCGTTTCCGCGATGGCCGGTTTTCGCTGGGTATTTGCGGCCACAGCTATTGTCGTTTTAATCAATATTATCCAGCTGGCTATTGCGCTGCGTCGCCGCAGACAAGTGGCGGAGGCTAAGTCGGCGAGATAATCGTTTCGTTGATGTATTATATATTCTTATAGTAGCCGCATTTTTATATAACGAAATGCGGCGTTTTTTATAGAAAAACGTTTCGCTCACCGTGACTGTCCTTTAATTCCGTTCCTGCATCACTTTTGCATACCATAATAAATTTCTTCTCTTTGCATTATGGATTCAGAGTGATAACGTCAGACAAAACTGAAAAAGGAACTGGCACGATGAAAAATCTCATTGCTGAATTGCTGGTCAAGCTGGCACAAAAGGAAGAAGAGTCAAAAGAGCTGGTCGCTCAGGTCGAAGCGCTGGAAATTGTGGTCACCGCGCTGCTGCGACAAATGGCGAAAACCGATCAACAGGCGTTGATTGAGAGCGTTGAAGGGGCGCTGGAGAGCGTCAGACCTGAATCGCAGGTCCCGGTTGAAGATGCCGAGATGCTCCACCAATACGTAAAGAAGCTGTTAAGGCATCCGCGCAGCTAAACCGTCACAGGACGTAACGACGTGTCATAGAATTGTCATGCAGGATGCCTATAGTCGCTCTGTTTTTATTTTTATGTATTTGTACATGGAGAAAATAAATTGAAACAGAGCGCATTTTTCATTGCATTACTTCCCCTGTTAATTACTCCCGCCATTTATGCCGACACTTCTCATACCAGCGTGCTGGATAATCGTGCGGCAAAAGGGGATATCACCCAGCCTGGCGGCGCACGCCGTTTATCAGAAGATCAAACTGCCGCTATTCGCGCTTCGCTGAATGATAAGCCGGCGAAAAATATTATTCTGCTTATTGGCGATGGAATGGGGGATTCCGAAATCACGGCGGCGAGAAATTATGCCGAGGGTGCGGGCGGCTTTTTTAAAGGCATCGACGCATTACCGCTGACCGGACAATATACCCATTACGCGCTGGATAAAAAAACCGGTAAACCGGATTACGTCACGGACTCCGCGGCCTCTGCTACGGCGTGGTCCACCGGCGTGAAAACCTATAATGGCGCGCTGGGAGTGGATATTCACGAAAAAGATCATCAAACCCTTCTGGAGATGGCAAAAGCGGCGGGTCTGGCGACCGGCAACGTCTCTACCGCTGAGCTTCAGGATGCAACGCCCGCGGCACTGGTGGCGCACGTGACCTCGCGTAAATGCTACGGCCCGTCAGTGACCAGCGAAAAATGCCCAACGAACGCGCTGGAAAAAGGTGGCAAAGGCTCGATTACGGAGCAGCTGCTGAACGCGCGTCCTGACGTGACCCTGGGCGGTGGCGCGAAAACCTTCGCGGAAACCGCGACGGCGGGCGAGTGGCAGGGCAAAACGCTGCGCGAGCAGGCGCAGGCTCGCGGCTATCAGCTGGTGAGTGATGCCCGTTCTCTGGCGGCGATAACCGAGGCGAGCCAGGACAAACCGCTGCTGGGGCTGTTCTCCGATGGCAACATGCCCGTGCGCTGGGAAGGACCAAAAGCCTCTTATCACGGCAATATCGATAAACCTGCCGTGACCTGCACCCCGAACCCGAAACGCACTGACAGCGTACCGACGCTGGCGGCGATGACCGATAAAGCCATCTCTCTGCTGAGCAAGAGCGAAAAAGGGTTCTTCCTGCAGGTAGAGGGCGCGTCGATCGATAAGCAGGATCATGCGGCGAACCCGTGCGGTCAGATTGGCGAAACCGTCGATCTGGACGAAGCGGTGCAGAAGGCGCTTGAGTTCGCGAAAAAAGACGGCAACACCCTGGTGATCGTCACCGCGGACCATGCCCACGCCAGCCAGATCATCCCGGCAGATACCAAAGCCCCGGGCCTGACGCAGGCGCTGAACACCAAAGATGGCGCCGTTATGGTGATGAGCTACGGCAACTCTGAAGAAGAGTCCATGGAGCACACCGGCACCCAGCTGCGCATTGCAGCCTACGGCCCGCACGCGGCAAACGTGGTAGGCCTGACCGATCAAACGGATCTGTTCTACACCATGAAGGCGGCGCTGGGTCTTAAATAATAAAATCCCGGCGGAAATCACATCTGCCGGGTGGTTTTTTTCCCGTCACGAACCAGACTTACAGGGAATGTTCACAAAAGGATGGTGCAATGAAAACAACATTACTGGTTACTCTGCTCTCCGGCCTGTTCCTGGTCGCATCGGCGAACGCCGAAGAGAAAACGCTAACGCCGCAACAACAGCGTATGACCACCTGTAATCAACAGGCGACGTCTCAGAGTCTGAAGGGAGATGCCCGCAAGACCTACATGAGCGACTGCCTTAAAAATGGTGCCGCGAAGCCGGCTGAAAAAAGCCTGACGCCGCAGCAGCAAAAAATGCGCGAGTGTAATGCGAAAGCGACGGAACAGTCCCTGAAAGGGGACGACCGCAGCAAGTTCATGAGCGCCTGCCTGAAGAAAAAAGTGTAGTTCTAACGGGTGAGCGGCTTCGGCGGCTCACCCGAAATTTCATACTTTCCCCGCAGACCCCCTCTCTATAATTTGGGAAAATGTTTCAGAATATTCCCAAAAATGATGAATGATGAAACGTATTACAACAAAAAGCGCATTCGGGAAGAGTGGAATTTAACCCTTTCTCAGGATGACCCTCACCGCGCCGGCATTCAGTTTGCCCGGCGAGTTCGGCTGGCGCGCGCCGTCGGGCTGGCGGCGATGTTTTTCCCGGTTGCGGGGATGCTGGTCACCCATTTTTTACCCGGTGGCTGGTGGCTTTTACTGGTGGGGTGGTCGTTCGTCTGGCCCCATTTCGCCTGGCAGCTATCCTGCCGTGCCGCTTCACCTCATCAGCAGGAAATTTTTAATCTCAAAATCGATGCCATTATTGCCGGGCTCTGGATCGGCGTGATGGGGATGAATGCATTACCCACCGCAGCGCTGGTGATGATGGTGGGGATGAACATGATGGGCTCCGGTGGCTGTCGTCTGTTCATCCCGGGGATCGCGTTGACGCTGCTCTCCGCGCTGGTGACCCTGCCGCTCGTTGGGAAGGTGACCATCTTCAACCCCGACCCCGTAGAGTGGATCCTGACGCTGCCCGTACTCATGCTTTATCCCATGCTGTTTGCCTGGCTCAGCCACCGCACCGCCGTCAGGCTTGCGGAGCACAAGCGGCGGCTGGAAATAATGGGCACCCGAGACGGCATGACCGGGGTCTTTAACCGACGACACTGGGAAATGCTGCTGCGAAATGAATTTGAGCACTGTCGGCGCGACCACCGCACCGCCACGATACTGCTGATTGATATCGACCACTTTAAAAACATCAACGACACCTGGGGGCACGACGTGGGCGACGAGGCGATCGTTGCCATTACGCGCCAGCTCCAGCGGTCGGTACGGTCAGGCGATGCTATCGGCCGGTTTGGCGGGGATGAGTTTGCGGTGATCATGTCCCAGACGGCGGCGGAAAGCGCCATCGCCGTGATGTCGCGACTGCATGAGCGGCTGGAAAAGCTGACCTTACCGTGCGCGCCAAAAGAAGCGCTGCGCATCAGCGTAGGCGTTGCCCCCTGGGGACCGCAGTTTGGACACTATCGGGAATGGCTGAAGGCGGCTGACGTGGCGCTGTACAAGGCGAAAAATGCCGGGCGCGGCCGCACCGAAGTGGCGGCCTGACGCCCGACGGCGAGGATCAGGATTTACTCAGCTTCTCTGATTTTTCCATGCATTTTGCCATCGCTTCAATGACCGCCGAGCGGAACCCGCGCTCCTCCAGCACCCGCACCGCTTCGATGGTGGTACCGCCCGGGGAGCAGACCATATCTTTCAGCTCGCCCGGGTGTTTGCCGGTTTCCAGCACCATTTTGGCGGAGCCCATGACGGCCTGCGCGGCGAACTTATACGCCTGCGCGCGCGGCATTCCGCCAAGCACGGCGGCGTCGGCCATCGCTTCTAAAAACATGAAAACATAGGCAGGGGCTGAGCCACTCACGCCGACCACCGGATGGATCATCGATTCGGCAATCACTTCAGCCTCACCGAAGCAGCGGAAAATGTTCAGCACATCGGCCACTTCTTCCGTGGTTACCAGCGCGTTAGGCGTGACGGAGGTCATGCCGGCGTTGACCAGCGACGGTGTGTTCGGCATCGCGCGGACGATTTTACGATCGTGACCCAGCGCGCGGGCCAGCTGATCGAGCGTGACGCCCGCGGCAATCGACACGACCAGCGTCTCTTTATTCAGGCTGGAGGTGATATCGCTCAGCACTTTGATCATGATGTTTGGCTTGACGGCGCCAAAGACGATATCGGCGACCTGGGCCACTTCCTGCGCGCTTTCGGCAGCGTTGATCCCGTATTGATCGCGCAGCGCGGCGACCTTGTCAGGTGACGGGGTATAGACCCAGATCTGACCCGGCAGCACCTGCCCGCTGGCGATCAGACCGCCCAGGATGGCTTTGCCCATGTTACCGCAGCCGATAAACCCGATTTTCTTGTCCATCACGATTCTCCGTCATTATGCGTTGTTTTCTCTGATTGATAGCTTAACAACGAAATGCAGGCGACAATAGTCGACAGAGTCATTATGGGGGGACAATATGACGATTTGGGTTGATGCGGACGCGTGTCCGAATGTGATTAAAGAGATTTTATTTCGCGCCGCCGAGCGCGTTCAGATGCCGCTGACGCTGGTGGCAAACCAGAATATTCGCGTACCGCCTTCGCGGTTCATCCGCTCTTTGCGCGTGCCGGCCGGGTTCGACGTGGCGGATAACGAAATTGTTCGCCTGTGCAGCGCCGAGGATCTGGTGATCACGGCGGATATTCCGCTGGCCGCCGAAGTGCTGGAGAAAGGGGCGGCGGCGCTCAATCCGCGCGGGGAGCGTTACTCGCCTTCGACTATTCGGGAAAAGCTCACCATGCGCGATTTTATGGATACGATGCGGGCCAGCGGCGTGCAGACCGGTGGACCGGACAGCCTGTCCCAGCGCGATCGCCAGCAGTTCGCTGCCGAGCTGGATAAGTGGCTACTGGAAGTGAAGCGCCGCACAGCGTAATGATAATTATTGTCAATTTGTGGTACAGTGTGGCCTCCACAGGGTTGTCATCCCGTACCGCTTTGCAGTAAAGTAATCGCAACATCTTCTGCAATTATTTCTTTACACTCTTCAGCCATCCGGCATCAAGGGGAACACCTGGCATGACCCAACCCATCTTTTTAGTTGGCCCTCGCGGCTGTGGGAAAACCACCGTTGGCCTGGAGCTGGCACGCGTGTGTCATCGCCAGTTTGTTGATACCGACCACTGGCTGCAAACCGAGGCCGGAAAAACCATCGCTGAGATTGTTGAGCAAGAGGGCTGGGAGAGCTTTCGCGCACGCGAAACCGCCGCGCTGAAAGCGGTCACTACTCCATCGGCCGTGATCGCGACCGGGGGTGGCATTGTTCTGGCGGAGTGTAATCGTCACTTTATGCGCGAAAAGGGGATTGTGATTTATCTCAGCGCGCCGGTGTCGGCTCTGGTAGGGCGTCTGGAAGCGTTTCCGGAAGAGGGGCAACGCCCTGCGCTGACCTCCAGGCCACTCAACGAAGAGGTGAGTGAAGTGCTGGCCGAACGCGATGCGCTATACCGCGAAGCGGCTCACCACGTGGTGGATGCGTCCGCGTCTCCCGAAGACGTTGTGATTCAGATTATTACCGCCCTGCGTTTGGCTTGTGCCAGCTAAGCGGCGTCTATACTTATAGCTCAGACATAAAAAAAGGATGAGCTATGCCAACCAGACCTCCCTATCCGCGTGAAGCGCGCATTGTTACCGTTGAAAAAGGCCATACAGGTCATACCGTGACCTGGTATCAACTGCGCGCCGATCACCCCAAGCCGGACTCGCTGATCAGTGAACACGAGACTGAACAGGAAGCGCTGGACGCGAAACGGCGCTACGAAGATCCCGATATAACCTGAATGTTTTCCTAAACGCTCCAATATCGTGCCTGAATCACACTTTTTACTCATCGGGAAAGTTAAGCAGGAGTTAATATTTAGTTATTACAAGTAACTCCGGTATCGGCAGGCGATCTTTACATTTCGATGTCGGGATCACCTGCTACGCTTGGTCCTGTTTTGTTTAAAAAACGAACTGTGCAGCGTAGTGAGCCTGTACCTGTGTACACGATGTTGGAGTAATGGAAGGCGATAAAAATGAAGGCAACGTTGGCGATCCTCACTATTGGTGTGGTCCCTGTAAGCGAAGTGTTACCGCTCTTAACCGAGCATGTATCTGAACAACAGATAACGCATCTCAGCCTGCTGGGGAAGATGAGTCGGGAAGAGGTCATGGAAGACTACGCTGTCGAGGCGGGGGAGGATCCCCTGGCGACGTTATTAAGTGACGGTAAACTGGCGCACGTTTCACGTCAGAAAATCGAGCGCTCGCTGCAGGGCGTGATAGAAGTGCTCGATAATCAAGGTTATGACGTTATTTTGCTGATGAGTACCGCACCCATTAAGGGGCTTACGGCGCGGAATGCGATTTTGCTGGAGCCGATGCGGATCATTCCACCGCTGGTGGCCTCTATCGTTGATGGCCATCAGGTGGGGGTGATTGTTCCCATTGAGGAGCTCATGGATAACCAGGAGGCAAAATGGCACGTGCTGGAAAAAGTGCCCTTGTACGCGCTGGCAAATCCGTTCTGGGACAGTGAGGCCAAGCTCATTGCTGCCGGGAAGGAACTGCTTGAGAGAGGGGCGGACGTCTTGATCCTGGACTGCCTGGGTTTCCATCAGCATCATCGTGACCTGCTGCAAAAAGCGCTGGATGTGCCCGTGCTGTTATCCAACGTTCTGATGGCTCGCCTGGCCTCGGAACTCCTCATGTAATGATTTTGCGTGACAGGTGATGAGCATGGCCCCTATAGTGAATTTTTATCTATAAATATAAGGGCCAGTTCATGCTTCAAAGTAACGAATACTTTTCCGGTAAAGTGAAATCCATTGGTTTTACCAGCAGCAGCACTGGTCGTGCCAGTGTCGGCGTAATGGCGGAAGGGGAATACACCTTTGGCACGGCGGAAGCTGAAGAAATGACGGTCGTCAGCGGGGCGCTGAACGTCTTACTGCCGGGTGAAACGGAATGGAAAGTTTACGCTGCCGGGCAAGTTTTCAACGTCCCTGGCCACAGCGAATTTCATTTGCAGGTGGCTGAACCCACCTCTTATCTGTGCCGCTACCTGAAATAAAAAATAAGCCGGGTGGCGCTAACGCTTACCCGGCCTGCGTTTTGCCTGTTATCTCTGCGCTTCGCCGCCGAGACCTTCCACCAGATTCTGAATCAACGCGGCCAGCTCGCCGGTCATCAGGATGAAGTCCGCGTCAAAACGCTGGGCGTAATCTTCCCTGTCGATATCTTCGTTCTGATCGCGCAGCTCGTCGCAGAACTTCAGACGCTTCACGGAGCCGTCGTCGCACATCACGAACTGAATGCGCTGCTGCCAGTCGAGCGCCAGTTTAGTGACCACTTTGCCCGCTTCGATATGGACGGCGATCTCGTCGCTCACCAGATCCTGCTTCTTCGCGCGGATCACGCCGCCATCTTCCAGCAGGGCTTTCAGCTCGGCTTCATCAAGGATCTGGAAACCCTGTGCCGCAGCACCGCTGCGTACCCATTCGGTCAGCGTCAGCTCGATCGGCGTTTCAAGCGCCAGCGGAACGACCGGTAAAGAGCCGATGCTTTTGCGCAGCAGGGCCAGCGTATCTTCTGCTTTCTTGGCGCTGGCGCAGTCCACCATGATCAGCCCGTTGACGGTGTCGATCCACATCATGGTCTGGCTGAAGCGGCTGAAGGCGCGCGGCAGCAGGGAGTGCAGCACTTCGTCTTTCAGCGAATCTTTTTCGGTCTTTTTCAGCTTGCGGCCCTGTTCGGCTTCCAGCTTGAAAATTTTTGCTTCGAGCGCCTGCTTAACCACCGGCGTCGGCAGGATTTTCTCTTCTTTGCGGGCGCAGACGATGATTTGACCCGTGCTGCTGGCGTGGGTCAGTGCATCGCTTTGTGAACCCATTGGCGGAACCCAACCGGTTTTCGCCATATCCTGGCTACCGCAAGGGGAAAAGGTATAAGCGGCTAACTGTTTTTCCATCTCTTCTGCACGCAGCGAAACGTCGCGGCTGAGACGGTAAACCATCAAATTTTTGAACCACAGCATGATAATTTCCACGGCCTTGTCGTTAAATCAGCGGGCATGATAACGAATTGTCGCATCGCTTGCATTGCTAATCGGGAAGCGTGCTTCTACTCTGTTGATAATCAAAATAATGAGGAGAGTCTTGTGCGTATTGGGATCGATTTGGGCGGCACCAAAACAGAAGTCATCGCGCTGAGCGAGCGGGGGGAGCAGCTGTTTCGCCATCGTCTGCCGACGCCGCGCGATGATTATCACCAGACTATCGAGACGATTGCCAGCCTGGTTGAGATGGCAGAGCAGGCGACAGGGCAAACCGGCAGCGTCGGGATGGGGATCCCGGGGTCGATCTCGCCGTATACCGGGGTGGTTAAAAATGCTAACTCTACCTGGCTCAACGGTCAGCCGTTTGATAAGGATTTAAGCGTGCGCCTGAACCGGGAAGTGCGTCTGGCCAACGATGCCAACTGCCTGGCGGTCTCTGAGGCTATCGACGGCGCGGCGGCCGGTGCCCGGACCGTGTTTGCCGTGATTATCGGTACCGGCTGCGGCGCGGGCGTGGCGTTCGGCGGGCGCGCTCATATCGGCGGCAACGGTACCGCGGGCGAGTGGGGACACAACCCGCTGCCGTGGATGGACGAAGATGAGCTTAAATACCGCGCTGAAGTGCCGTGCTACTGCGGAAAGCAAGGCTGTATTGAGACGTTTATCTCCGGCACCGGGTTTGCGACCGACTACCACCGTCTGAGCGGCCAGCCGCTGAAGGGCAACGAAATTATGCGTCTGGTCGAAGAGCAGGATCCGGTTGCCGAGCTGGCCCTTAGCCGCTACGAAATGCGGCTGGCGAAATCCCTGGCGCACGTGGTGAATATTCTCGATCCGGACGTTATTGTGCTCGGCGGCGGCATGAGCAACGTTGATCGGCTGTACGCCACGGTGCCGAACCTGGTGAAACAGTGGGTCTTCGGCGGCGAGTGTGAAACCCCGATCCGCAAAGCTGTCCACGGTGACTCCAGCGGCGTGCGCGGCGCGGCGTGGCTGTGGCCAGTAAATTCGTAGGCCCGGTAAGCGAAGCGCCACCGGGCGAATTCAGGCAGCCGCAAAAAAAAAGCCGGGTGGCGGCTACGCCTTACCCGGCCTACAGATGGAGTGGACCTTTACTGCACCGCAAATTCTCTGTCCAGCCTGCTGTACCCCAGCCCGTTGATCTTCTTCACCTTGATCTGCACCGGAATGCGCTCTTTCATCGCCTCTACGTGGCTGATCACGCCGATGGTTTTTCCGGTAGCGTTCAGCGCGTCGAGCGCATCCAGCGCGGTATCCAGCGTTTCGCTGTCGAGCGTGCCGAATCCTTCATCCAGGAACAGGGAATCGATCCGCGTCTTATGACTCACCAGGTCGGAAAGGGCCAGCGCCAGCGCCAGGCTGACCAGGAAGCTCTCGCCGCCGGAGAGCGTACGGGTATCGCGCACCGCGTCCGCCTGCCAGGTATCGACCACTTCCAGCTCCAGCGCGTCGCTGGCCTTACGCTGCAGCAGATAACGCCCGTGCAGACGGTTAAGCTGCTGGTTTGCGAGCCAGACAAGATTATCCAGCGTCAGCCCCTGCGCGAACTTACGGAACTTGTCGCCGGTGCTGGAGCCGATCAGCGCGTTCAGATAACCCCAGTCGTCCGCCTGGCGCGCGGCCTCATCAATTTGCTGCATCAACGCCAGCTGGTGCTGCCGGTTATCGCTGTCCTGCTTAAGCTGCTGGCGGATCTCGCCCTGATGCGTCGTGTTCTCGCGAAGCCGTTGCGCCAGCTGCTGCAGCTGGCTTTGCAGCGCAGGAGCATCGGCGTCGAGCCTTTCCGGCCGCAGCGCCAGATGAGCCTGCAGCTGCTGGTTCGCCTGGCCGGAAAGGACCGCGGCCTGCTGTATCTGGCTTTCCAGCGACTGTTTCAGCTGTTCGAGGTGGCGAATAGCGTCGTCATCCAGCAGCGCGGCAAGGAACGCGTCCCGATCGGCAAAACAGCTCGCTGAGAGCGCCGCGGTGAACTGCGTCTGGGACTGCTGCAGGCGCTCTTGCTCCAGCTTTTCCTGCTGCTGCTGCGCGGTGAGCTGGCTTTGTAGCGACACGCATTCGTCGTGGACGTCGCGCCAGCCAGCCGGAATGGTCGGTTCGGCCTCTTCGCTGTGCGTTTCCGGAAGCGTGTCGAGCAGCGGCTTGAGAGCGTTTATGCGTTCCAGAAGCACGCCGTGCTGCGTTTGTTTCTCCTGCCACTGCGCGAATTCCGCTTCGCGGGCGTGCAGCCAGGCGGCTTCATTACCGTCTTCAGGTACGTTAAGCGATAGCGAGAGCAGGGCGTGTTCCAGCGCCTGGCGCGCGGCCGTCAGCTGCTGCTGGAACTGTCGCTCCTGCACTTCCTGCTCGTTTAACTGGTTTTGCAGGGTCAGACGCTGGCTGAGCTGATAAAGCTGGCGCTCGTACTGTTCCTGCTCGTTCATCCACGGCGTGATATCTTCCTGAATATTCAACGCGATGTGCAGGGAAGCGCAGGCCTCCATCCACTCTTTAGTGAGTGCTTGCTCTTCTTGAGAGAGAGTCTGCGCTTCGTCTGTCTCGCGCTGGATCTGCTGAGTCAGGGCATTAACCTGTCCCAGCACCAGTAGCCCTTCTTCTTTAAGCGCGGCGACCTCTTTTTCCAGGGAATCGCGGCGGCGCTGGTTATCCGTCAGCTCAAGCGACTGGTATTGCTCAACGGCGGGATGCTCGCTGGAACCGCACAGCGGACAGGGTTTGCCTGCCTCAAGCCGGGAACGATAGCTTTCCAGGTCTTTAATCGTCGCTTCACGTTCGCACAGGGCCTTCAGGTCCAGATAGTGCTGGTGTTTCTCTTTGTACTGCTGGCGGCGCAGCGTCAGCGTATCATTGAGTTTATTTTGATCGGCCCGGGCCTTCTGCACGTTTTCACCGCTCTGGCGCAGGCGCTTTTGCAGCGGCTGATAGCGCGCATGCAGCGACGTTAGCCGCTGGCGCAGCGTGCGTGACCGGGACTGCTGCTCCATGGCCGCGCTGACCTCATCCGCCGTCAGGCTCAGCGCATTTTCCGGCATTTCAGCCAGCCTGTTGCGTAATTCACCCATCCGCGCAGCTAGCGAGGCTAACTGCGTTTTGTCGCGGTTAAGCTGCGAGAGCTGGGCACGCCAGCCGGCAATTTCCTGCCCCAGCAGGCGATAGCGCTCGTGCTCCGCCAGCCACTGCGCCAGCGCCGTCAGTTCGGTCTGAAGCTGCTCATGATTACGCTGGGCGGTATGACGGATCCGCGCGCGCAGTGCGGTTTTGGCTTGTAAGCGAGTATTTACTTCGATAATTCGCTGCTGGGTTTGCGTCAGACGCGCGGTTTGCTCCTGCTGGTGCGCCCAAAGCGGTCTAAGCTGGGCGGCGGGCAGCGCGAGCTGGAGCTTTGCCAGCTCTGGCGCAGCGTTCGTCAGCGCCTGCTGCGCCTGCTGCTGCATCGTGGTGACGCGCTGTTGCTCAAGCACGAGCTCATCACGGCGCGTAAACCACTGAAAATCTTTCTGCTGGCTTTGCTGCTGAACCAGCAGGGTTTTCTCTTCGTCAGTAAGTGCCTGCAAACTTTGCTGTAACTGCTGCTGTTGCTCTTCGCTCAACAGCACGACGCCCGCCGCCTGCGCCTCGCACTTTTCAAGCACGCTGCGGGCGGCTTTGTGTTTCTCAAACACCATGGCGGAAATCTGGCCGTAGATCTCGGTGCCGGTCAGCTCTTCCAGCAGCTCGGCGCGATCGCTCGGTTTGGCATTAAGGAAGGCGGCAAACTGCCCCTGCGAGAGCAGCATGGAGCGGGTAAAGCGGCCATAGTCCAGCCCGGTGAGCGCAGCGGTTTGCTCCAGTTTATCCGTCACTTTGTCGGCCAGGATTTTGCCATCTTCGCAGCGCGCCAGCTCCACGCGCGGCGCCTGCAGGTTCCCGTCAGGCTGGTTGCGCGCGCGGTTCTGGCTCCAGAAGGCGCGATAGGCGATGCCTTTTACCTCGAATTCCACTTCCGCCAGGCACTCGGCGGTGTCGCGCGTCATCAGGTCGTTTTGCGCCTGAGAGACCTTCTGCAGTCGCGGCGTTTCGTGATAAAGCGCCAGACAGATAGCGTCGAGCAGGGTGGTTTTACCTGCCCCGGTCGCGCCGGTGATGGCAAACAGACCGTTGCTGGCAAACGGCTCCGCGGTAAAGTCAATTTTCCACTCGCCCTTGAGGGAGTTGAGGTTTTTCAGGCGCAGGCTCAAAATTTTCATGCGTTTTCTTCCTCATCATTGAGCGCATGCAGGGTATGGCTGAACAGTTCGCTGAGTCTTGCGCGCTTCGCGTCGTCAATTTCCTCCTGCGAGAGCCTGCGTTCAAACACCTCTTCAACCCGAAGCTCACTGAGCGTTTCGCGTTGAGCGCTTAACAGAATTTTCTCGCGCTGCTCGCGGCTGCGGCGTACCAGTAAGACTTCGACGGGCAAATCTTCCGTCAGCGCCTGAATTTTACGCTGCATATCGTGCAGGTAGTCATCGGTGGTGATTTCGATATCCAGCCAGACGGGCGGGTTAAGCGCTGCTCCGCGCCACTGCTCAAGCTGGGCGGTAATGGCGTCAAGATCGCCCTTCAGCACCGCCAGCGGCTGGGTGACGGGCACCTCCAGCGTCTCGACGGCGCGGAGTTTGCCCTCGGAAAAGCTCACCAGATGCACGGATTTTGCTTTACCCGTTTCATCGAAGCTGAGCGAAAGAGGCGAGCCGCAGTAGCGGATGTGCTCGCTGCCGCCGACGATCTGCGCCCGGTGAATGTGTCCGAGCGCAATGTAGTCGGCTGGCGGGAAGTTCTGCGCCGGAAAGGCGTCCAGCGTGCCGATATAGATGTCACGCACGGCGTCACTTTTACTGGCCCCGACGGTGGTGAGATGCCCGGTCGCAATCACCGGAATCGGCTGGTCGCCGCGCAGGGCGCAGGCTTCGGCATGCTGCTGGTGATAATAGTCGGTGATGGCCTGTAACAGATGCTGTTGTTTTTCGCCGCCGGAAAGTCCCGCCTGGCTTTGCACAATATCGCGCGGACGCAAAAACGGAATGGGACACAGCACCGCCCCCGGCGTACCGTCGCGTTTTTTCAGGATCTGCGGGGCGTGCCCGGCGCTGGCGACGACGGTGGTATTGAGAAATGCCAGGATGTCGCGGGATTCATTGAGCGTCGCGACGGAATCGTGGTTGCCGGCGACAATCACCAGATGACAGCCGGTTTGCTGCAGATTCACCACGAAGCGGTTATACAGTTCACGCGCATAGCTGGGGGGCGAGCCGGTATCAAAGATGTCACCCGCTACAATAATCGCGTCCACCTCGTGCGTCCGGGCCGTTTCCAGCAGCCAGTTCAGGAAGGCTTCATGTTCAGCCGCACGGCTTTTGCTGTAAAAATTTTGACCCAGATGCCAGTCCGAGGTGTGAAGTATGCGCATAGCTGATCCGTGGCAAAAAAGAGAAAGCGGGATTATAAACCTTCAGAGACGGGAAAATAACCGCTGTAATAAAACAACGGTTTGCCCGTTATCGTGGTACTGTTTTTCATAAATCTGTCATAAATCTGACGCATAATGGCGCCGAATTACAAACTTGTAACTTAAATAAGATAAGACAGGGCAAAGTATGGCGAGACGTATTCTGGTCGTAGAAGATGAAGCTCCAATTCGTGAAATGGTGTGCTTCGTGCTCGAGCAAAACGGCTTCCAGCCGGTTGAAGCGGAAGATTATGACAGCGCAGTGAACCAGCTGAATGAACCCTGGCCCGATCTGATTCTGCTGGACTGGATGTTGCCCGGCGGCTCCGGACTGCAGTTTATCAAACACCTGAAGCGCGAGGCGCTGACCCGCGACATCCCGGTTGTGATGCTGACGGCGCGCGGAGAAGAAGAGGATCGCGTGCGCGGTCTGGAGACCGGCGCGGACGATTACATTACTAAGCCGTTCTCCCCAAAAGAGCTGGTTGCCCGCATTAAAGCCGTGATGCGCCGTATTTCGCCGATGGCGGTGGAAGAGGTGATTGAGATGCAGGGGCTGAGCCTTGACCCCACTTCACACCGCGTGATGACGGGTGAAAATCCCCTCGACATGGGGCCTACCGAATTTAAACTCCTGCACTTCTTTATGACCCACCCGGAACGCGTATACAGCCGCGAGCAGTTGCTGAATAACGTCTGGGGAACTAACGTGTATGTCGAAGACCGGACGGTTGACGTACATATTCGCCGCCTGCGAAAAGCACTGGAACTGAGCGGCCACGATCGCATGGTGCAGACGGTCCGCGGCACGGGTTATCGTTTTTCTACCCGTTTCTGAACAATGACAGGAGTGTGACGCGTGCTGGAACGTCTGTCATGGAAAAGGCTCGTCTTTGAACTGATCTTATGCTGTATTCCGGCCTTCCTTCTGGGGGCCTTTCTTGGACACCTGCCGTGGTTTCTGCTGGCGTCGGTCACCGGGCTGCTGATCTGGCATTTCTGGAACCTGCTGCGCCTCTCCTGGTGGCTGTGGGTTGACCGAAGTATGACGCCGCCGCCGGGAAGCGGCAGCTGGGAGCCGCTGCTGTACGGTCTGCATCAGATGCAGATGCGTAATAAAAAGCGTCGCCGCGAGCTGGGAAGCCTGATTAAGCGTTTTCGCAGCGGTGCAGAGTCGCTGCCGGATGCCGTTATTCTGACGACCGAAGAAGGGACGATCTTCTGGTGTAACGGCCTTGCACAACAGCTGCTGGGCCTGCGTTGGCCCGACGACAATGGTCAGAATATCCTCAACCTTTTGCGCTATCCCGAGTTCACGCAGTATCTGAAAACGCGTGATTTTACCCGCCCGCATAATCTGAAGCTCAACAATGGTCGCCATCTGGAAATCCGCGTGATGCCCTACAGCGATAAGCAGTGGCTGATGGTGGCGCGCGATGTTACCCAGATGCACCAGCTGGAAGGGGCGCGCCGCAACTTCTTCGCCAACGTCAGTCACGAACTGCGTACTCCGTTGACCGTACTTCAGGGCTACCTGGAGATGATGCAGGAGCAAACGCTTGAAGGCGCGCCGCGTGAAAAAGCGCTGCACACCATGCGCGAGCAAACGCACCGGATGGAAGGGCTGGTGAAGCAGCTGCTGACGCTATCGAAGATTGAAGCGGCGCCAACGCTTGCGCTAAATGAGACCATTGATGTCCCGATGATGCTGCGGGTCGTTGAGCGTGAAGCGCAGACGTTAAGCCACAAAAAGCATCACCTGACCTTTGAGGTCGACAATACGCTGAAGGTGCTGGGCAGCGAAGATGAACTGCGAAGCGCCATTTCTAACCTGGTGTACAACGCGGTGAATCATACGCCGGAAGGGACGGATATCGTGGTGCGCTGGCACCATGCCTCAACGGGGGCTGAGTTTAGCGTGGAAGACAACGGGCCGGGGATTGCGCCTGAGCATATTCCGCGTCTGACCGAGCGCTTTTACCGTGTGGATAAAGCGCGATCCCGGCAGACAGGCGGAAGCGGCCTGGGACTGGCAATTGTGAAACACGCGGTGAATCACCATGAAAGCCGTCTCGATATTCAGAGTACGTTGGGTAAAGGAACCCGTTTCAGTTTCGTTATTCCGGAACGATTAATTGCCAAAAAGATCGCCTGACGGCAGGCGTGTCATTTTACCTTTCCACGGGTCAGCCATCGCTGGCCCGTTTGCTTTGCAGTCAAGCGAAACGCGTGTGAATTATATACGGCTGACTGTTTTTTGTTCGCATGATTAGCCATGGGTTTTTCTTATAAATAGCGTATTATTCTAACGCGTATTTTCATGCTGGCATATTGTTCTGGTTTTACGATCCCACCTTGCCTTTAAACGTTATAAGCGTTTAAATTGCGCCCCAGATACTGTCAGACCGACTGTATTTGCGTGGTAAATCGAAAAACTATTCTTCTCCACGCCAGGACGGGAGCATTTCCCGCTGAAATTGAGCAAGTTTTCGGCTGTATCGTCCCGTCAGGGATATCGAAAATCTCAATGTTTTCAACACCACATCCACAGGCAGTAAGGTTTTATGACCCATCACTTAAAATCGCGTGACATCATCGCGCTGGGCTTTATGACATTTGCGCTGTTCGTTGGCGCAGGCAACATCATTTTCCCTCCAATGGTTGGCCTTCAGGCGGGTGAACACGTCTGGACCGCCGCGTTTGGTTTCCTGATCACTGCCGTGGGTCTACCGGTACTGACCGTCGTCGCGCTGGCGAAAGTCGGCGGCGGCGTGGATAGCCTCAGCACCCCGATTGGCAAAGTGGCGGGCGTTCTGCTGGCAACCGTCTGCTATCTGGCCGTTGGCCCGCTGTTTGCGACCCCGCGTACGGCGACCGTTTCCTTTGAAGTGGGTATTGCTCCCCTGACCGGTGACGGTGCGATGCCGCTGTTTATCTACAGCCTGATCTACTTCGCGATCGTAATTCTGGTTTCCCTCTATCCGGGCAAGCTGCTGGATACCGTGGGTAACTTCCTGGCTCCGCTGAAAATTGTGGCGCTGATTGTTCTGGCGGTAGCGGCTATCGTCTGGCCCGCTGGCCCGATTAGCGACGCGATGGACGCCTATAAAAACGCCGCGTTCTCTAACGGCTTTGTGAACGGCTACCTGACGATGGATACGCTGGGCGCGATGGTGTTTGGTATCGTTATCGTTAACGCCGCGCGTTCCCGCGGTGTGACCGAAGCACGTCTGCTGACCCGCTATACCATCTGGGCTGGCCTGATGGCCGGCTTGGGGCTGACGCTGCTGTATCTGGCGCTGTTCCGTCTGGGTTCCGACAGCGCCATGCTGGTCGATCAGAACGCCAACGGTGCGGCTATCCTGCACGCCTACGTTCAGCATACCTTCGGTGGTGCGGGCAGTATGCTGCTGGCGGCGCTCATCTTCCTGGCCTGTCTGGTCACCGCGGTTGGCCTGACCTGCGCCTGCGCAGAGTTCTTCGCACAGTATCTGCCGCTCTCTTACCGCACCCTGGTGTTTATCCTCGGCATCTTCTCGATGGCGGTGTCCAACCTCGGTCTGAGCCACCTGATTCAGGTCTCGATTCCGGTACTGACGGCGATTTATCCGCCGTGTATCGTGCTGGTGGTGCTGAGCTTTACGCGCCCGTGGTGGAACAACTCTTCACGAATTATTGCGCCAGCCATGTTTATCAGCCTGATTTTTGGTATCCTTGACGGGATTAAAGCATCAGCTTTCGCGCACATACTGCCAGCATGGACACAGCGTCTGCCGCTGTCCGAGCAGGGTCTGGCCTGGCTGATGCCTACCGTTGTTGCACTGGTTCTGGCGATTATCTGGGACCGTGCTGCAGGGCGTCAGGTCGCATCGAACGCCCATTAATCAACGGCAACAAACTGTTTAACCACGGGGCTTAAGGCCCCGTGGTTTTTTGTTTTTTTCGTGTTGAATGGCAAGATTTAAATGGAAAGCACTAACAAACTTAAACGTGGATTGAGCACGCGCCACATCCGCTTTATGGCGCTGGGCTCTGCTATCGGCACCGGTCTTTTTTATGGCTCGGCAGATGCCATCAAAATGGCCGGTCCCAGCGTTCTGCTGGCGTACATCATCGGCGGCGTGGCGGCGTATATCATCATGCGCGCCCTCGGCGAAATGTCGGTTCACAACCCGTCCGCCAGCTCCTTCTCCCGCTACGCGCAGGAAAACCTCGGCCCGCTGGCCGGGTTTATCACCGGCTGGACCTACTGCTTTGAAATCCTGATTGTGGCGATTGCCGACGTGACGGCGTTTGGCATCTATATGGGCGTCTGGTTCCCGGCGGTGCCGCACTGGATTTGGGTGCTGAGCGTGGTGCTGATCATTTGCGCCGTCAACCTGATGAGCGTGAAGGTGTTCGGCGAGCTGGAGTTCTGGTTCTCCTTCTTCAAGGTCGCCACCATCATCATCATGATAGTGGCCGGTTTCGGCATCATCATCTGGGGAATCGGCAACGGCGGGCAGCCGACCGGTATTCACAACCTCTGGAGCAACGGTGGCTTCTTCAGCAACGGCTGGCTCGGCATGGTGATGTCGCTGCAGATGGTGATGTTCGCCTACGGCGGTATCGAGATTATCGGTATTACCGCTGGTGAAGCGAAAGACCCGGAGAAATCCATTCCGCGCGCCATCAACTCGGTGCCGATGCGTATTCTGGTGTTCTACGTGGGTACGCTGTTCGTGATCATGTCCATTTACCCGTGGAACCAGGTGGGCACCAACGGCAGCCCGTTTGTTCTGACCTTCCAGCACATGGGGATTGCGTTTGCCGCCAGCATTCTGAACTTTGTGGTGCTGACCGCGTCGCTCTCCGCGATTAACAGTGACGTCTTTGGCGTGGGCCGTATGCTGCACGGCATGGCGGAGCAGGGCAGCGCGCCGAAGGTGTTCGCCAAAACCTCACGCCGCGGCACGCCGTGGGTGACCGTCGTGGTCATGACCGTAGCGCTGCTGTTCTCGGTGTATCTGAACTACATCATGCCGGAGAACGTCTTCCTGGTGATCGCATCGCTGGCGACCTTCGCGACGGTGTGGGTGTGGATTATGATCCTGCTGTCGCAGATTGCCTTCCGCCGTCGTCTGTCGCCGGATGAGGCGAAAGCGCTGAAGTTCAAAGTACCGGGCGGCGTTGCGACGACCGTCGTCGGGCTGATCTTCCTGGTGTTTATCATTGGCCTGATTGGCTACCATCCGGATACCCGCATTTCCCTTTACGTGGGCTGCGCGTGGATCGTCCTGCTGCTGGTGGGTTGGGTGTTTAAATGCCGCCGCGATCGTCAGCTGGCGGAAGCACAGTAATATTTTTTCTCCCTCTCCCTGTGGGAGAGGGAATTTTGCCTCATCCTCCTTTCTCCTCCCCCAATAATCCCGATCGTGATGAGCTATCCTTAACCACCCTGTGGCAAGGTGACGTCAATTTCATCAAAGGGGATTCGTGATGTTAAACGCCTGGCACCTTCCGGTTGCCCCATTTGTTAAGCAAAACAAAGACAACCTTGTGATTACGCTCTGGCTGGCGGGGGAAAATCAGCCTGAACGCGTGACGCTCCGCGCCGAAATAGATAACGAAGAGACCGGCCTGAAAATGCACAAGCTGCGCAGCCAGCCGCAGCCGGGGATCACGGCGTGGCGGGCGAATATCGACCTGCGCAGCGGACAGCCGCGCCGCCGTTACAGCTTCAAACTGCTGTGGAATAACCGCCAGCTGTGGTTTACCCCGCAGGGGTTTAGCCGTTTCCCGCCCGCACGGCTGGAGCAGTTCGCGGTCGATTACCCGGATAACGGCCCGCAGTGGGTTAACGATCAGGTCTTTTACCAGATTTTCCCGGACCGTTTCGCACGCAGTGAAAAGCGCACCGCTGACCAGGATAAGATCTATCACCACCATGCGGCGGGCCACGACATTATCCTGAAAGCGTGGGACGATCCGTTAACCGCGCAGGCGGGCGGCTCGACGTTTTACGGCGGCGATCTCGACGGCATCAGCGAAAAGCTGCCGTACCTGAAAAAGCTCGGCGTGACGGCGCTCTATCTCAACCCCGTTTTTAAAGCCCCGAGCGTGCACAAATACGATACCGAAGATTATCGCCACGTTGACGCGCAGTTTGGCGGTGACGAGGCGCTGCTGCGCCTGCGCAAGAACACCCAAAACGAAGGCATGCGCCTGATTCTGGACGGCGTGTTCAACCATAGCGGCGATTCGCACGCCTGGTTTGACCGCCATAATCAGTCGATGGGCGGGGCATGTCATAATCCGGACTCGCCGCAGCGCGACTGGTACAGCTTTAACGAGGAGGGCCGCGCGCTGGACTGGCTGGGGTATGCCAGCCTGCCTAAGCTGGATTTCCAGTCGCCAACGCTCGTGAATGAAATCTACGGCGGCGAAGACAGCATCGTCCGACACTGGCTGAAGGCGCCGTGGAATATGGACGGCTGGCGTCTGGACGTGGTGCATATGCTCGGTGAAGCGGGCGGGGCGCGGAATAACCTTCAGCACGTCGCCGGGATTACGCGCTCCGCAAAAGCGGCCCAGCCGGAGGCGTTCGTCTTTGGCGAGCACTTTGGCGACGCGCGCCAGTGGCTGCAGAACGATGCGGAAGATGCGGCGATGAACTATCGCGGCTTTACCTTCCCGCTGTGGGGATTCCTCGCTAACACCGATATCTCCTACGATCCGAACCATATCGACGCTGAAACCTGCATGGCGTGGATGGAGAACTATCGCGCCGGTCTGTCTCATCAGCAGCAGCTGCGGATGTTTAACCAGCTCGATAGCCACGACACCGCCCGCTTTAAATCCCTGCTCGGCAAGGATGTGGCGCGTCTGCCGCTGGCGGTGACCTGGCTCTTCACCTGGCCGGGCGTGCCGTGCATCTATTATGGAGACGAAGTGGGGCTGGACGGCAACAACGATCCGTTCTGCCGTAAAACCTTCCCGTGGGAGCCAGCGAAACAGGACAAGGTGCTGTTCAGCCTGTATCAGCGGCTGGCGAAGCTGCGTAAGCAGAGTCTCGCCCTGCGCTACGGCGGCTGTCAGGTGGTGTACGCCCACGATAACGTGGTGGTGTTTGCTCGCGTCTATAACCAGCAACGCGTGCTGATCGCCATCAACCGGGGCGAGGCCTGCGAAGTGGTGCTGGATGATTCACCGCTGCTGAAGGTGGCTATGTGGAAGAATAAAGAGGGCAAGGCAACGATACAGGACGGCGTGCTGGCGCTGCCTGCGGTATCCGCGACCATCTGGTTCGGCAGCTAAGACCTGTTAATGTTTCCACCTTTTAAGATGGCGCAAATGCAACTATTTGTGTCAATCTTAACGGATCGTTTACGGTGAAGGTGGAAACATGGACGAGCTTTACATCCTTGGCTGTTTGTTCCTGGTTTTTGCGCTGGGCGTTGCGCCGGTGCTTGCGGTTATCGGCTTTAACCGAAGCACGGCGGCGAAACAGGAGATCGCCCGGCTGCGCCAGCGCATTGAGGCGCTCGAGCAGCGCGGCGTCGCGGAGAACGCGCCGGAACCTGAACGGGCCGCCGCGCCGGCGGCAGTGGCCGAGCCGGTGGCTGAGGACGTACCCGCGCCTGTCGACCCCTGGCGTTCGGATATTCCCGCTGCTGCGGCAGCACCCGATCCCGCTCCTGCGCCCGCGGCAAAACAGCCTTCTGCCTTTGGCGGCATGCTGACGTCGCTGGTGCGCTGGTTCATGCAGGGTAACCCGCTGGCGAAGTTGGGCATCCTGCTGCTCTTCCTCGGTCTTTCATTTCTGCTGCGCTATACCGTCGAACACTCCCTGTTCCCGCTTGAGCTTCGCCTGGCCGCGACGGCGCTGTTTGCTATGGTCCTGCTGGTCCTCGGGTGGCGGCTGCGGCACAGGCAGCGCGTCTATGCGCTGATCCTCCAGGGGGGGGCGACAGGCATCCTCTATCTGACCGTCTTTGGCGCCTTCCGGCTCTGGCAAATGCTGCCGATGACGCTGGCCTTTGCGCTGCTGGTGGTGATATGTGCGGCGAGCGTCGGGCTGGCGGTGCTGCAGAAGGCGCTGAGCCTGGCCATGCTGGCGAGCCTCGGCGGGTATCTTGCGCCGCTGCTCTTATCTACCGGGGGCGGTAGCTTTGTGGCGCTGTTCTCCTTCTATCTCCTGCTTTCCATCGGCATTCTCGCTATCAGCATCTGGCAGCACTGGCGCGAGCTGAATCTCCTTGGGCTGCTGTTTACGTTCGGTGTGGGCGGCCTGTGGGGGCTGAATGACTACCAGCCCGAAGACTATTGGATCTGCCAGCTGTTCCTGATTGCCAATACGCTGATATTCGGCGTCTTGAGCGTGGCGCTGTCGCTGCGGGCGCAGGAGAAAGGGAAGCAGATTATCGACGGCGTGCTGCTGTTTGCCCCGCCTCTGGTTGGTTTTGGAATGCAGTATGGCATGACTCAGCACTGGACCTACGGTCCGGCGCTCAGCGCGCTGGGATACGGCGCATTTTATCTTACCCTCGCGTTCCTTGCGCTGCGGCGCTATCCCTCCATCGGACGACCGCTGGTCATGGCGGCGCTGGCCATTGGCGGCGGGTTCGCGACCCTCGCCATTCCGCTGGCGCTGTCGGCACGCTGGACGGCGATGGCCTGGGCGCTGGAAGGGCTGGGTATCCTCTGGCTGGGCGTGCAGCAGAACCAGCGTCGCATGAGCTATAGCGGGACGGCGTTGCTGGTGCTGGCGCTCGGCAGCGCGCTGTGGGCGCAAGCGAACGGCGTGACGTCGCTGAGCCTGCTGCTGATCTTCTCTATCCTCAGTCTTTGCTGGCTGGCTGCGGCCTGGCTGTGGCGGACTCTCTTTATGCCGGTCAGCCGGGCGCTGCTGGCAGGCGGGCTGCTGTTCTGGCTGGTGGCGCTATTGGGCGCATCGGGGCTGGTGATGACGCAGGAATTACCGATTCTGGCGGGCGTGCTGGCGCTGACGGCGGCGTCGGTCTGGGGATGGCGGCAGGTGGCTGCGCGTCTGGCGTGGCGGGAGCTGGATGCCAGCAAATGGCTGCTGTGGGCGGTTATGCTGCTGATGGTGGGGTATCAGCTCTGGCACCAGCAGATCGTTGCCGCCGGCTGGTCAAATCTGGCCTGGTGTGTTGCGCTTCCTGCTGCGCTGATGCTGCTGCGGCGCGACGGTGAAAGACTCCTGCCGCGCATTGCGATGGGGCTGCATTTGTCGCTTTTCTGGATGATTTTGCTGGCGCTGGCCGCGGAGCTTTACTGGTTTGCCCGGTCGTTGCCGTGGGGCATGGCGGCCTGGGGCAGCGGCTTAGCGATGGCAGCAGGCGGCGGGGTGATTATGGCGCTCTCTGCAGCCGTACGGCGTCGCGGGTGGCCGTTCCGGGAGTGGCCTGCGCTTTACGCCTGCCTGGCACCGCTCCCCGTGGTCGTGGCGCTATTGGTATTGCTGGTGGTGACCAATTTCCAGGACGGCGTGGTCTATCGTCAGACCTGGCTGCCGCTGGTAAACCCGCTTGAGGAAGGCGCGGCGTTCGCGCTGCTGGGGCTGGTCGTCTTTTATCGGGCTGTGGATCGCTATTACCCGGCGTGGCTTTCGCAGGCCCGCCCGTGGCCTGCCGTCGCGATTATGGCGCTTGGCTTCTGGTGGCTTAACGGTGCGCTGATGCGCGCCCTGGCCTGGTACGGCGACGTGGCCTGGAATATGGCATCGCTGTGGGATTCGCGGCTTGTCCAGACCAGTTTTGCCCTGTTCTGGATGCTGAGCGCGCTGGTGGTCATGATCCATGCCACCCGTCGGGCTTCCCGGCAGGAGTGGCTTTGCGGTGCCGCGTTGCTGGGCGTGGTGATGGTTAAACTGATGCTGGTGGACAGCGCGGGCGGAGGCGGTTTGTCGCGCGCGGTGGCGTTTATCGGCGTGGCGATACTGGTTCTGATCGTGGGGTATTTCTCCCCGCTGCCGCCCAAAACAGGAGATGAAAAATGAAATGGATGAAAGCGGTAGCCTGTACCGCGCTGCTGGCGCTTTCCGGCCCGGCGTTTTGCGACGAGGGACAAACGGAATCGCCCCGGGACTATGCTTTTGGTTTTTCCCTCGATACGTCTGTTCCTTCCCAGTGGTATCGGGTGATGCTGCCGCTCGCCGTCTATGAGCAAAGCACGTCGCCGGATCTGCATGATGTCCGCGTCTTTAACCAGTCGGGCGAGCCGGTTCCCTTTAGCCTGGTCAGCGCGACGCGTCCGCAGGCCCCAGCGCAATCCACCGCGCTGCGCCTCTTCCCGCTGGACGCCTCGCCGCTTGCGGCTTCGCGAGGATCCGGTGACAGCGATAAGATCCTGCTCCGTTCCGGAAATGGCGTTGAAATTGTGCTGGAGGGGCAAAAAGCCGCCGCAGCCGGGCAACATTATCTGCTGACCCTGCCTGAACAGGCGACGGAAGAGATGGCCATATCCCAGCTGCAGCTGCTCTGGAATACCCCCCAGACGCCATGGCAGGGAACGGCGTCGGTCTATTACAGCGAGGATCTTAAGCGCTGGTATACCCTGCGCGAGGATATGCCATTGCTGGACGTCGTCAGCGGACAGGATCGTCTTAAGCTCGATCGGATCGATACCGATACGGTTCTATCTCCCGATGCAAATCGCTATCTCATGGTGGTGCTGAATACAAAAAGCCAGGGGATAACCTTGACCGGCGTAAACGCAATTAGCGCACCCGCGCAGGCGGCCCCGGAAGAGGTTAACCTGGAAGGCGAAGGGGAATCGTTATCGGCAAGCGAAGCGCAGTGGCACTGGACGCGCCCGCAGCCGCTGAGCGCTGTCAGCATCTTACTGAATGGCGATGGCGTTCTTCCCGTGGAGATAGCATGGCGAAGTACGGAAAAGGACGCATGGCATCCCCTGAAAAAAGAGGTTCTTTACCGTCTTGAGGGAAAAACGTCGCCACCGGTTTCGCTTAACGGGGGCCTGGTGCAGGCCGTGAAAATCACGACGCTGAATGCGCGTCTGCCAGAATACCTGCCGAGCGTCACGGGACATCGCGACCGCTACGATCTGGTGTTCAACGCGCAGGGGAAAGCGCCGTACGTGCTCGCCTGGGGCAACGGGGCGGCAAAGCCTGCCAGCGTGGAGCCCGGCATGCTGATCCCAGCCGACCTGCGCAAGACCTATGATATGGAAAACCTGCCGCAGGCTGACATTCAGGATAATGTCGCGTTAGGCGGCGAGGAGCGTCTGACCGCTACCTCCGCGGCCGAGCGGGAGAGCAGAATGAACACGCTGCTGGTGTGGGGCGTACTGATTGCGGGCGTGGTTCTGCTGGCGGGCATGGCCTGGCGCATCTGGCGAGAGACGCAGCGTAAGGCATAAAAAAAGGCCCGCATAAGCGGGCCTTTTTCGTAAACCGTGCCGATTACAGGCTGGATACGTTCTCAGACAGATATTTAGCCACGCCGTCTGGAGACGCGTTCATGCCTTCTTTACCTTTTTCCCACTGAGCCGGGCACACTTCGCCGTGCTCTTCGTGGAACTGCAGCGCGTCAACCATGCGCAGCATTTCGTCGATGTTACGACCCAGCGGCAGATCGTTTACAACCTGGTGACGAACGATGCCGTTTGCGTCGATCAGGAAGGAACCACGCAGCGCAACGCCAGCGTCCGGATGTTCGATACCGTAAGCCTGCTGGATTTCGCGTTTGATGTCCGCAACCATTGCGTATTTCACCGCACCGATGCCGCCATTTTCGACAGGGGTGTTACGCCATGCGTTGTGTACAAACTCAGAGTCGAAGGAGACGCCAACAACTTCCACGCCACGCTTCTGGAATTCTTCATAACGTTTGTCGAAGGCGATCAGCTCAGACGGGCAAACGAAAGTGAAGTCCATTGGCCAGAAGAACAGAACGGTCGCTTTACCGTTGGTGTGCTGTTTGAAGTTGAAGTTTTCAACGATTTCACCGTTGCCCAGAACTGCTGCAGCTGTAAAATCCGGAGCCGGACGAGTTACCAGAACCATATGATTCTCCTGTAGATACTAAGGTTATTTGGAACGCAACGCGAGCCAGTATAGAGAGTGTTCATGGATAAGACAAAGAGGTGGTGACAATCGTTCCGCCAGCTTTTACCTATCAATGTGAATTCTGTCAGAGCTGTTTGTTTTTCGCCTGCGCCATCATGCGTGGATAGAATTGCCAGAATCGGGCCTCCAGCGCATCATAATGTTCATCCAGGTCATACCAGGAGTCGCGCAGCGCATCCAGTCGCGGGCGACGGCTCGCCATCCCGTTCAGCACGTTCTGGATGAAATCCATCTCGCGATAGCGCTCCAGCCAGCGTTCCGACCACAGGTAGTTATTCAGATTCACAAAGCGCGGCGGCGAGTCGGGCAGAATGATCGACACCTGCTGGTGGGCATAGCGCACAAAATCCGGCAATGGCATCTCCGGCGACAGCTGTTCCCAGTGGCGCGACAGAAAGTGGTCCCACATCACGTCGAGCGTGATTGGCGCTACGCGGCGCGTTTCAGGGCGAAACCACGCTTTGGCTTCCGTCACTTCCGGCAGCTTATCCGTCAGCACGTCGATGCGGCGGTGCATGAAAATGCCGTCGACAACCTCAGGGGAATAGTCCTCAGCGGGGTTGCCGCGTACGAAATCGGCCAGCAAATTGCCGGACAGGGAGCTGTCAGCGAGGTGAGCGAGATGCAGGTGAGCGAGAAAATTCATGCGTTTTATTTGTCCGGGGTCGGCTAGTTGTTGCAGCAAAAGGGTGTGAGCACTAGACTATGCCGCCTGTTTTTAAGTCACGAGTATACGTCATGCGCGTCGCCGATTTCTCCTTTGAACTACCTGAATCCCTGATTGCTCACTATCCCATGCCTGAGCGCAGCAGCTGTCGCTTACTGTCACTGGATGGGCCAACGGGCGAGCTGACGCACGGTACTTTCACCGATTTGCTCGACAAGCTCAACCCTGGCGATCTGCTGGTCTTTAACAATACCCGCGTGATACCGGCGCGCCTGTTTGGCCGTAAAGCCAGCGGCGGCAAGATTGAAGTGCTGGTCGAACGTATGCTCGATGATAAACGTATTCTGGCACATATTCGCGCGTCTAAGGCGCCGAAGCCGGGCGCGGAGCTGCTGCTGGGCGATGATGAGAGCATCAAAGCGACCATGACCGCGCGCCACGATGCGCTGTTTGAGGTGGCGTTCGACGACGAGCGCACGGTGCTCGATATCCTGAACGCCATCGGCCACATGCCGCTGCCGCCGTATATTGAGCGTCCGGACGAAGAGGCCGACCGCGAGCTGTACCAGACCGTTTACAGCCAGAAGCCGGGCGCCGTCGCTGCGCCGACCGCGGGCCTGCATTTTGATGAACCGCTGCTGGAAAAACTGCGCGCGAAGGGCGTGGAGATGGCGTTCGTGACGCTGCACGTCGGCGCGGGAACCTTCCAGCCGGTGCGCGTGGACAGCATTGAAGATCACATCATGCACTCGGAGTATGCTGAAGTGCCTCAGGATGTGGTGGATGCGGTGCTGGCGGCGAAAGCGCGCGGTAGCCGCGTCGTGGCGGTCGGTACGACGTCTGTGCGCTCACTCGAGAGCGCCGCGCAGGCGGCGAAGCGCAATCTTATCGAGCCGTTCTTTGGCGATACGCAGATCTTTATCTACCCGGGCTACCAGTACAAAGTGATTGACGCGCTGGTGACCAACTTCCATCTGCCTGAATCGACGCTGATTATGCTGGTGTCGGCATTTGCCGGTTATCAGCACACGATGGCGGCCTACAAGTCTGCGGTAGAACAAAAATATCGCTTTTTTAGCTACGGGGACGCGATGTTTATCACGTACAATCCGCAGGCTTTGAATGAGCGTGTCGGGGAATAAGTCCGCGGCACCGTTTTACAACGTTGGACTGTTTTTCTGACGTCGGAGAAAAAATGAAATTTGAACTCGATACCACCGATGGCCGCGCGCGTCGCGGTCGCCTGGTGTTTGATCGCGGCGTGGTGGAAACCCCCGCGTTTATGCCTGTGGGCACGTACGGCACCGTAAAAGGGATGACGCCGGAAGAAGTAGAAGCCACCGGCGCACAGATTATCCTCGGCAACACCTTCCACCTGTGGCTGCGTCCGGGTCAGGAGATCATGAAGCTCCACGGCGACCTGCACGATTTCATGCAGTGGAAAGGCCCAATCCTGACCGACTCCGGCGGCTTCCAGGTCTTCAGCCTGGGCGATATCCGCAAGATCACCGAGCAGGGCGTGCACTTCCGTAACCCGATCAACGGCGATCCGATTTTCCTCGATCCCGAAAAATCGATGGAAATTCAGTACGATCTCGGCTCTGACATCGTGATGATCTTCGACGAATGTACGCCGTATCCGGCCGACTGGGATTACGCCAAGCGTTCTATGGAAATGTCTTTGCGCTGGGCGAAGCGTAGCCGCGACCGTTTTGACTCCCTGCAGAACAAAAATGCGCTGTTCGGCATTATCCAGGGCAGCGTTTACGAAGATTTACGCGATATCTCTGTTAAAGGTCTGGTAGAGATAGGTTTTGATGGCTACGCTGTCGGCGGTTTGGCTGTGGGTGAGCCGAAGGAAGACATGCACCGCATTCTGGAGCATGTCTGCCCGCAAATCCCGGCGGATAAACCACGATACCTGATGGGCGTGGGTAAACCAGAAGATCTGGTTGAAGGCGTACGCCGCGGCATTGATATGTTCGACTGCGTCATGCCAACCCGCAACGCGCGTAACGGACATTTGTTCGTTACCGATGGCGTGGTGAAAATCCGTAACGCGAAGCATAAGAGTGACACCAGCCCGCTCGATTCCGAGTGCGATTGCTATACCTGTCGCAATTATTCTCGCGCGTATCTGCATCATCTCGATCGTTGCAACGAGATTTTGGGCGCGCGTCTCAATACCATTCATAATCTTCGTTATTATCAGCGCTTAATGGCTGGTTTACGTAAGGCTATCGAAGAGGGTAAATTAGAGAGCTTCGTGACCGATTTCTACCAACGTCAGGGGCGGGATGTTCCACCGTTGAACGTTGATTAATTTTAATAATGAGGGAATTTGAATGAGCTTTTTTATTTCTGATGCGGTAGCGGCAACAGGTGCTCCAGCGCAGGGCAGCCCGATGTCTCTGATTCTGATGCTGGTTGTGTTCGGTCTGATCTTCTACTTCATGATCCTGCGTCCACAGCAGAAGCGCACCAAAGAGCACAAAAACCTGATGAACTCCATTGCGAAAGGCGATGAAGTACTGACTAACGGTGGTCTGGTCGGTCGCGTAACCAAAGTGGCCGAAAACGGCTACATTGCTATCGCCCTGAACGACACCACTGAAGTGGTCATCAAACGTGACTTCGTAGCTGCCGTTCTGCCGAAAGGCACCATGAAGGCGCTGTAATCCCAACTTTTCCCAAAGGGAACTGCCGTGTTAAACCGTTATCCTTTGTGGAAGTACATCATGCTGGTCGTCGTGATTCTCGTCGGCCTGCTGTACGCGCTTCCCAACCTGTATGGTGAGGATCCGGCCGTTCAAATCACTGGCGCGCGCGGTGTCGCCGCCAGTGAGCAAACGCTGATCCAGGTCCAGAAAACGTTACAAGAAGAAAAAATTACCGCTAAGTCTGTGGCTCTGGAAGAGGGTGCAATTCTTGCTCGCTTCGACACCACCGACACGCAGCTCCGCGCTCGCGAAGCGCTGATGGGCGTGCTGGGTGACAAATACGTCGTAGCGCTGAACCTTGCCCCTGCAACCCCGCGTTGGCTGGCTGCGATGAAAGCAGAGCCAATGAAACTCGGTCTTGACCTGCGTGGCGGCGTTCACTTCCTGATGGAAGTGGATATGGATACCGCGCTCGGCAAGCTGCAGGAACAGAATATCGACAGCCTGCGCAGCGATCTGCGTGATAAAGGCATCGCTTACACCACCGTGCGTAAAGAAGATAACTACGGCATGAGCATCACGTTCCGCGACAGTGCGGCGCGCGATCAGGCTGTAGATTACCTGACCCAACGTCACCGTGACCTGGTGATCACCTCTCAGGGCAGCAACCAGCTGCGCGCGGTGATGACCGATGCGCGTCTGAAAGAAGCGCGTGAATATGCCGTTCAGCAGAACATCAACATTCTGCGTAACCGCGTAAACCAACTGGGCGTGGCTGAGCCGCTGGTACAGCGTCAGGGTGCTGACCGTATCGTGGTTGAACTGCCGGGTATCCAGGACACTGCGCGTGCGAAAGAGATTCTGGGTGCGACCGCAACCCTGGAATTCCGTCTGGTGAACTCCAACGTCGATCAGTCCGCTGCTGCCGCAGGGCGTATTCCGGGTGACTCCGAAGTGAAACAGACCCGCGAAGGTCAGCCAGTTGTGCTGTACAAACGCGTGATTCTGACCGGTGACCACATCACCGATTCCACGTCGAGCCAGGACGAATACAACCAGCCGCAGGTTAACATCTCGCTGGATAGCGCGGGTGGTAACATCATGTCTAACTTCACCAAGGACAACATCGGTAAGCCGATGGCGACCCTGTTCGTGGAGTACAAAGACAGCGGTAAGAAAGATGCAAACGGTCGTGCGGTGCTGGTGAAAGAGGAAGAGGTGATTAACATCGCCAACATCCAGTCTCGTCTGGGTAACAGCTTCCGTATTACCGGTATCAACAACCCGAACGAAGCGCGTCAGCTCTCGCTGCTGCTGCGTGCCGGTGCGCTGATTGCGCCAATTCAGATTGTTGAAGAGCGTACCATTGGTCCAACGCTGGGGATGCAAAACATTCAGCAGGGCCTTGAAGCGTGTCTGGCCGGTCTGGTGGTCTCTATCCTCTTCATGATCTTCTTCTATAAGAAGTTTGGTCTGATTGCGACCTCCGCGCTGATCGCGAACCTGGTGCTGATCATCGGCATCATGTCCCTGCTGCCGGGGGCGACGCTGACCATGCCGGGGATTGCGGGTATCGTTCTTACCCTTGCGGTGGCGGTCGACGCCAACGTACTGATTAACGAACGTATCAAAGAAGAGTTGAGCAACGGTCGCTCTGTTCAGCAGGCGATTGACGAAGGCTATAAAGGCGCGTTCAGCTCCATCTTCGATGCGAACGTAACAACACTGATTAAGGTTCTTATCCTGTATGCAGTGGGTACTGGCGCGATCAAAGGCTTTGCGATTACCACCGGTATCGGTGTCGCAACGTCAATGTTTACCGCTATTGTCGGCACCCGTGCCATCGTGAACCTGCTGTACGGCGGCAAGCGCGTCAAAAAGCTGTCTATCTGAGGAGTGCGTTGTGGCACAGGAATATACTGTTGAACAATTGAACCACGGCCGTAAAGTCTGGGACTTTATGCGCTGGGACTACTGGGCCTTCGGCATTTCAGGTTTACTGCTGATTCTGTCCATCGGCATTATGAGCGTGAAAGGCTTTAACTGGGGGCTGGATTTCACCGGCGGTACGGTCATTGAGATCTCCCTGGAAAAACCGGTCGATATGGACCAGATGCGCCTGTCTCTGCAGAAAGCGGGCTTTGAAGAGCCGCTGCTGCAGAACTTCGGCAGCAGCCGCGACATCATGGTGCGTATGCCGCCGGTGCACGATGCCAACGGCAGCCAGGAGCTGGGCAGCAAGGTTGTTAGCGTGATTAACGAAACAACCAGCCAGAACGCGGCGGTCAAGCGTATTGAGTTCGTCGGCCCAAGCGTGGGGGCTGACCTGGCGCAAACCGGCGCGATGGCGCTGCTGGTGGCGCTGATCTCCATCCTGGTGTACGTCGGTTTCCGCTTTGAGTGGCGACTGGCGGCCGGTGTGGTTATCGCGCTGGCGCACGACGTGGTGATCACCATGGGCATACTGTCGCTGTTCCATATTGAGATTGACCTGACGATTGTGGCATCCCTGATGTCCGTTATCGGTTACTCACTGAACGACAGTATCGTGGTATCTGACCGTATCCGTGAAAACTTCCGTAAGATCCGTCGCGGTACGCCGTACGAAATCTTTAACGTGTCGTTGACCCAGACGCTGCACCGTACTTTGATCACCTCCGGTACCACTCTGATGGTGATCCTGATGTTGTTCCTGTTCGGTGGTCCGGTACTGGAAGGCTTCTCGCTGACCATGCTGATCGGTGTCACCATCGGTACGGCATCGTCTATCTACGTTGCGTCCGCACTGGCACTGAAACTCGGCATGAAGCGCGAGCACCTGCTCCAGCAGAAAGTCGAGAAAGAAGGGGCGGATCAGCCGTCCATTCTGCCGTAAGGCGACGTTTAGCGCGTTATCGAAATCCCGGCCTGTTGACCGGGATTTTTTTTATCTGCTCCTGACAAACACTCCTGACAGTATGCTGTCAGGAGCCCTGTCGTAGACTTCTTCTGAACCCAAACAACAGGCAGGAGAATATATGAAAAGCGTAATTAACTGGTTTGAAATTCCGGTTGCGGATATGGATCGCGCCATCAAATTTTATGAGCCGGTGATGCAGCTCGCGCTGCGTCGCGAGAAAATGGACTGCGCGGAGCTGGCCGTTTTCCCGCATGAGGATCCGGGTACCGGCGGGGCGCTGGCAAAATTTGACGGCGTTACACCGTCTTTGCAGGGCGCTATTATTTACCTGCATACTAACAATCTGGCGTCCACTCTCGATCGCATCGCCTCTGCGGGCGGCGAGTGCGTGTTTGGCCCGCTGGAACTGCCGCATGGTATTGGCACTATCGCATTGTTTACCGACAGCGAGGGTAACCGCGTCGGCCTCCATCAACCTGCCTGAGAGCGGAATAAGATATGACCCGACGCGCTGACCGTTTGTTTCAGATTGTGCAGATCCTGCGGGGCAGGCGTCTGACAACGGCAGCGCATCTGGCGGACCGGCTTGGCGTGTCCGAGCGCACGGTCTACCGCGATATCCGCGACCTGTCGCTTTCCGGCGTGCCGGTGGAAGGTGAGGCGGGGAGCGGATATCGGCTGATGTCGGGTTTTGACCTGCCGCCGCTGATGCTGACAAATAAGGAGTCAGAGGCGCTGATCGTTGCGATTCGCCTGCTCAAAACCTGGGGAGGGGAATCGCTGTCGCGCGAGCTGGAGTCGGCTCAGGAGAAGGTGTTGGCTATTCTGCCCGAGGAGAGTCGTCGAAAGGCGGAGCAGACGCGGATCTACGCCCCGGATTTTTGCATGCAAAGCCACTCCCGCAGCGATTTTGACAGGATCCATCAGGCGATTTCCGCCCAGCGCGTGCTGGCGCTGCATTACCGTGATGAGGCTGGGCAGCTTTCAAAGCGCGAGGTTCAGCCGCTGGGCCTGTTCTTCTGGGGGGAACGTTGGTTACTGGCGGCGTGGTGCGAACGGCGCGATGACTATCGCTGTTTCCGGCTCGACCGATGCCTCAATATTGTGCAGACGGAGAGGCGGTTTAGCGAAAGTGCAGACAGGTCATTAGCAGATTTTTTACGCAAGGTGAGGCAGTAAAAAGCCGGGTGGCGGCTACGCCTAACCCGGCCTACATTCGGATCGTAGGCCCGGTAAGCGCAGCGCCACCGGGCGGAATCCGCACTGATTAGAAGTTGTAACCCACAACCAGGTAACCACCCCAGCCGGTAGAACGGACGCTGAAATCGCCGTTGCCGAAGTTCAGGCTCGCGTCGTCGTTCCACTGACCGCCGTTGTGCCAGTAACGCGCAACAACAGAGTAGTGCCAGTGATCGTAGTTCAGCGCCAGGATGTGGCTGGAGGCGATGGAGTCGTTGGTGCGCGCTTTCTTACCGTTCAGGTCGCGGAAGTCGTTGTCGCCCAGGTCTGAACCCCAGTCAAAGTTGGTGAAGCCGATATAGCTCAGGTTACCGCCCCACAGCTGGGTAATTGGCACAAAGTATTTCACTTTGAAACGGTAGCCATCCCACTCGTTTTCGTTCGCGGCACCGTAGTTCTGCCACTGGTATTTCGCGTACACGTTCAGAGACAGGCTCATTGGCAGGCCGGTATCAATATCCGTACCCAGACCCATGTACCAGGTGCTCTGACGACCGGACTTGTTGCGGCCCATGTCGTAGATATAGTTGTTCGCGAAGTACCACTCTTTGAACGGACCAAATGCCAGGCTGGTACCGGTCAGTTTATCAATAGAGAAGCGTGGTTCAATTTCCATGAACAGTGGGGAACCGTGGTTCCAGATACCTTTCGCGTCGGTGTTACCACCAAAGAATACCGGTGCATCCATATAGCCGTAGAAATCAAACCAGTCTTTCTTGGCGAATGCTTCGTACTCCAGGTAGGTATCGTTGCGGATCTGAGGTCCGAAACGGGTGTGGTAGCTGCCAACCACGTTAACGCTCTGGTGCCACCAGTCGGAGAGGTATTGTGGTTTATCGTTTTCCGCTGCGTTAACAGTGAAAGAAGAGGAGAGTGCCAGTACAGCGCCAGCTGCGAGTAATGTTTTTTTCATAATCATGCCACTGATTGAAATTCCCTTCCGGGAGTGAAAAATGCGCGATTTGCGTATCAAAATATTTCGTGTTTCTGCGGAGCCTATTATAGGAATCCTTGCTCACAAAAATATGTGTTGTTTCACATATCTCTCACATGCGTAATCGATTGCGTTCACGTTTGCGTACTTTAAACGGCCGGGATTGTAGCGGCAATCATTTATGTTGCCAATCCATACGAAATGTAAATGTTAGCGGAGTGACATTGCACTCCGCTAAAGAGGGGGGTTATTGCGCGGCGGGTTGAATGTCGTGAATGCGGATAAAGCCCAGCTGTTCTGGGGAGAGTCCGCTCAGCTGTAGCGGAATATCAACATCGCCTGGAGCCAGCACGCTGGCCGGTGCGGTGAACAGCTGACTGTTAACATTCACCTCCTGGTAGCTTTCCGTGGTGCCCTGGATCTGTCCCCACTCTACGGTGCCGCTGAACGCGGGAAGCGGATCGTTGGATTCGCCCTGGATGCGTAATGTTGCGCGAGTACCATCTGCATTCGCCGCCACATTCACCAGAGACATTTTTAGCGTGCCAATCTGACTATTGAGACGCGCAGGCGTATTCGCGCCCGGCAGGAGATAAACCCCGCTGCTGGATTTGGCATTCAGGGCGTTTTGCTGGGTGATCTTCACCGTTTCTTTGTTCAGTTTGTCCATCGCCGTATTGAGCGTATTCACGCTCTGTTTCATCTGACGGACTTCGGTTTGCTGTGCACAGGCGCTAAGGGTGAAGAGGCTCCCCACCAGCAAAATTTTCAGGTAACGTCTTGTCATTGCGTTTATTTCCTTGAAATAACGGATCGTCCTAATGGTAGCCAGCGTCGTCGGGTCAGACATAGATCCTTTGTCTCAAAAAGCTCTTCCTTTGTTGTCAGGCCAGATCAGGGTAAAATGAAAATCAGTTAACCGGATAACAGGGATACCGTATGCATTGCCCATTCTGCTCCGCTGTGGATACCAAAGTCATTGACTCTCGTCTTGTGGGCGAAGGGTCTTCCGTACGCCGTCGTCGGCAGTGTCTGGTGTGCAACGAGCGTTTCACGACCTTTGAGGTTGCAGAGCTGGTAATGCCGCGCGTGGTAAAAAGTAACGACGTGCGCGAGCCGTTTAACGAAGAGAAACTGCGCAGCGGGATGCTGAAGGCCCTCGAGAAACGTCCCGTCAGCGCGGACGACGTTGAGATGGCGTTAAACCACATAAAATCTTACCTTCGTGGTTTGGGCGAGCGTGAAGTGCCGAGCAAAATGATCGGCAACCTGGTGATGGAGCAGCTGAAAAAGCTCGATAAGGTCGCTTATATCCGCTTCGCTTCGGTCTACCGCAGCTTCGAAGACATCAAAGAGTTTGGCGAAGAGATCGCCCGCTTACAGGATTAAGCTCATGCAGGATGAGATTTACATGGCGAGAGCCATGAAGCTGGCGCAGCGCGGTCGTTTTACCACCCATCCCAACCCGAATGTCGGGTGCGTGATCGTTAAAGATGGCGAGATTGTGGGGGAAGGTTTTCACTATCGCGCCGGCGAGCCGCATGCCGAGGTTCATGCGCTGCGCATGGCCGGCGAGAAGGCGCGCGGTGCCACCGCCTACGTCACGCTGGAGCCCTGTAGCCATCACGGGCGTACGCCGCCGTGCTGCGAAGCGCTGATTGCGGCCGGTGTTTCACGCGTGGTCGCCTCAATGCAGGACCCGAATCCGCAGGTGGCCGGACGCGGTCTGTATCGCCTGCAGCAGGAAGGCATTGACGTCAGCCATGGGCTGATGATGCAGGACGCTGAAGCAATCAATAAAGGCTTCCTGAAGCGCATGCGCACGGGATTTCCGTATATCCAGCTTAAGCTGGGCGCCTCGCTGGATGGACGTACGGCGATGGCAAACGGCGAAAGCCAGTGGATCACCTCGCCGCAGGCAAGGCGCGATGTGCAACGTCTGCGTGCCCAAAGCCATGCTATTCTCACCAGCAGTGAAACCGTTCTGGCTGACGATCCGGCCATGACCGTGCGCTGGGAAGAGCTGAATGCCGATACCCAGGCGCTCTATCCGCAGGAGAACCTGCGTCAGCCGCTGCGTATTGTCATTGATAGCCACAACCGGGTGACGCCGGAGCACCGCATCGTCCAGCAGCCGGGTGAAACCTGGATTGCCCGCACCAGAGAAGATGCTCGCGAATGGCCGGAAGGCGTGCGCAGCATTATGGTGCCGGAGCATAACGGTCATCTGGATCTGGTCGTGCTGATGATGCTGCTCGGCAGGCAGCAGGTGAACAGCATCTGGGTTGAAGCGGGGCCAACGCTCGCCGGTGCGCTTTTACAGGCCGGGCTGGTGGATGAACTGATTGTTTACGTTGCGCCTAAAGTGTTAGGTCACGACGCGCGCGGCCTGTTTGTGCTGCCCGGCCTTGAAAAACTGGCCGACGCACCGCAACTCAAATTTAGCGAGATGCGTCCGGTAGGTCCGGATGTCTGCCTCCACTTAACGACAGCGTAATTGCTCCTGAAATAGGGAAGCAGTGCGCAAAGTATTATGATAAAATCCGCCCCCCTGCGGGGCCAAATGAACCCGTAAAGGAAGAGTATGAACATTATTGAAGCTGCTGTAGCTACCCCAGACGCTCGCGTCGCCATCACCATTGCGCGTTTCAACAACTTCATCAACGACAGCCTGCTGGAAGGTGCTATTGACGCCCTGAAACGTATCGGCCAGGTTAAAGATGACAACATTACCGTTGTTTGGGTTCCGGGCGCTTACGAACTGCCACTGGCGGCGGGCGCGCTGGCGAAAACCGGTAAATACGACGCGGTGATTGCGCTGGGTACCGTTATTCGTGGCGGCACTGCGCACTTCGAATACGTTGCGGGCGGTGCAAGCAACGGTCTGGCACACGTTGCGCAGGATGCTGAAATTCCTGTCGCGTTCGGCGTGCTGACCACCGAAAGTATTGAACAAGCCATCGAACGTGCTGGCACCAAAGCCGGTAACAAAGGTGCAGAAGCTGCACTGACCGCGCTTGAAATGATCAATGTATTGAAAGCCATCAAGGCCTGATTTTTTTGTAAGGGGAATTCCGTGAAACCTGCTGCTCGTCGCCGCGCCCGTGAATGTGCCGTCCAGGCACTTTACTCCTGGCAGTTGTCCCAGAACGACATCGCTGATGTTGAATACCAGTTCCTGTCAGAACAGGACGTGAAAGACGTTGACGTTCTGTACTTCCGTGAACTGCTGTCGGGAGTGGCGACTAATAGCGCGTATCTCGATGGTCTGATGAAACCTTACCTGTCCCGTCTGCTCGAAGAGCTGGGCCAGGTGGAAAAAGCAGTGTTGCGTATCGCGCTTTTTGAGCTGTCTAAACGTGATGATGTGCCGTATAAAGTGGCCATCAACGAAGCGATCGAACTGGCGAAAACCTTCGGCGCTGAAGACAGCCACAAATTTGTAAACGGCGTACTCGATAAAGCAGCACCTGCGATCCGTCCCCACAAAAAGTGATCCGCAAACCGGAGTCCTGCATTGCCTGACGGGCAGTGCGGCTCCGGTTTTTTCTTTTATTTGCTGAGGCATAACGTATGGCATGCGGCGAATTCTCCCTGATTGCCCGTTATTTCGACCGTGTCAGAACCTCTCGTCTTGATGTTGAAACCGGCATTGGCGATGACTGTGCACTTCTCAATATTCCCGAAAAACAGACGCTGGCAATCAGCACCGACACCCTCGTGTGCGGACGTCATTTCCTGCCCGATATCGATCCTGCCGATCTGGCGTATAAAGCGCTGGCGGTTAACGTTAGCGATCTGGCGGCGATGGGCGCCGATCCCGCGTGGCTGACGCTGGCCCTGACCCTGCCTGAGGTGGATGAAGCCTGGCTTGAAGCCTTTAGCGACGCGCTGTTTGAACAGCTGAATTATTACGATATGCAGCTGATTGGCGGTGATACCACAGCCGGGCCGCTGTCGATGACGCTGGCGATCCACGGCTACGTGCCGCTCGGCCGCGCGCTGAAGCGCTCGGGCGCAAAACCCGGCGACTGGATCTACGTGACCGGTACGCCGGGCGACAGCGCGGCAGGGCTTGCGATCCTTCAGAACCGTTTAACGGTTAAAGACGCTGACGATGCGGCGTATCTGGTGAAACGCCATCTGCGGCCAACGCCGCGTATTTTGCACGGCCAGGCGCTGCGCGAGCGGGCAAGCTCGGCTATCGATCTTTCTGACGGATTGATCTCGGACCTCGGGCATATTCTGAATGCCAGCGGCGTAGGTGCGCGCGTTGATCTGGATCTCTTCCCGCTGTCTGAGCAACTGCTTCGCCATGTGGAACCTGAGCAGGCGCTGCGCTGGGCGCTGTCCGGTGGTGAAGATTACGAGCTATGCTTCACGGTGCCTGAGCTCAACCGCGGAACGCTGGACGTGGCGTTAGCGCATCTCGGCGCGAAATTTACCTGTATCGGTCAGATCATGCCGGAGAGCGAAGGGCTGAAGTTTGTGAAAGACGGTGCGCCCGTTACGCTGGACTGGAAAGGGTACGATCACTTCGCGTGAGATTGTGCGCTCTGTA